>JAFIEE010000030.1 GCA_020832705.1 Paracoccaceae bacterium
GGGGGGGGGGGGGGGCGCTGGTGCCGGGGGGGTTTGTGTTGGGGGGGGGGGGGGGGGGGCGCGGCCCCCCGTCGCAGCAGGGCTGCGACTCCCCCCGGAGTATTTCAGGCAAGATGAAGGGGAAAGGGATGGGTGTGACGCTGGAACAGGCGCGCGCGATCATTGCGGGCGCGCGGGCGCAGGGGCGCGCGATGGGGCTGAAGCCGCTGTCGGTGGTGGTGCTGGATGCCGGCGGCCATGTGCTGGCCTTCGAGCGCGAGGACGGCGCCGCGCCGGGCCGGTTCGCGATTGCCGAGGGCAAGGCATACGGAGCGGTGATGCTGGGCATGGGCGGCCGGGCGCAGATGGCCAGGGCCGAGGCACAAGCTTATTTCATGGCCGCCGTCAACGGCATCTATGGCGGCAAGGTGGTGCCGGTGCCCGGTGGCGTGCTGCTGCGTGACAAGGATGGCGCGGTGATCGGGGCCATCGGGGTGACGGGCGACACCTCGGACAATGATGCCGAGGCGGCGCTGGCGGGCGCGGCGGCGGCGGGTCTTGCGGCCGAGGCCTGAGCCGGTCAGGCGGACCGGCGCCGGAAGACCGCGGTCTGGAAGTTCTGGGTATTGCCCTTCGGGGTGACATGCGTGTGGCGGCGCCCTTCGGTCAGTGTGAAGCGGCCGGGCAGGTGGCGGTCGAGCATCCCGGCCAGGGTTTCCGGCGTGTAGCGGACCACCGGAAGGTTGGAACAGCGCTCCGGGCCGTCATCGGCGAAGGTCGACAGAACGGCCGTGCCGTCCCGGGCCAGCGCCGCGTCCATCCGCTGCAGATAGGCGGCGCGGTCCCTTTCTTCGGTGAGGAAGTGGAGCACCGCCCGGTCATGCCAGAGCGCGTACTGGCCCGGGGGCGCCCAGGCGGTGATATCGGCGGTGATCCAGGTGACGTCCCGGGCATGGGCGCCCAGCCGGTTCTGGGATGTGGCCAGGGCCGCTGCGCTGAGGTCCAGCACCGTCACCGGGCCCAGACCCTGTGCGCGCAGCGCATCCACCAGCCGCGAGGTGCCGCCGCCCACATCGATCACCGCGGCGCCCGGGCCGACATGCGCGGCGATGATGTCCAGCGAGGGGCGGGGGGCGTCCTGGTGCCATGTCAGGGCCGTATCGCTGCGGGCCGCATAGACCTGTTCCCAATGGGCTGCGCGCTCGGCGGGCATGGTGGCTCCTGCGTTTGGGGTTTGGTCAGGATATGGGCGCTTGGCGGCCTTGGCGCAAGGCGGGGGTCATGCGGTCTCGACCGCGGCGGCGCGGGGGCTTATGTTGCGGGCAAGGCTTCAGGAGAGTTCGCGCATGCACCGCCCCGTGGTCGGGATCATCGGCAACAGTTACCTGATAAACGACCAGTATCCGGCCCATGCCGGAGGGTCCATGAACTCCGAGGCCGTGGCCGAGGTTGCGGGCTGCCTGCCAGTGGTCATTCCCTCGGACCCGCGCCTGGTCAGTGTGGCCGAGCTGCTGGAGGTCTGCGACGGGTTCCTGCTGACCGGCGGTCGTCCCAATGTCCACCCCGAGGAGTATGGCGAGGCCGAGACCCCCGCCCACGGCGCCTTTGACCGGAGCCGCGACGCGGTGGCGCTGCCGCTGGTGCGCGCCTGCGTGGAGCGCGGGCAGCCCTTCTTCGGCGTCTGCCGTGGGTTTCAGGAGGTCAACGTGGCCATGGGCGGCACGCTCTACCCCGAAATCCGCGACCTGCCGGGCCGCATGAACCACCGCATGCCGCCCGACGGCACGCTTGAGGAGAAATTCGCCCTGCGCCACAAGGTCCGTTTCACCGAGGACGGCGTGTTCCACCGGCTTCTGGGCGCGGCGGAGGTGATGACCAACACTTTGCATGGTCAGGGGGTCAAGACCCCCGGCGCGCGGATCGTCATCGACGGCTGGGCGCCCGATGACACGCCCGAGGCGCTGTTCGTGCGCGACGCGCCGGGCTTCACGCTGTCGGTGCAGTGGCACCCCGAATGGAACGCGGCGCAGGATCCGGTCTCGCGCCCGCTGTTTCGGGCGTTCGGCGCGGCGGTGCGGGCGTTCGCGCGCGCGCGCCGCCGCGGCCCGGCGGCGGCGCTCAGCGCCTGACGCGCGGCATCCGCGGGGCTTATTTCCGCCCGCTTTCGGCGCTACCCTGCGCGCGAGCGAAAGCGAAGCAAGGTGCAGACGATGGGCGCGGAGAGCGGGCAAAGCGTGCGTGAGCGGCGGGTGTTCTACATCCCCGGCTACGACCCGTTCCCGCCGCGCCGGTATCGCGAGCTTTACCGCACCGAAGGCGCCGCACAGGCGGCGATTTCCGGCTACATGCTGCGGCAGAGACCGCTCAAGGACGATGGCCCCTATGGCTGGCGGGTCGAGGCCGGGATGGAAGGCGCCACCAGCCGCGCCGAGATCCGCATCCTGGAATGGGCGGATATCGTGCGCGATTCCATGCAGGCCGGGGTGGCGGCGACCTACTGGCTGCTGGCGCGCACGGCCTGGACCTATATCTCCACCGGCGCGATCTTCCGGCTGTTCCGGCTGCGCGCGGCACCCGGCATCGCGGCCATGTATCCGGTGGTGATGTTGCTGGGGCAACTGGTGCTGGCGCTGGGGGTGGCCTGGGCGCTGGGCTGGGGGTTGGCGTTCGTGCTGCCGGGCTGGGCGGCGTATCTGCTGGGGCTGGGTGTGGTGCCGCCGATCCTGCGCGCGTTCCGGCGGCTGGACGGGCGGTTCTTCGTCTATTACCTGCTGCTGGATTTCAGCTTCACCGCCCGCCACCGGGGCCGCAACCCGCCCGAGCTCGAGGCCCGGCTGGCCGAATTCACCCACCTTATCGCCGAGGCACTGGCCGACCCGGACGTGGACGAGGTGCTGGTGGTGGGCCATTCCTCGGGCGTGCATCTGGGGGTGTCGGTGCTGGCCGATGTGATCCGGCAGGGGGCAGCGGCGCGCGGGCGGGCGGCGCTGGCCTTCCTGTCGCTGGGCCATGCGGTGCCGATGCAATCCTATCTGCCCGAGGCCACGCGGCTGCGCGCCGACCTGCATTACCTCAGCCAGCGCCCGGAACTGTTCTGGCTGGACGTGACCGCGCCGGGCGACGGCTGCACCTATGCGCTGTGTGATCCCGTCAGCTGCAGCGGCGCCGCGCCTGAAACGGGCAAGCGCTGGCCGCTGGTGATCTCGGCCGCGTTCCGCCAGACGCTGAGCCCCGAGACCTTCGCCAAATACCGCCGCCGCTATTTCCGGCTGCATTTCCAGTATCTCTGCGCCTTCGATCGGCCGGGGGACTATGACTATTTCCGCATCACTGCCGGGCCGCAGACACTGGCGGCGCGGTTCGGGGGGCGCAAGCCCTCGGTCAGTGCGACTCACACAAGCTACAACCGCTTCACCGCCCGCGACCCCGAACCCAGGCAGGCCGCATGACCCGCCCGCCGATGCCGGACCACCGCCCGGACCGCGTGCCGCTGTGGCGACATGTGGCCATGTTCCGGCGCGATATCCTGTCCACGCAACCGGCAAAGCTCTACCGCGCGCGGATGGCCGAATTCCGGCTGCCCTTCCTGCGCTCCTTCATGGTCAACGAACCGGATCTGGTGCGGCTGGTGTTGCAGGAACGCCCGCAGGACTTCCCCAAATCCGCCCGCGTGGCCGAAGGGTTGCGGCTGCTGCTGGGCAATTCGGTGTTCCTGACCAATGGCGCCACATGGGCGCGCCAGCGCCGGATGATCGACCCGGCGTTCGAGGGCGGGCGGTTGCGCGACACCTTCCCGGCGATGTGGGCCGCCGCGCAGGCCAGTGCCGGGCGCATCGCCCCCGGCCCGCTGGACGCCGAAGCGGCGATGAGCCATGCGGCGGCGGATGTGATCTTCCGCACGCTGTTTTCCGTGCCGATCGAGGATGCGGCCGCTGCCGCTGTCTATGCCGAGTTCCGCGCCCATCAGGCCGCGCAGCCGCTCATGAACCTGGGCGCGCTGCTGCCCCTGCCGCGCTGGGTGCCGCGCCTGCATTCCCGCCGCGCCCGCGCCACCGCCCGGCGCATCCGCGCGCTGATCACCGGGATGACAGCGGCGCGCGCGCAGGCGATTGCCGACGGGACGGCGCCGGACGATCTGGCCACCAAGATCATGACCACCACCGACCCCGAAACCGGGGACCGCTTCGACACCGCCGAGATGGTGGACCAGGTGGCGATCTTCTTTCTGGCCGGGCACGAAACCAGCGCCTCTGCGCTGGCCTGGGCGCTGTATCTGCTGGCCACGCACCCGCAGGTGCAGGACGACCTTGCCGCCGAGGCGGGGGTGCTGGACCCCTGGCTGGACAGCGGCGCGGCGCCGGATTTCGGCGTGCTGTCGAAACTGCCGCGCACCCGCGATGCCTTCCGCGAGACGCTGCGGCTCTACCCGCCTGTGCCGATGCTGGTGCGCGAGGCCGCGCGGCGCGCGCGCTTCCGGGGCCGGGACGTGCCGCCCGGCGCGCAGGTGATCGTCAGCCCGTGGCACATGGGCCGCAATGAACGCATCTGGCCCGATCCGCATGCGTTCCGCCCCGCCCGCTGGCAGGAGCCGGACACCCGCGCGCAGGCCCGTGACGGGTATCTGCCCTTTTCGGCCGGACCGCGCGTCTGCACCGGTGCCGGGTTCGCCATGGCCGAGGCGGTGCTGATTCTCGCCACGCTGCTGCGCCGCTTACGGTTCGCACCGGATGGCCCGGCGCCGGTCCCCGTGGCGCATCTGACGGTGCGCTCGGGGACCGGCATTCATTTGCGCGTGGACCAGCGCTGAACCTGGCTTACCAGCGGAAGCGGGACATGCTGGGCCGTGGGGATGCCGGGTCGGTCCCGTCCGCGTCAGGTTTGGTATCGCCTTCGCCTGCGTTGTCGGCGTCGGCCCCGGCTTCCGGCGCGCCCGGGGCGTCGGCATCCGGACCTTCCGTAACAGTGTCCATGTTGACCCGCTCCGGGGTTTCCGCAGCGGGGGCGCCGGTTTCGGGGGGGGGCGTGACCGGGGCGGTCGCGTCAATGCGCGGATCAGTCTGCGTCGGTGCGCTCTCCGGTGCGGATTCCGCTGCCGGTGGCGCCGCGGGCGCGTCCGGGGCCGCGGCTACGGCAGACAGGGTCACCGGAACGCGGGACTCGAACGGGCCTTCGGGTGGGTCCTTGTCAGCGGGGCTGCGTCGACTGGCGGCTTCTTCTTCGGCGTCTTCCGCGCCGCTTTCGGCGGCGGATGCGGGGGCTTCGGCCTGCGTGTCCGACCCCATATCGGTCCCTGATTCGGGGGCGTCTTCATAAAGCGCAAGCAGTCGCTTGGCTTCGGCGATCCGGCGATAGGTGACGCTGGCGCGCAGTTCTGATTCGAGGTCCGCGATCTCGGCCTTGAGGTAATGGGCGAAATTCTTCATCGATGGTGCTCCTGCTGTGGCGGCGCCTGTCCTTGCGGATGCACCTGGCCGGAACGGCGGGGCCAGGGTGCGCAAGGGCGGGACTGCCCGTGACCCTGCCCGGTCAATGCGGCGCAAAGATGGGGGCGAGCGGGCAAGATATCGGCACGCATCCCGGACCATATCACCCTGGCCGCGGTTCGCATAGCTTGCGGGGCGGGGCACGCATGCCGTGCGAGGGTCTGCCATCGCCGGATGCACCGCATGCGCGCGACCGCAAACCGGTGACCCGTCCGCGCCTTTTCGGATTCGCGCCCGAACACCGGCAGGCAAAAAGAAACCGCCGCGCGTGCCGGGCACGGGCGGCGGCAAGTGTGGTCCAGGGCACGGGTGTCAACAGGCGGATGATCAGGCGACCCTTCAGGCAGCGCGGGACAGGCGCGGCCGGAGCGGAACCCGATACGGACCCGATACCGGACCGGGGCAGATCAGAACAGCAGCGGCAGATGCAGCCCCCCGACCAGCAGCACGATCAGCGCGCAGGCCCCGGCCAGATCCTCGATCAGATGGCGGCGGTTGCGGGCAACGATGGACGCAAGTTCGGTCAGCATGGGCACCTCCTGCAGTGTTCACAAATGTTCCCATCGCGGCGTCGCGATGTCAAGAACAAAAAAAGAACACTTTTTTCCGGTGCTCCGCGCGCTGCTGACAGCCCGCCGCAGGTCGCGCATCGTCTCTGTCCGCAGGGCCGGCCCCGGTGGGCGCGTATGGTTCGGTCAGACGGTCCCGTCCCAGACCGACACCGGGATCATCACCTCGCCGCGCGCGATCAGCCGCGCGGTGCGCAGCACGCCCGCGCTGCGCAGGTCCAGCGCAGTCCCGCTGCGGGCGAAATCCATCAGTACGTCCATGTGCCCCATCGGATGCTCGATCCGCATGTTTGCCGGTCCCGCCTCTGGTGCAATCGCCAGCCCTTCGGCCACGGACCCCGGCAGCAGCGCGCAGGCCGCAATGCACTGCCCGCCCGAGACCGCCATGGTCGGATGGCAGGCGTGCGGGGTGAGATACCGCGCCGCCACCGCACCACCGGCGCCGCGCGGCGGCGCCAGCAGCCCCACCTTCGGCGTGACCGAGGCCGTCACATCCCCCAGCCCCATGCGGCGCCCGGCCTCGATCCTCAGCGCCTCGATCCGCGCCAGCAGGGCCGCATTGCCGTCGATGGCGGCCTTGCTTTCGTCCCCCGTCAGCCCGAGGTCCGCAGCGCGCGCGATCATCATCGGCATGGTCACGTCGATCAGCGTGACAGCCACCCCGTCGATCTCCTCGCGGGCGTGGCCTGTGGGCAGCATCGCGCCGCAAAGCGTGCCTACCGTATCCATGAAGTTCAGATGCACGGGCGCGGCTGTGCCAGGGATGCCGTCGATCGCGGCCGTGCCCTCGTAGCGGACACGCCCGCCGGGGGTCTGCACCACGGCCTCGACCCGCGCGCCGGTGTTGACGGCGCGGATGCGCAGCCGGGTTTCATCGCCCGCGGGCCGGGCGATCCCCATTTCCAGCGCCGCCGCCCCCACGCCCGAGAGGATGTTGCCGCAGGTCGGGCGGAAATCCACGTCCAGCGCCGTGGTGGGCGAAACCTGGGCGAAGAAGTAATCCACATCCGCCCAGCCATCGCTTCCGGGGGACAGCATGGCGACCTTGTTCGTGACCACCTGCCCGCCGCCCATCCCGTCGGCATTCACCGGCTGACCCGCGCCCATGGCGGCATTCAGGACGGCGGCCAGTGTCGCGCGGTCATCGGGCAGGTCGGCGCGGTCGAAATACAGCCCGCGCGAGGTGCCCCCGCGCATCAGCAGGAAGGGAATCGCGGTCTGGGTCATGGCACGCCTTTCGTCAGCTGAAGGGCCAGGGCAGGCGATAGAGATCCTGCAAAAGCCCGCCCGGAAAGCGCATGTTCAGCGCATACGCGAGTGTCAGCACGAAGCCCGCCGCTCCGGCGGTCAGGATCGCGGTCATCAGCCAGCTGGCCCGCGCACGGACCTGCAGGAAGACGATGAAGAACACCACCAGCGCGATGAAGAAGCCGGTAACCCAGGTCAGTGCCACCAGCGCCGCCAGCCAGAACAGGCTTGCCAGCATCGAGCGTTCGGGCGCTTCCTCGTCGGTGCCGATCCCGGCCTCGGCGTCCACGGCGGCGGCGGTGCCAAGGCGCCCGAAGGCCAGCAAGCCGATCAGCACCAGCGTGAAGAACCCGCCCGCCAGCGCCATCATCAGCGGGAACACCTGCCCCAGAAAGGACTGGCGCAGCGCGTCCTGCACCGCCAGCGCAAAGCCCGCGAGCATCAGCCCGGCAAAGACCAGTTGCGGCCAGCGCGCGCGGATGTTCTCGGTCAGACCCGATGCGTGCGCGGCTTCCTCGGCCAGCAATTCGTCGCGCGAACTCGAACTCACCTTGGCGCGCATGCCCAGCCAGATCGACACCGCCGTCAGGCCGATGATGATCAGCACGCCGGTCCGGGTCAGGAACTCCCAGCCATAGAACTGGACAGCCTGATAGAGGTAGGTCTCGGCTTGCGTGGCCAGCACGAAGCCGATCAGCAGCGCCGGGCGCGGCCAGCCGAAACGGCGCATGTAGATGCCCAGCAGGCCCAGCACCAGCAGCGCCAGCATGTCCTCGAGGATCCGCGTCGCCTGGAACGAGGCGAAGCAGATCACCACGATCATGAAGGGCGCCAGCAGCTTGAACGGGATCAGCGTGAGCCGCGAAATCGGCACCGCCAGCAGGATGCACAGCCCCGCGCCGAACACATTGGCCAGTGCCAGCGACCAGACGATCGTGTATGTCAGGTCAAGGTTGCTGCCCACCATCGACGGCCCCGGCTGGATGCCCAGCAGCACCATGCCGCCCAGAAAGATCGCCATGGCGCCGCCGCCGGGAATGCCGAACAGCAGCGTCGGCAGAAGCCCGCCGCCTTCCTTGGCGTTGTTGGCGCTTTCGGGGGCGATCACCCCGCGCACATCGCCCTGGCCGAAGCGCGGGTTGTCCTTGGTCGATTGCACCGCGTGGCCATAGGCGATCCAGTCCACCACCGTCCCGCCCAGCCCGGGAATGGCGCCGATCAGCGCGCCGATGGAGGAACAGCGCAGCGTCAACCACCAGTTGCGGATCACGTCACGGATGCCCGCGAACCAGCCCGATCCCAACCCCTTGTCCCCGGCGATGGAGCGGTCGCGGCGGAGCAGGTCCACGATTTCGGGCACCGCAAACAGGCCCAGCCCGATGATCACCAGCGGGATCCCGTCATAGAGATAGTCCACCCCGTAAACCATGCGGAACTCGCCGGTGGCCGGTGCCCCGCCGACAGATCCGATCACCAGCCCGATCCCGCAGGCCGCCAGCCCCTTGACCAGGCTCTTGCCCGCCAGCACGCCGACCATGGACAGCCCGAAGACCGACAGCATGAACAGTTCGGCCGAACTGAACGACAGGATCACCGGCCGCGCCACCAGCACGAAGCCCGTCAGGATGATCGCGCCGATGATCCCGCCGACCAGCGAGGCAAAGAACGCCGCTGACAGCGCGCGCGCGGCCTCGCCGTTGCGCGACATGGGAAAACCGTCCAGCACCGTCGCCTGGCTGGCCGATGAGCCTGGTATGCCCATCAGCACGCTGGCAAAGGTGTCCGATGTGGGAATGACCGCGATCAGCCCGATCAGCAGCGCCAGTGCGCTGGTGGTGTCGATGCCGTAGAGGAAGGGCAGCACCAGCGACAGCCCGGCGATCCCGCCCAGCCCGGGAAACACGCCTATCATCAGGCCGACGACCACCCCCAGCAACATGTATCCGATGTGCTGGAACGTCAGGATGTCGGTCAGGGCGCTAAGAAAGATGTCGGTCATGGCGGACCCCGTCAGCCGGGCCGGCCGGTCCCTTGCGCGGGGCGCGCGCGGGCGCGGCGGGCGGTTACGCGCAGATGCGAAGGCAGATGCGAAGGCAGGCCCCGGCGCGGTGGCCGGGACCTGTCAGTGGTTCACGCCGGGGCGGTTAGTCGCCCAGCCGGACGTTGTATTCGTCCGACAGGATCTGCACGACCATGGCGCGCACCTCGGGGTCGATGGTGGTGCCGGCCCGGAACAGTGCATCGGCGCCGCCGTCGGTCACCTGACCATAGGCGCCAAGCGCGGCGGCATAGGTTTCCTGATACTCGGGGTCGGCGAAGACATCGCGCCACGCCTGGCGATAGACCTCGACCAATTCGTCCGAGGCACCTTCGGGCAGCACGACCATCTTCTGCGCGGCGAACCCGGCGGTGTTGAACGCCTTGTAGGCGTCATACAGGTCACCCGAGGGGGCCTCGCCATGCACCATCTCGTAGACCTCTTCCAGGATTGGCAGGTCCGGGAAGGTCGGGTCGCGCTGCGGGTTGCCGTCCTCGTCCAGCACGCCCCAACTCATCAGCGGGATCGCCTCGCCTGCCTCGACCAGCGGCGTCACGTTGTTGATGAAGGCCGAAGATGTCTGGTAGTCGATGTTGACCTCGCCGCGCTCGAAGGCTAGGCGGCCATCGCCGCGCCCGCCGAAGCCGAAGACATAGTGCACATCCAGCCCCAGCAGCCGGAAGGCCAGCATCGGCACCAGATCGAGCGAGGTCGCGCCCTGGCTCGCATAGGTCAGCCGCTGGCCGACCAGATCGCCGATTTCCTCGACCGAGGAAATGCCGGTCGAGGGCGAGGCATAGGCCACCCCGCCGGTGGGGCCGACCATCACCACCGACCAGTCCTGATACTCATAGCGTACGCGCGGATCCCCCAGCAGGTAGGGGAACTGCGTCGACCCCGAGGTGCCCAGGATGGTCAGCCCGTCGGCCTGTGCGCGGGTCGCGAACAGGTTGGCGCCGCGGGTAGAGCCGCCGCCGGGTTCGTTCACCACCGCCACGGTGGGGTTGCCGGGCAGATGCCGCGACAGGAACGGCGCGTTGAACCGCGCCCAGGTGTCCGAGCCGCCCCCCGTTCCGAACGGAATGATCCATTCAACGGTCTGGCCCGAGAAATCGTATTGCGCCTGGGCCGCGCCCGGCAGGGCAATGGTCGCCGCGGCCATGGCGGCAGCGCCAAGCGCGGCGCGCCGCGTGAAGCGGGTGATGTCGGTCATGTCTGTCTCCTCCCATTGGCATGTACATCCGCCGCCGGAGCCGCATGTGCCGCAGGTCCGCAGGACCCGCGGGAAATTGGCTGGCTGCGATGCGCCGTGCTTTATATGAAGCAATACTGTCGATAAGCTGTCAAATGCCGTTTTTCGCGCTTTGGCCGCGACGGGCGGCGGCGGATGATGCGGGAATAGCGATGCGGATCGTGCTGATCGAGGACAATGCCATGCTGGCCCGCGCCCTGGCGCAGGCGCTGCAGACCGATGGCCACGCCGTCGACTGGCTGGCCTGCGGCCGCGAAGGTGCTGCGTTCCTTGCGCGCGAGGGGGCCGATCTGGCGATCATCGACATCAACCTGCCGGGCCGCAGCGGGCTGGACATCATCCGCGAATTGCGTGCGCGCGGCGCGGCGCTTCCGGTGCTGGCGCTCACGGCCCGCGACGGGCTCGAGGACCGGGTCGCCGGGCTGGACGCAGGGGCGGACGATTACGTGACCAAACCCTTCGAGATCGAGGAGTTGCGCGCCCGGGTGCGCGCGCTGGGGCGTCGGCGCGCCGCGATCCGGGTCGCCGCGGAGCGTTTCGGTGCGCTGGAGTTCGACCGCGCGGCGCGGCAGTTGACCGCGCCGTGGGGTCCGGTTGCCCTGTCGCGGCGGGAACTGGCCCTGTGGGAGGCCCTGAGCGATCAGGCCGGGCGCGTGATCTCCAAGGCGGCGTTGTGTGACCGGATCTATGGCACCGGCGCCGATGTCGAGGAGAACGCGGTCGAACTTCTCGTCTCGCGCCTGCGCCGCAAGGTCGATGGCGGTGGCGTGGCGATCCGCACCATCCGGGGTCTGGGGTACATGTTGCAGACCGGGGCGTCCGAATGAGCGCCCCGGCAGCGCGCGCACGCGCCCGCAGCCTGCGCGCGCGCCTGTTCTTGCTGATCGTCCTGCCGCTGGTTGTGGTTGCGGTGGGGGCCAGCACCCTGCGCTATGTGCAGGCGCGCAACATGAGCACCGAGCTTTATGACCAGACGCTGAAGGTCGTGGCCCATGCCGTCGCGCGCGAGGTGGTGTTGACCCAGGGCGATGTGCTGGCCGACGCGCTGCTGGACTCGCTGGTCGGCGCCATCGGCGATCCGGTCTATTATCAGGTTTCGGCCGCCGGGGGGAGCTTCGTGGCCGGATACAGCGATGCGCCGATCGACCCGCTGCCCGCCGACCTGCCGGGCGGCAAGCCGGTGTTCTTCGACGCGCGCTATCTGGGCGATCCGGTGCGCGTGGTGGTTCAGCGCGAGTTCATCGCCGATCCGGTCTTCGATGGCTGGACCACGGTGCAGGTCTGGCAGACCGTGCGCCAGCGCGAGCGCCTGAGCCTGATCCTGCTGATGCAGGCAGGGGCGATGCTGGCGGCGCTGGTGCTGGCGGCGGCGGCGCTGGTGTGGTTCGGCATCAACCGCGGGCTGGCGCCGCTGGCCGGGCTGCGCGAGGCGGTGGCGCAGCGCACCGCCGACGAGCTGACCCCGATTCGCCGCGCCGTCCCGCCCGAGGTGGCGCCGTTGGTGGCCACCATCAACCAGTTGTTCCACCGGCTGCGCGGCGAACTGGAACGCCGCGACGCCTTTATCGGCAACGCCGCGCACCAGTTGCGCAACCCGGTGGCGGCGATCCATGCCCAGGCCGAGGCGGCGCTGGAAAGCCGCGATCCGGCCGAGCGCGCCGCGCGGCTGGCCGATCTGGCCGAGGCGGCGCGGCGGCTGTCGCGGATGACCCGGCAACTGCTCAACCTCGATACCGCGACCCATGCGGCACCGCGCACCGACCGGCTTGATCTCGGGGATCTGGTGGCCGAGGTGGCAAGGCGGCATGTGCCCCGCGCGCTGGCCGCCGGGGTCGAGGTCACCTTCGACGCACCGGGCCAGGCGGTCATGGTGCGGGGCAACCGTGTCCTGCTGGCCGAGGCGGTCGACAACCTGATCGACAATGCGCTGCGGTACGGCGCCGGGGCGGCCAGGGGGGACGTGGTGCGGCTGCAATTGTCGGTGGCCGATGGCATGGCCCGGATCGAGGTCTGCGACCCCGGCCCCGGCATCCCGGCGGCCGCCGCCGAGCATGCGTTCGAGCGTTTCGTGCGGCTGGGCGCCGATGACGGCGGCGGCAGCGGTCTGGGGCTGGCGATCGTGCGCGCCATCGCCGAGCGCCACGGCGGCGCTGCGGAACTGCTCCCGGTGGCGCGGGGGTGCGTGGTGCGCCTGAGCCTGCCGCTGGCGGGTCCGGTGACCGAGCCCGCCCGCGACCGCGCGGCGTGAGGCGGACGGGGGCCAACCCCCCGTCGCCCGTCCCGGGCGCGCGCCCCCCGGAGTATTTCGGGCAAGATGAAGCGCGCAGGGGGCGGTGTCCCCGGCGTGCGGGGCATTCCCCTTGCGGCGCGGCTGCACTACATGGGGGTGGTCGATGTTTCGGAGGATTGCATGACCGACACTCTTGCCCCGCTGTCCCTTCCCGCCCTGACCGATGCGCTGGTGCAGGCCGCGCGGCGCGCCGGGGCCGATGCGGCGGATGCCATGGCGGTTGCGGGCACATCGCAGTCCATCGACGTGCGCGCGGGCGTCCTGGAGCAGGCCGAGCGGTCCGAGGGGGTCGAGATCGGGCTGCGGGTGCTGATCGGGCGGCGGCAGGCCTGCGTCTCGGCCTCGGACACGCGGGAGGGGACACTCGCGGCCATGGCCGAACGCGCCGTTGCCATGGCACGCGAGGCGCCCGAGGACCCGCACCTGCGGCTGGCCGAGCCGGGCGAGTTGTCGACGCGGCGCGATGCGGACGGGCTGGACCTGGACGACCCGGCGCCCGAACCCGCGCCCGAGGCGCTGGAAGCCGACGCGCGCGCCGCCGAGGCGGCGGCGCTGGCGGTGGCGGGTGTGGCGCAGGTGCAGTCGGCCTCGGCGGCCTGGGGGCGGCGGGAGGTGCATCTGGCGGCCTCGAACGGGTTTTCGGGCGGTTATGCGCGCACCTCGCGCCATACCGCCTGCGTGGCGATCAGTGGCGAGGGCACCGCGATGGAGCGCGACTGGCACGCCGAATCGCGCGTGTTCCAGGCTGACCTGCCCGAGGCCGAGATGATCGGCCGCATCGCCGGGGAACGCGCGGTGGCGCGTTCAGGCGCGCGCAAGCCGAAGACCGGCGCCTATCCGGTGCTTTATGACGAACGCATCAGCGCCGGGTTGATCCGGCATCTGCTCTCGGCGATCAACGGCAGCTCGGTGGCGCGCGGGTCAAGCTGGCTGCGCGATGCCATGGGGGAAGAGGTGTTGCCGGACGGGATGTCCCTGACGGAAAACCCGCTGCGGCAGCGCATCTCGGGGTCGCGGCCCTTTGATGCCGAGGGGCTGGCCACCGGGGCGCGGGTTCTGGTGCGCGACGGCGTGCTGGAAAGCTGGGTGCTGGACCTGGCCACGGCGTCGAAGCTGGGCCTGCCGAGCACCGCCAACGCGGTGCGCGGCGTCGGCGCGCCGCCCGCGCCATCGGTCAGCAACGTCACGCTGACGCAGGGGCTGGCCAGTCGCGAGGATCTGCTGGCCGAGATGGGCACGGGGTTGCTTGTCACCTCGCTCATCGGCACGTCGATCAACCCCACAACCGGTGATTATTCGCGTGGGGCGTCCGGGTTCTGGGTCCGGAACGGCGAGATCGCCTGGCCGGTGAACGAATGCACCATTGCGGGCAATCTGCGCGACATGCTGCGGCGGATGACCCCGGCCAATGACGCCCGGCTGCACCTGTCCGATCAGGTGCCCAGCCTGCTGGTCGAGGGGCTGACGATTGCCGGAGAATGAGCGGGCGCATGATCTGGCGCTCCTGACCGAGGCGGCGCGCGCGGCAGGCACGATCGCGGCGCGGCATTTCGGGCAGGGGCCGCGGCAGTGGGACAAGGGCGGCGGGCAGGGTCCGGTGACCGAGGCCGATCTGGAAATCGACGCCATGCTGCGGGCGCGGCTGACGGCGGCGCGGCCGGGCTACGGCTGGCTCTCCGAGGAAAGCGCCGACGATCCCGCGCGGCTGGCGCGGCGGTCGGTCTTCGTGGTCGACCCGATCGACGGCACCCGCGCCTTCATCGACGGGCAGAAAAGCTTTGCGCATGCGCTGGCGGTGGTGGAGCGCGGCGCGCCGGTGGCGGCGGTGGTGCATCTGCCGCTGATGGACCTGACCTATGCGGCGGCGCAGGGGCAGGGGGCCTGGCTGAACGGCGCCCGGCTGACACTGCCGCTGCGCAAGGGGCTTGAGGGCAGGCTGGAAGGCGCGCGGGTGCTGGCGGCGCGCCCGCAACTGGCGCCCGAGATGTGGCCGGGCGGGGTGCCGCCGGTGGAGCGCCATTTCCGCCCCTCGCTGGCCTGGCGGCTGGCGCTGGTGGCCGAGGGCGCGTTCGATGCCATGCTGACATTGCGCCAGACCTGGGACTGGGACGTGGCGGCGGCGAGCCTGATCGCGCAGGAGGCGGGCATCACGGTCACTGACCGGCAGGGCCTGGCGCCGCGCTTTGCCCGGCCGGACCCGCGCAGCGATGGTATCATTGCTGCGGCCCCGGCGTTGCACGCGGCGCTGATGGCGCGGCTGCGCCCGGGGGCGGCGACGGCGACCGCCTGATCGGTCCGCGAGTCCGGCACGCATGCCCGGGCGGTGCGGTCGCCGGGGTTGCGGCGCGGGGCCGCCTGTCCGGCCCGGCGGCAGGCCGGCCGGCCACCCTTGCGCCTGATGCGCGGGCGGCGCCTCAGCCCCAGGTCGGGTGGAACCGCCCCGCCGGGGAAAGGGTGAAGATGTCGACCCCGTCCGCCGTCACCCCGACCGAGTGCTCGAACTGCGCCGACAGGGCCTTGTCGCGGGTAATGGCGGTCCAGTCATCGGCCAGCACCTTGGTCTCGGGGCGGCCGAGGTTGATCATCGGCTCGATGGTGAAGAACATCCCCTCTTCCAGCACCGGACCGGTGCCCGCGCGCCCATAGTGCAGCACGTTCGGCGGGGCGTGGAACACGCGGCCCAGCCCGTGGCCGCAGAAGTCGCGCACCACCGACATGCGCTGGCCTTCGGCGAAGCTCTGGATGGCGGCGCCGATATCGCCGAAGGTGTTACCGGGGCGCACCGCCTCGATTCCGATCATCAGCGCGTCATGGGTGACCTGGATCAGCCGCTGCGCAAAAGGTTTGGGCGTTCCGGCCACGAACATGCGGCTGGTATCGCCATACCAGCCGTCCACCACCACGGTCACGTCGATATTCAGGATATCGCCATCCACCAGCACATCACTGCCGCGCGGGCGTTTTTCATACTTGCTGGCGGGGATCGGCGCGCCGGGGATGCCGTGGCAGACCACATGATTGACCGAAATGCAGCTTGCGTGCTGATAGCCGCGATAGCCGATGGTGGCCGAGGTCGCGCCCGCTTCCTCGACCATCGCCTGGATCAACTGGTCAAGCTTGCCGGTGGTCTGGCCCGGATGCACCTCGGGGGCGATGCGGTCCAGGATCGTGGCCGCCAGCCGCCCCGCGCGGTGCATGCCGGAAAAATCCTCCGGCGCGTGCAGGTGAATGCCGTCCTTGGTGATCCGCAGGGGTTGGCCGTCGTCCAAGCTCTCGCTCCTTCACTCGCGCTTCCTCGCCTAGATAGCGGTGCCGGGCGCGATTTTCCACCCGTCAGGATACCGCCGCCTGTGCGGTCTTGTCCACGGCAACAGGGTCGCCCGGCGTGATCCCGCCGGGTGTGATGATGGAGCCCTGCGCGCGCATTTCCACACCGGCGGCGCGCGCGGCATCAAAGGCGGCGGCGTAGCCCGGATCGATATCGGACGCGATTCGGAAGCGGGGTGCATCGCTGCGCGCCATTGCATAGAGCATCACCGCACGTGCGCCCCCCTGCGCCGCCGCGGCCAGTTCCCGCAGGTGCTTCTGGCCGCGCGCGGTGACGCTGTCGGGGAATTCGGCCCAGCCGTTGCGCAGGAGCGTCACGCTCTTGACCTCGATGAACACGCGCCGCCCGTCCCGGTCCGTGGCGGCGAAATCCACCCGCGTGCCGGGGGCCAGCGCCACCTCGGCGCGCAGGTCGGACACGGTTTCCAGCCCGGCCACGCGCCCGGCGGCCAGCGCCTCGGCCACCACGCGGTTGGCCAGCGTCGTATCCACGCAGGCCATGTGCCCGCCCGGCAGCGCCACCAGCCGCCAGCCATGGGACAGCTTGCGCCCCGGCGCGGCGGGTTCCAGCCAGCACCGCGCGCCGGGCTCGGCCAGCCCGGTCATGGCGCCGGGGTTGGGGCAATGGGCGGTGATTTCCGCCCCGTCCTCCAGCACCATGTCGGCCAGGAAGCGCTTGTAGCGGCGGACCAGTCGCGCGGGTGTCAGCGGGGTTTGAAACTCCATGAGCGCGCGCCTATACCAGCACCACGCCCCATGCAAGGAGACCGCCGCCATGCCCAACCCAACCGCTGCCATGCTGGTGATCGGGGACGAGATCCTTTCGGGGCGCACCCGCGATGCGAACATGCATTACCTCGCCGGGCAACTGGCCGAGCGCGGCATCGACCTGCAGGAGGTTCGCATCGTCTCGGACGTGCATCTCCGGATCGTGGACGCGGTGAATGCGCTTCGGCGGGACCATGACCATGTCTTCACCTCGGGCGGGATCGGTCCCACCCATGACGATATCACCGCCGATGCCGTGGCGGCGGCCTTCGGCGTGGGCCTGGGCGTGCGCGAGGATGCCCGCGCGATCCTTGAGGCGCATTACCAGCGCACCGGGCTGGACCTGAACGCGGCGCGGCTGCGCATGGCGCGGGTGCCCGAAGGCGCGGTGCTGATCGAGAACCCGGTCTCGGCGGCGCCGGGGTTCAGCATCGGCAACGTGCATGTCATGGCGGGTGTGCCGTCGGTGTTTCAGGCCATGGTGGCGGGGCTGTTGCCCACGCTCACCGCCGGAAAGCCGCTGCTGAGCCAGACCCTGCGCATCCAGCGCGGCGAGGGCGAGATTGCCGGGCCGCTGGGCGCGCTGGCGGCAGAGTATCCGCAACTCTCCTTCGGCTCCTACCCCTATTTCCGCGACGGGGCCTTTGGCGCGCATGTGGTGATCCGGGGAAGCGACGCGGCGGCGGTGGATGCCGCCATGGTCCGCCTGGGCGAGATCTTCCCCGAGGCAATGGCATGACCCTGCCCGGGGCGCCGGCACTTCTGGCGGCGCTGGAGGCGACATGGCCCGCCGCCGGCGTCACCGAGCGGGACGGGGTGCGCCTGCATGACGGGGCAGGGGGCGGCAAGCGGGTTTCGGCGGCGCGTGTCACGGGCGCGCCGGGTGCAGCACGGATCGCCGGGGCCGAGGCCGCGATGCGCGCGCAGGGCGCGTGCCCGCTGTTCATGATCCGCCCGGGCGAGGACGCGCTCGATGTCGCGCTTGCGGCGCGCGGCTACGCGGTGGTGGACCCGACGGTGCTGATGGTGGCGCCGGTGTCCGCGCTGGCCGCGCCCCCCGCGCCGATCACCCTGTTTCCGGTCTGGCCGCCGCTGCAGATCATGCGCGACATCTGGGCGGCAAACGGGATCGATGCCGCGCGACAGGCGGTGATGGACCGCGCCCCGGACCCCAGGACCGCCCTGATCGCGCGGGCGTCGGACCGGGCGGCGGGGGTGGCGTTCGTCGGCTGCCATGCGGGAATTGCCATGCTGCACGCGGTCGAGGTGCTGCCCGGCCTGCGCAGGCAGGGCGCGGCGCGCAACATCCTCACAGGCGCGGCCTGGTGGGCCGAAGGGCAGGGGATGGCGTGGCTGGCCCTCGCCGTCACCCGCGCCAACACGGCTGCGCGCGCGCTTTACGCCGACGCGGGGCTGACCGAGGTTTGCAGCTATCACTACCGGATGGCGGAACCGGGCTGACCGGTCGCCCGGTCCGGCGGGGCAAGCGCCCGCTCAGGGCGGCGAAGCGACACCCTTCGCGGGCGCTTGACCCTGCGTGCCGCAGGGGCGGGCGGCCCGGACAGCGCGTCAGGCGGGATCGAAGAGCGCGGTCATCAGCGCGGTGATGGCGCGGGCGCGGTGGCTGATGGCGTTCTTTTCGTCCCAGCTCATTTCGGCGAAGGTGCGGGTCTCGCCTTCGGGCACGAACATCGGGTCGTAGCCGTGTCCTTCGCGCCCGCGCGGGGGCCAGACCAGATGCCCGGGCGCGTGGCCCTCGAAGACCGCATCCGCCCCGTCCGGCCAGGCCAGCACCAGCGTGCAGGCAAACCGCGCGCCCCAGGGCGGCGGCGCCGCGCGCGCGACCAGTTCCGCATGGGTCCGTTCCATCGCCTGCATGAAATCCCGCCCGCGTGGCGTTTCGGCCCAGTCAGCGGTGTGCACCCCTGGCGCGCCATCGAGCGCGGCCACCTCCAGCCCGCTGTCATCGGCCAGCGCGGGCAGCCCCGTGGCCTGCGCCGCCGCGTGGGCCTTGATCCGGGCGTTGCCGACGAAGGTGCTTTCGGTTTCCGCCGGTTCGGCCAGCCCGTGATCCGCCGCCCCGGTGACGGTGATCCCGCGCGGGCCGAGGATCTGGCGAAACTCCATCAGCTTGCCCGCGTTGTGCGAAGCAATCAGCAGCGCCCCCCCGGTGAAGCGCCGGGTCATGCCGCCACCGCCGCCTTCTGCGCCGCCACCAGTTGCGCGCAGCCCGCTTCGGCCAGGTCCATCAGGCGGCCCATCTCGGCGCGCGAGAAGGTGGCGCCTTCGGCGGACATCTGCACCTCGATCAGCCGCCCCGACCCCAGCAGGATGAAATTGCCGTCCACACCGGCCACGCTGTCCTCGGCATAGTCCAGATCGGCCACCGGCTGGCCAGCGTAGATGCCGCAACTGATGGCGGCCACATGGTCGATGATCGGGTCCGAGACCACATCCCCGGCCTTCAGCAGCTTGTTCACGGCCAGCCGCAGCGCCACCCAGCCGCCGGTGATCGCCGCGCAGCGGGTGCCGCCGTCGGCCTGGATCACATCGCAATCGACCGTGATCTGGCGTTCGCCCAGCGCCGAGCGGTCGATGCCCGCCCGCAGACTGCGCCCGATCAGGCGCTGGATCTCCACCGTGCGCCCGGTCTGCTTGCCGCTGGCGGCCTCGCGCCGGTTGCGGGTGTTGGTGGCGCGTGGCAGCATCCCGTATTCCGCCGTCACCCAGCCCAGCCCGGTGTTGCGCAGGAACGGTGGCGTGCGATCCTCGATCGAGGCGGTGCAGATCACCTGGGTTTCGCCCATGCGGATCAGGCAGGAGCCTTCGGCGTGCTTGACAATCCCTGTTTCGATTGAAATTGCACGGATATCACCTAAGTCTCTGCCGGAGGGCCGCATCGGATTTCCTTTCGCATCGCAGGGGCGCACCGGGGGGTGCGCTGAAGGGGCAGGCACTGAAAGGGGCGAGATACGCGGCAACCTGCGGACACGCAACCCGCTTCCCGCCCGAACGCATGCCGACAGGGTGCGACCGGGGACGGGGCGGCGAGGATGGGCACGCACAGGACATGAAGACGCCAACCGATACCGCAAAGGTTCTGGAACAGCTCAACGCCCGCTCGCGCGAGGTGTTTCGCCGCGTGGTCGAAGGGTATCTGGACACGGGCGCGCCCATCGGATCGCGCAGCCTCACCCGCGACATGACCGAGAAGGTCTCGGCCGCCACGGTGCGCAACGTGATGCAGGACCTCGAATACCTCGGCCTGCTGGACAGCCCGCATATCTCGGCGGGCCGGGTTCCCACCAACCTTGGCCTGCGGCTCTTCGTGGACAGCCTGCTTGAAGTCGCGCCCATGGATGACAGCGACCGCGCGGCGCTGGACTCGACCTTCGGCTCCAACGAGCGCGATGTGGCCACCTTGCTGGACCGGGTCGGTACGGCGCTGTCGGGGGTGACGCAAGGCGCCTCGCTGGTGCTGGCGCCGAAGCACGAGGCGCCGATCCGGCATATCGAATTCGTGAGCCTGGCCCCCGAGCGGGCGCTGGTGGTGCTGGTGTTCTCGGACGGGCATGTGGAAAACCGCGTCTTCACCCCACCGCCGGGCCAGACCGCCAGTTCCATGCGCGAGGCGGCGAATTTCCTCAACGCGATGATCGAGGGGCTGACCCTGACCGAGTTGCGCCAGCGCTTCCGCCACGAGATTGCGCACCGCCGCGCCGAGATCGACGATCTGGCCCGCACGCTGGTGGAAAGCGGCTTTGCCGTCTGGGAAAACGAGGGCGAGCCGCAGGAGCGGCTGATCGTGCGCGGACGCTCGCACCTGCTGGAAGACGCCCGCCAGACCGAGGATCTGGAACGCATCCGGCGGCTGTTCGACGATCTGGAGCGCAAGCGCGATATCGCCGAGTTTCTGGAACTCACCGAGGAAGGCGACGGCGTGCGCATCTTCATCGGCGCCGAGAACAAACTTTTCTCGCTTTCGGGTTCCTCTCTGGTGGTTTCTCCATATATGAACGCGGACCGCAGAATCGTGGGCGCCGTCGGCGTGATCGGCCCGACACGGCTGAATTACGGACGGATCGTTCCGATCGTGGATTACACGGCGCAACTGGTGGGCCGGATGCTCGCCGACCGCAGCCACGAGTGAAGTGAAGGAAGGCAGCAAGCATGGCAAATCAGCAGGCCAAGGCCGATCACGGCGACGCATTCGATCCCTCGCACCCCGGGCCCGAGGCGCAGGATGGCGCGGCTGCGGGAACCGATGATGCGGGACCCGAGCCGCAGGCCGATCCCGTCGCGCAGCTGGAGGCCGAGCGCGACGCCCTGCGCGACCGCATGATGCGGGCGCTGGCGGATGCCGAGAACACCCGCAAGCGCGCCGAAAAGGACCGCCGCGACGCCATGCTCTATGGCGGCTCCAAGCTCGCGCGCGACCTGCTGCCGGTTTATGACAACCTTGCCCGCGCGCTGAATTCCGCCAGTGACGAGGCCCGCAGCGCGGCGCCGGGGCTGGTGCAGGGGGTCGAACTGACCCTGCGCGAACTGACCAATGTGCTGGAGCGCCACGGTGTCACGCGCATCTGCCCCGAACCGGGCGATGTCTTCGATCCGCACCACCACCAGGCCATGTTCGAGGCCCCGGTGCCGGACTTCAAGGCCGGGCAGATCATCCAGGTCATGGCCGAGGGCTTCATGCTGCACGAGCAGCTTCTGCGCCCCGCGCAGGTGGGGGTCAGCTCCACCCCGGCGTCCTGAGGCAGGCGCCCGCCCCCCGCGCCGCTGCGGTTGCGTGCGGTGGCGCTGATGCGGGCGCGGACTGGCGCGCGGCGGGGTTCGGCCTGTATGTCCACTGGCCGTTCTGCGCCGCCAAATGCCCGTATTGCGATTTCAACAGCCATGTCAGCGCGCGCATAGACCAGGCGCGCTGGGCACGGGCGTATCTGGCCGAAATCGACCGGCTGGGCGCGCTGCTGCCGGGGCGGGTGGTGCAGACCGTGTTCTTTGGCGGCGGCACGCCCAGCCTGATGGACCCGGATGTGGTGGCCGCGGTGATCGCCCGCATCCGCGCCACCTGGCCCATGGCCAATGCCCCCGAGGTGACGCTGGAGGCCAACCCCACCTCGGCCGAGGCCGGGCGCTTTGCGGCCTATGCACAGGCCGGGGTCACGCGGCTGTCGCTGGGGGTGCAGGCACTCAATGATGCGGACCTGCGCGCGCTCGGACGGCTGCACAGCGCGGCCGAGGCGCGCGCGGCTTATGACATGGCGCGCGCGGCCTTTGACCGGGTCAGCTTCGACCTGATTCATGCCCGGCAGCACCAGAGCCTTGCGGACTGGCGCGCGGAACTGACCGAGGCGCTGGCGATGGCGGTGGATCACCTGTCGCTCTATCAACTGACCATCGAGGAGGGCACCGCCTTCGGCGCGCGCCACGCCGCCGGTGGATTGCGCGGCTTGCCGGACGATGATCTGGCCGCCGACATGTATGCGCTGACGCAGGAGCTGTGCGGCGGCGCCGGGATGCCGGCCTACGAGGTGTCGAACCACGCCCGCCCCGGCGCCGAATCGCGGCACAACCTGATCTACTGGCGCGGCGGCGACTGGGCCGGGATCGGCCCCGGCGCCCACGGGCGGCTGACGATTGGCGGGCGGCGGCTGGCCACCAGCACCCCGCTGGCCCCCGGCGCCTGGCTGGAGGCGGTGGAACGCGGGGGCAGCGGTGCGCTGGCCGATGTGGTGGTGCCACCCGACGAGCACGCCGCCGAATACCTGATGATGAGCCTGCGCCTGACCGAAGGCACGGAGCTTGCGCGCCACGCGCGGCTTGCGGGGGCACCGCTCGACCCAGGGCGGATCGACGCGCTGGTTGCGGACGGGCTGGTGCGGGGCGCGGGTGACCGGCTGGCCTGCACCGATGCCGGGCGCGTGGTGCTGAACGGGGTGTTGCGCGTGCTGATGGCCTGAAACAGGGCGCGACAGCGCGGGGCGCTCCGGAATGAAGCGCTTTGGGGGTGCGCTGAGTGCGCGCCTGATGCCGCTTCGGTATGGGAGCCGCGATGACAGTGCGCGCCGGTCCCGCGTCAGGACATTATCGCGGTGGTTTCGGCGCGGAGCGCGTTCATGATCCGCACCAGTTCGGCGGTGATCCCCGGTTCGGACAGCGCGTGCCCGGCCATGGGCACCAGGTGCAGGCGGCTTTGTGGCCAGGCCCGGTGCAGGTGCCAGGCCGATACCGGCGGGCAGATCATGTCATAGCGCCCCTGCACGATCGTGCCCGCAACCCCGGCCAGCCGTCCGGCATTGGCCAGCAGATAGCCGTCATGCTCGAAGAAGCAGGCGTTGCGGAAATAGTGGTTTTCCAGCCGGGCAAAGGCGCGGGCATATTCGGCTGAGCCCTCGGCACCGGCCATGCTCCGGCTCTCGATCGCCGCCAGCGCGTTTTCCCACCCGGCCCAGGCGCGGGCGTGGCGGGTTTCCGACAGGATATCACCCGAAAACAGCCGCCGGGCATAGGCGGCGATCATGTCGTCGTGTTCGTCCTCGGGGATCAGGGCGGTGAAGCGCGCCCAGAGGTCTGGAAAGAACCGCCCCGCGCCCCCGCCATAGAACCACGCAAGCTCGGCCCGCGTGCCCAGGAACACCCCGCGTAGCAGCAGATGCGCCACATTTTCGGGGTGGGCCTGGGCATAGGTGACCCCCAGTGTTGCCCCCCAACTGCCGCCGAAGACGATCCAGCTTTTGATCCCAAGGGTTTCGCGGATCGTCTCGATGTCGCGGACCAGATGCCAGGTGGTGTTGGCCTCGACGCTGGCATGCGGGCGCGAGCGACCGCAACCGCGCTGGTCGAACAGGATCACGCGGTAATGATCCGGGTCGAAATAGCGCCGCATCGCCGGGCTGCACCCGCCGCCCGGGCCGCCGTGCAGAACCACCACCGGCGCCCCCTGCGGATTGCCGCATTGCTCGACATAGAGCGTGTGCCCGTCGCCGACATCCAGCATCCGCTGGTCAAACGGGTCGGTCAGCGGGTGCAGGACGGATGTGCTGTTCTTGCCGGAGGACTTGTCCATAATCGCCCTATATAACAACCGGGAAAGCCCCGCCCGGGCATCATACAGGATTCGAAACGGAGGCACCATGCAGAGCACGATCGATCCCACGGAAGTTTCAAAGTTCGAGGCCATGGCCGCCGAATGGTGGGACCCCAACGGCAAGTTCAAGCCGCTGCACATGCTCAACCCCTGTCGGCTGGACTACATCACCCAACAGATCGCGGCCGAGTTCGACCGCGACCTGAGCGCGGACGCGCCCTTCGCCGGGCTGCGGCTGCTGGACATCGGCTGCGGCGGGGGGCTTCTGGCCGAACCCATGGCGCGGCTGGGGGCCGATGTGGTCGGCGCTGACGCAGCGGCGCGCAATATCCCGGTGGCGCAGGTGCATGCCGCGCAAGCGGGGCTCAAGATCGACTATCGCCACACCACCGCCGAGGACATGGCCGCAGCGGGCGAGCAGTTCGACGTGGTGCTGAACATGGAGGTGGTGGAGCATGTGGCCGATCCGCTGGCCTATCTGACCGCCTGCCAGCAACTTCTGCGCCCCGGTGGGCTGATGATCTGCTCGACCATCAACCGCAACCCGAAAAGCTACGTCATGGCCATCATCGGCGCCGAATACGTCATGCGCTGGCTGCCGAAGGGCACGCATGAATGGTCGAAATTCATCACCCCCGATGAACTCCGGGACCTGCTGCGCCAGGCCGGGCTGGAGCCGGTGGACCGCAAGGGATTTGTCTTCGACAAGCTGCGCTGGTCCTGGTCGATCTCGGATCGTGACCTGTCGGTGAACTATGTGACCGCCAGCGTGAAGCCTGCGGCGGCGCAAGCGGAGGGCTGATCCCAGGGTCCGGTTGCAGGCCCGGGCATCGGGGCGACGGCGCGCGCCTCCGAACCCGGGCCATCCGGGCCCGGGGCTTTCCAATCCCGGCGCTTTCGCCTATGAGAGCGGGTGTTTCCCCGTATCCGGATGCCGGAGCCGCATGCATATCATCACCTCAACCGACGCGCTGGCCGCCTTCTGTGACCGGGCCCGCGCGGCGACATATGTCACCATCGACACCGAATTCCTGCGCGAACGCACCTATTACGCCAAGCTGTGCCTGATCCAGATGGCACTGCCGGGGCCGGATGGACCGGGCAGCGGCGAGGCGGTGATCGTCGACCCACTGGCCGAAGGGGGACTTTCGCTGGCGCCGCTGGCCGAACTGTTCCGCGAGGAGAGCACGGTCAAGGTCTTTCACGCCGCGCGCCAGGACCTCGAAATCTTCTGGTTCGAACTCGGCGTGATGCCGCGCCCGCTGTTCGACACCCAGGTGGCGGCCATGGTCTGCGGACATGGCGATCAGGTGGGCTACGAGACGCTGGTGCGCAAGCTGGCGCGCGGGCAGGTGGACAAGGCCTCGCGCTTCACCGACTGGTCACGCCGCCCGCTGACCGAGGCGCAACTGACCTACGCGCTGGCCGATGTGACGCACCTGCGGGTGATCCACGAGAAGCTGGCGCGGGAACTGGCGGCCACGGGCCGCGACCGCTGGGTGGCCGAGGAACTGGACCTGCTCACCGACCCCGAAACCTATGTCACCCGTCCCGAAGATGCCTGGAAGCGAATCAAGACGCGCAGCAACGGCGGGCGGTTCCTGGCCATCGTGCGCGAACTGGCGCGGTTCCGCGAAGCGCATGCCCAGTCCCGTGACCTGCCCCGCAACCGTGTTTTCAAGGATGATGCGCTGCTGGAGCTCGCCTCGGTCAAGCCCGCAACCCATGACGATCTGCGCCGCGCGCGGCTTCTGCTGCGTGAGGCACGGCGCGGCGAGATTGCCGACGGCATCCTGGCCGCCGTGGCGGCGGGGCAGGCGGTGGACCCGTGCGATTTCCCCGACCCCGGACCGGACCGCGCGGCGCTGCAGGTCAACCCGGCGCTGGCGGACCTCCTGCGGGTGCTGTTGAAGGCGCGCTGCGAGGGGGCGGGCGTGGCGCAGAAGCTGGTCGCCTCGGCCGCCGATCTGGATGCGATCGCGGCGGGGGAGCGCGATTTGCCCGCACTGCGCGGCTGGCGCCACGAGGTGTTCGGAGTCGATGCGCTGCGGCTGTGCACCGGGAAGCTGGCGCTGGGGGTGCGGGGCCAGTCGGTCGAGGTGATCGAACTGCCGGCGGCATCGGGCGTGCAGGGCGCGGCGGGCTGAATGCGCGCCGGGCCCTGCGGGGTCTGCCGGGGTCAGGGGGGGGCGGAGGGGCGCTACCCCTCTTCGGCCTGCGACCGAATTCATCCCGGAGTATTTCGGGCACGATGAAGCGGACGGGGGCGCGCGGGGTTCCGGCGCGCCCCGGCACCGTTGCGGCGGGGCGTCAGAAAAACGCCTGCAGCCCGGTCTGGGCGCGTCCCAGGATCAGCGCGTGGATGTCATGGGTGCCTTCATAGGTGTTCACGGTTTCCAGGTTGGCCATGTGGCGGATGACCTGGAATTCCTCGGAAATGCCGTTGCCGCCGTGCATGTCGCGGGCGGCGCGCGCCATGTCCAGCGCCTTGCCGCAGTTGTTGCGCTTGATCAGGCTGATCATCTCGGGCGCGGCCTCGCCGTCGTCCATCAGGCGACCCACCTGCAGCGCGGCCTGCAGCCCCAGCGCAATCTCGGTCTGCATGTCGGCGAGCTTCTTCTGGAACAGTTGCGTCTGCGCCAGCGGCCGACCGAACTGCTTGCGGTCCAGCCCATACTGCCGCGCCGCATGCCAGCAGAATTCGGCCGCGCCCATCACGCCCCAGGCGATTCCGTAGCGGGCGCGGTTCAGGCAGCCGAAGGGGCCTTTCAGCCCCTGCACATGAGGCAGCAGCGCCTCCTCACCGACCTCGACCCCGTCCATGACGATCTCGCCGGTGGTGGAGGCGCGCAAGGACTGCTTGCCCTCGATCCTGGGGGCCGAAAGCCCCTGCATGCCCTTTTCCAGCACGAAGCCGCGGATCTTGCCGTCATGGGCGTCGGACCGGGCCCAGACGACAAAGACATCGGCGAAGGGGCTGTTGGAAATCCAGGTCTTGGTGCCGGTCAGCCGGTAGCCGGTGGCGGTCTTTTCGGCGCGGGTCTTCATGCCCGCCGGGTCGGAGCCCGCATCGGGTTCGGTCAGCCCGAAACACCCGATCAGTGCGCCGGAACACAGGCCGGGCAGGTATTTCTGCCGCTGCTCCTCGGTGCCATAGGCGTAGATCGGATAGATCACCAGCGAGGATTGCACCGACATCATGGAGCGATAGCCCGAATCCACGCGCTCGATCTCGCGCGCGATCAGGCCATAGGCGACATAGGAGGCACCAAGCCCGCCGTAGGACTCGGGCAGGGTCGCGCCCAGCAGCCCCGCCGCGCCCATGAGCGGAAAGAGTTCCGGAGCGGCGGTTTCCGCGCGATAGGCGGCGATGACGCGGGGCTGAAGTTCGGCCTGCGCAAAGGCATGGGCGCCGTCGCGCAGCATGCGCTCTTCCTCGGTCAGTTGCCGGTCCAGCCGCAGCGGGTCGTCCCAGGCGAAGCTGCCCAGGTCGGGGCGGTCCTTGGGTTTCAGGGCGGGGGCATCGAGGGCCATGGGTCTTCCTCCGATTGGTCGGCTCGGGGCCGGTTCTAGCATGGCGGCGCGGGGGCGGAAACGGATTTCCCGCGCGGGGGCTGTCGGCGGCACGGGGCTGATCGTCGCGCTCGGGCGCCGCCCCCGGGGTGACCGCGGCGCCCCGCCCCCCGCGCGACGGGGCCAAAGGGACGGGCCCGCGCGCCGGCGCGGCCCC
>JAFIEE010000031.1 GCA_020832705.1 Paracoccaceae bacterium
GGGGGGGGGGGGGGGGATGGGGGTGGCGCCCGCCGGGGGCGGGGGGATTCGATTCTGCCCGCGCGCGGGTTGGGCGGGGGGGGGGGGGAAAGCCCGCGCCGCGGCGGGGGGCGCTGCCCCCCGTCGCGCGTACCGCGCGCCTCCCCCCGGGATATTTTTGCACAGATGATGGCGCCTGTGGCGGGCGTGGACTTGCGCGAAACCGCCCCGGGGGAAGCGGTTCGGCGGGGCGCCGCGGCGTGGCGGTCCTGCGCCGACGGGCGTGCAATGCGGGTGCCTGGTCCGGCCCGGATGGGGTCCGGATCCGCCGGGGCGGCGGGCATGGTCGGCCGGTTGTGGGTGGCCGGGGTCTTGCAATGGTGCGCGGGCGGGGGCAGAGGGCGCGCGGGCGCGGATGGTCTCAGCGGGTGAGGATCAGCCGACCATCCGCGATCTCGATCCGGGCGAAGCGTTCGAGGTAGCCCATGCCCAGCAGCGAGGTGTCGAGTTCCCCCTGGTTGACGAAGGCGGGCACGCGCCGGTCCTCGATCCGCAGGTCGCCTTCGGCCAGAACCACCTGATCGAGCGTGACACGGGCGATGGCGACCACGCCGTTCGCCGTGCGCGCCTGGCCGAGATAGGCAAGCGTATCGGGGTCCAGCCCGGCGGCGGCGGCGTCGCGCTGGCTGAGCACCAGATCGGTTGCGCCGGTATCGACGACGAAACGCACCGCGGTGTCGTTGACTTCGAGCGTGAGGTAGTAATGCCCGTCGCGGGCGCGGGGAATCGCGATCTGCCCGTCGCCGCTGACCACCGCCTGGGTGCGGGGGGCGAAGGTGTCCTCCCACAGTCCGTAGCCGGCGGCGACACCGATGAAGATCAGCCCCCAGAGCATCAGGTGGCGCAGGGACTGACCGATGTCGGCGCGTCGGGCCAGCAGCACATAGGCCAGCAGCGCACCGCCAAGGATGGTCAGATACATGATCCGTGCGATATCGTCGCCTGCCATCGGTCCCGCCTGTTGCTTCACGCTGCCCTGCGTATGTAGGGGCGCGCAGGGGGGCTGTCACCCCGCGACGGTCAGGGCATGCGCGGGAGGCTCGGGCGCGCGCGGTGCGGGCTGTGCCCGCGCCCCGCGGCCCAACCGCCGCAGGCGCATCTTCGATGCGTCTGTCGGCGGGCGGGAGCGCTCCCGGCCCCGGTGGTGCATCAAGGGTTTCTGATCCCTTCCGCTTTGCGCGCGATGCGCTACTGTCCTAGGTGTTGGTCGAAGCGGCACAGGAGACCCCGCCATGAAGGACACGCAGCCCGCGCCCGTGCATCTGCGCGATTACACCCCGCCCGCCTGGCTGGTTGACCGGGTGGCGCTGACCATCCGGCTGGACCCGGCGGCGACGCGGGTGCGCGCGCAGATCCGTTTCCGCCCCAACCCCGAGGCCGCACCGGGCCAGGATCTGCGGCTGGATGGCGAGGGGCTGCGGCTGATCTCGGCCCGGATTGACGGCGCGGCACGCACGCTCGCCCCCGATGCCACCGGCCTGACCCTGCCTGCGGCAATCCTGCCCGGAAGCCCCTTCGACTGGGAGGCCGAGGTCGAGATTGCGCCGCAAGCCAACACCGCGCTGGAGGGGCTATACATGTCGCGCGGGATGTATTGCACCCAGTGCGAGGCCGAAGGCTTTCGCCGCATCACCTTCTACCCCGACCGCCCCGATGTCATGGCGCCGTTCCGGGTCCGGATCGAAAGCGACCTGCCGGTGCTGCTGTCGAACGGCAACCCGGTGGCCAGCGGTCCCGGCTGGGCCGAATGGGATGATCCGCACCCCAAGCCCAGCTACCTGTTTGCGCTGGTGGCGGGGGATCTGGTGGCCACTTCGGACCGGTTCACCACCTCGCAGGGGCGCGATGTGGCGCTCAACATCTGGGTGCGCGCGGGCGACGAGCATCGCACCGCCTATGCCATGGACGCGCTGAAGCGGTCCATGCGCTGGGACGAGGATGTCTATGGCCTGGCCTATGACCTCGATGTCTTCAACATCGTTGCCGTGGATGACTTCAACATGGGCGCGATGGAAAACAAGGGGCTGAACATCTTCAACTCGCGCTATGTTCTGGCCGACCCCGAAAGCGCCACCGACGCCGATTTCGCCAATATCGAACGGATCGTGGCGCATGAGTATTTCCACAACTGGACCGGCAACCGCATCACCTGCCGCGACTGGTTCCAGCTCAGCCTGAAGGAGGGGCTGACGGTCTTTCGTGACCAGCAGTTCATGGCCGACATGCGTTCGGCGCCGGTGCAGCGGATCGGCGATGTGCTGACCCTGCGCGCGCGCCAGTTCCGCGAGGATGCGGGGCCGCTCGCGCATCCGGTCCAGCCCGCAAGCTATGTGGAAATCAACAACTTCTACACCGCCACGGTCTATGAAAAAGGCGCCGAGCTGATCCGCATGCTGCACCTGCTGGTTGGCCCGGAAGGGTATGACGCGGCGCTAGAGCTCTATTTCGAGCGCCATGACGGGCAGGCGGCCACGATCGAGGACTGGATGCGCGTGTTCGAGGATGCCACCGGCCGCGACCTGTTGCAGTTCCGCCGCTGGTATGCGCAAGCGGGCACGCCACGGCTGAAGGTGGCCGAGGACTGGGACGGCAGCACCTTCACCTTGCGGCTGTCCCAATCCACCCCGCCCACGCCGGGCCAACCCGACAAGGCGCCGCTGATGATCCCCGTGGCCGTGGGTCTGATCGGCCCAGATGGTGCCGAAGTGGTGCCGACGCAGGTGCTGGAACTGACGCAGGCCACGCAGGATTTCCGCTTCGAGGGGTTGTCCGCGCGGCCGGTGGCCTCGCTCTTGCGCGGGGCCTCGGCGCCGGTGATCGTGGAGCATGCGCTGGATGCCGAAACCCGCGCGCATCTGCTGGCCCATGACACCGATCCGGTCGCGCGGTGGGAGGCGGGGCATGATCTGGCCCGCGATATCCTGCACGCGATGATCCTGGAAAACGCCCGCCCGGGGCCGGAATATCTTGCGGCGCTGGACCGGCTGTTGCGGGATGAAACGCTGGACCCGGCGTTCCGCGCCTTCGCGCTTGGCCTGCCGGGGCAGGAGGAACTGGCGCAATCGCTGTTCGAGGCCGGGCACACCCCGGACCCCGCAGCCATCCGCGCCGCGCGCGAGCGCCTGACGCAGGCCATGGCCGAGACACTGGCGCAGCCGCTGGCGGCCGTGTTTGACGCCATGGACACCCCCGGGCCCTACAGCCCCGAGGCCGCGGCGGCGGGCCGCCGCGCGCTGCGGCTGCGGGCGCTGTCGCTGCTATCGCGGCTTGATGGCGGGGCGAAGGCGCGGGCGCTCTTTGCCACCGCCGACAACATGACCGAGGCGCTGGGCGCCTGGGGCGCGCTGCTGGCGGTCGGCGCGGGGCAGGAAGAGACGGCGGCCTTCTACCGCCGCTGGAAGGGCGACCGGCTGGTGCTGGACAAATGGTTCGCGCAGCAGATCATCCACGCCGCCCCCGAGGCCGCCGCCGATACGGCCGGTGCCCTCGCCGCGCACCCGGATTTCGATCCGAAGAACCCCAACCGGTTCCGCGCCGTGGTGGGTGCGCTGGCCATGAACCCGGCCGGGTTTCACCATGTTTCGGGCGCCGGGTATCGCTTTGTTGCCGACTGGTTGATCCGGCTTGACGCGATGAACCCGCAGGCCGCGGCGCGCCAGTCCACCGCTTTCGAGACCTGGCGGCGCTACGGGGCCGACCGGCAGGCCCTGATCCGGGCGGAACTGGAACGGATCCGCGCGCATCCGAAGCTCAGCCGTGACATGGGCGAGATGGTGGCCCGTATGCTGGACAGTGCCGGCTGAGGATCAGCGGGGCGTCTGCCGTTCGCCGCGGGCCGGGCCGGGGTGACATCTATGACAGCGACGCCCAGAGCAGGCGGATCTCGGTCAGGTCGCTGCGGGCCTGTCGCAGGCGCGTGGCCACGCGGACCTGCGCGCCTTCGGCAGGTGCGTGGCGCAGTTCGACCACGGCGATCACGCCCTCGTCGCGGTAGTCCAGCCGCAATTCGCGGATCGCCCCGGGGGGCACGATCCCGTCCAGGCACCTGTGCACGACCTGTGCCAGTTCGGGGCGCAAGGCGGCATCATGGGCGGCGGGGCCGTCGGCATGGCCGTCCGGTTCGGGGTGGATGATGATTTCGGACACATCGGGCACCTGCGCGAGCACCTCGGCGCGCGCGGCTTCGGACAGTCGGTGCGCCTCGGACAGTGTCATCGCCGGATCAAGCGTGATGTGCACATCGGCCTGCAGGCTGCCGCTCATCTGGCGCAGGCGCAGGTCATGGGCATCGCGCACGCCCGGCGTGGCCAACAGCGCCTCGGTGATGCGGGACGCGGTGTCATCGGGCGGGGCCGTGTCCACAAGTTCCCGAACCGCAGGGCGTCCGAAACTCCAGGCCACCCGCCCCAGCATCAGCGCAATGATGCCCGCGCCCAGCGCATCGGCCCAGGGTGCGCCCATCATCGCCGCGCCGATGCCCCCCAGCGCCACGACCGAGGTCACCGCATCCGACCGGTGATGCCAGGCATTGGCGGCCATCATCGCCGATCCGGTCCGCCGTGCCACGGCCCTTGTGTAGTGATACAGCGCTTCCTTCAGGGCTATGGAGAAGGCGGCCACCCACAGCGCCAGCAGGCCCGGCGCGGCATCGGGCGGGTCCAGCAGCCGCGCCCCCGCATCCAGCAGGATACCCGCCGCCGCCACGGCCAGCATCATCGCAATCGCCAGCGTGGCCAGCGTTTCGAACCGGCCATGGCCGAACGGGTGGTCGGAATCGGGCGGGCGGTGCGCATGCTGCAGCGCCCAGATCACCGCGGCGTCGGACAACAGGTCAGAGAGCGAATGCACGCCATCGGCCACCAGCGCCTGACTTTGCGCAAGCAGTCCGGCGGCGATCTTGGCTGCGGCCAGCGGGCCGTTCAGCACCACCCCGGCCCAGGCTGCGCGGCGCTTGTCCCGCAGGGCTTCGGCATCCCTGAAATCGGTATCGGTATTCATCGTGCAAAACCCTTGTGGACCGGTCGGGGGAAAGCATCCGTCCGAATCGTCAGGTCAAAGGATGGAATGCCCGGCACGCGGACACAACTGCGTGTCGCCGGACCGGGTTCTGTGCCGCGATCCATGCCGAAACGCATGCCGCGCGCAGGGCCGCAAGCAGGCAGTCTGCGCGTTGCGAAACGCAATTTTCGGATCGACATGTGTAAAAAACAACCTATGCTGGTATTCTGTTTGCTGGTGGCGGCTTTAGCCGATGACGAGGTGTCAGAAGTGGCCGACGGTTCCAGAGTGTTGGTTGTCGAGGACAACGCCGACATACGCTCCCTGCTCGAAAGCTCGATCCGGAACGAAGGGTTCCACGTCCGGGCGACCGAAACCCTTGAAGATTGCCGCGCCGCCGTGGCTGAGTTCGACGCAACGCTGTTCGTGATCGACGTGGACCTGCCCGACGGGAACGGGCTTTCGCTCGTCCGTGAGTTGCGGGCGCAAGGCAATGTCGGGATCCTTATGCTCTCAGACCGCGCGGCCGAGGTGGACCAGGTTCTGGGGCTTGAAATGGGCGCGGATGACTATGTCGCCAAACCGTTCCGCCCGCGCGAGCTTGTGGCACGCCTGCGCGCCATCGAAAGGCGTGTGCTGGCGGCTCCGGCCCCCGGCCAGCCCGGAACGCCGGGCGGCGACGCCCCTGATTTCACCGTTGCCGGATATCGCCTGTTCCTGCAGGCACGCCGACTGCTGGACCCCGGGGGCGCCGAAGTGCCGCTTACGTCGGCGGAGTTCGATGTGCTGGCCGCGTTGATGGAGTTTCGCGGCAAGGTCGCGAACCGCGATCAGATCATCGAAGCCGTCCGAAGGCGCAACTGGTCCGGCAATGAACGTGCCATTGACGGGATTGTCAGCCGGTTGCGGCGCAAGCTGCCCATGCAGGACGCGCAGGCCCATTTCATCCGCACCGTGCATGGTGTCGGATACATGGTCGTCACCTGATTTGCCACGCTGCGGCGACTCTACCTGTGATTGCACAATTTTTTAAAAATTCGCCCTGATCTTGCCGCGCGGGCTGTAGAGAACGATGCTCAAGGGAAAGAAACAGGAGGGCAGTCATGTCCGTGAGCATCTTCCGTTATGGACGCAGACTTGGCACGTCGGTCAAGCTGCCGGTAACCTATCGCGAGAAAGCCTCCTGGCAGCCGCAGGTGAATGACCGCTTCCCCGATTTCACCGCCGTGACGACCCGCGGATCCCTCAGCCTGCACGAGTGGGCGCGCGGAAGCTGGGTTTACCTCATGTCGCACCCGGCGGCGTTCACGCCGGTGTGCAGCACGGAGCTGGGGGAACTGGCAAAGCGGGCGACCGAGTTCGAGGAACGCAACGTGCGCGTGATCGCCCTGACCCGCGATACGGTGGAGCAGATCGGCGCCTGGACGCGCCAGATCGAAGCGATCTACGAAACCCGGGTCGGCTTTCCGCATATCGCGGACCCCGAAGGCGTGATTTCCCGCGCCTGCGGCCTTGTCTCGCGCGAGGCGGAGGCTGGTGGTCGGCTCTGCGTGCGCCGCACCTATCTCATCGATCCGAAGGGTGTTGTCCGTGCGATCTTCGACTATCCGCTGGCTGTGGGGCGCTCGGTGGATGAAGCCTTGCGCACCATCGACGCGCTGCAGATCGCCAGCAACTTCGGTGCGTTCACGCCGGGCGACTGGAAACTGGGCGAACCGCTGCTGGTGGCGGATGACGCGCCGGAACGGGGGATCAAGCGCTTCATCGGGCGACAGATCCGCGTTCTGGCGCCTTATCTGAAACTGGTCGACCTGTGCCGGTCGTCGGATCAGAACGCGGATGAACGGGCGCCGGTGTCACCCGCACCCGCCGCCGCCGCACCCGCGGGCGGGCGCGCGGTCGAGCGCAAGTCGGTCATGGCGCGGCTGCTCACCTCTTCCGAAGGCTCCGGCGGCGAGGCTGCGCACCGCCACCTGTTCGATGAGCGCGGCAAGGACGGTTCAGGCGCGCGCAACGTCAGGACCCTGCGCCAGCATTGAGACGACGTGACCGGCGGCACGGCCGCCGGAGGACCAGTTCGCTGCGGCGGCTGAACGACCGGACGGTCGGCGATGCCGCACGCATGAAGGAGAGTGACATGAAATCGGACATTATCGTCGGCGATATCCTGGCAGACTTGGTGGTGCCTTCGGCGCTGGCGGGGAGCAAGCGCAAGCCCTTTGCACGCCGGGTTCTGGTGCTCGATGACGAGGTTGACGTGGCGCGGACCATCGCCGCGCAGGTCTCTGCGCTCGGACATGATGCCCGGGCCGTCACGGATCATGAATCCTTCTGCAAGGAAATGACCGCGTTCCGGCCCGAGATCCTGATCATCGACACCTGCATGCCCGAGCATGATGCCCTGCATGTGATCCGCGACCTGAAGGCCACCTGCGAGGCGCAGATCATCGTGACCAGCGGGTTCGGGCGCCGGATGATCGAAACCGTGATCCATTCGGCCCGGCATTATGGTCACGATGTGCTGGGCGCGCTGCCCAAGCCCATCCGCCGCAAGGAACTGGAAGGGTTGCTGAAGCAGGCGCAGGTGCGCGCGGCACCGCCGATGCCCCGCAGCGCGCCGGGCGATGGCCCGCCCGCGCCGACCGCCGCCGATCTGCGTGAGGGGTTCCGCCGCGGCGAGTTCGTCGCCTATTTTCAGCCGAAGCGCTGCCTGAAGACCAAGACAACCTGCGGGTTCGAGGCCCTTGTCCGCTGGGTTCATCCGCGCCACGGCGTGCTGTCGCCCGCCGCATTCCTGCCGCAGATTCACGAGCACGGGATGGAGGCCGAACTGACCTTCCAGATGCTGGATCAGGCCTGTGGCTTCCTTGCCAGGCTACCGCACCCGGGATTGCGTGTCGCAATCAACTGCTCGTTGCCCACGGTGCAACTGCCCGAATTCCGGGAACGGCTGGATGCGGCGGTTCTGCGCCACAGGCTCATTCCGGGGCGGCTGATCATCGAGGTCACCGAATCCGGCAAGTCGGAACTGCCGCAGCAGGCGATCGAGACCCTGGCGCGGCTGCGCATGGCGGGCTACGAGCTTTCGATCGACGATTTCGGAACCGGCGTGTCCTCGCTGATGCGGCTGGTGCGGGTGCCTTTCGCGGAACTCAAGATCGACCGCGGCTTCGTGCTGGGGCTGAACAAGTCCGAAGAGGCGCAGGATATCGTGGCATCGCTGGTCAAGCTGGGCCGCACGCTGGAAATGTACATCAGCGCCGAAGGGGTCGAGGACGAGGCGACGCTCGAGCGTATCACGGCGCTGGGCTGCGATGTGGCGCAGGGGTATCTCATCGGACGCCCCATGCCCGCCGATGCTGCCGCGCGGATGTATCTGGACGCCGCCGGCATGTAACGGCGGCGGTGGACACGGCACGCGGTGTTCTGCATTCTGGGCCCGAGTTCCAGACCCGCAGCGCGAGCCGCCCCGTTGACAGAAATATCGTCCAAGCAACTGAATGTATTTGACCTTCTGCCGCATCCGATATGGGTGTTCGGGCAGGACCGGCTGGAGGTGATGGCCGCGAACGCCGCCGCCTGCGACTGGCTGGGATATGCGCGTGACGAGTTCATCGGGCTGAGCATCGCGGAAATAAGCCCGCCCGGCGAACGGACTGCCCTGCGCGCCCGGATCGCCGCCTTTCTGGCTGATGAACACAGCGCGACGGCCGCCTGGCCGGACACATCGCCGATCAGGACCCGCTCGGGGGCGGTGCTCCACGCATCGGTTCACTGGCGCAAGATCGTCCATGACGGCCAGCCCGCCGTGTTGGCAACCTTCACCGATCAGAGCGCGGAGCACCGGATCCGGCAGCGGCTGGAAGAGCGCGAAACCGAGTTCGCGCGCCAGTCCGGACCGCCGCCGCTGTCGGATGTCACCTTCACGCGCCTGTTCGATGCCGCCCCCGGACAGATGCTGGTTCTGGCTCCGGGGACGCATGCAATCCTGGCCGGGACGGCCGAATTCGCGCAGGCGACAGGCAGGCGCCCATCGGATCTGCGCGGGCGCGGCTTCTTCGATGCCTTCCCGCCGCGGCCGGGCGCCGAAGGCGCGCGCGACATGGAGCGGCTGCGCAACTCCTTCCGCCGCGTGGAGCGGTCCCGGGCGACGGATGTGATCCCGCTCATGCGCTACGCGGTCACCGGGTCCGACGGGACGCTGCATGACCGGTTCTGGAGCATCATCAACAGCCCGGTCCTGGATGATCACGGCACGCTTGAATTCATCATCCTGCGGGTGCTCGATGTCACCGAGCTTTCCGAGGACGCGCGGCGGATCGTGTCGCAGGATGGCGCCGAGACCGCGCTTTCCGGGCTGGTGCATGACCTGATCCTGCGCGCGGACGAGACCGAGGCACGGCTGGTGCGGCTGGCCACGCTGGAAGCGCGGCTGCGCAGCGCCGAGGAACTGCTGGGGATGGGAGAATGGGAATATGATCTGGACACAGGCCAGAACGAGTGGTCGGCAAAGGTCCATGAAATCTATGGCTGGCCCAAGGACCAGCCGGCCCCCGACCGCGGCGCCTATTTCGATCTCGTGCTGCCCGAGGACAAGCCGAAGGTGCTGGCGAATGCCCTGAAATTCAGGGAAGCGGCGGCCGAAAAATATGCGTTCAGCCACCGGATCGTCCGTCCGGACGGCAAGGTCAGGGTCATGCGCGGGATCGGCAAGCGGTATCGGCTGGGCGGCCGGGACCGGGTGATCGGTGTTGTCCAGGACATCACCGATATCATCGGCATCACCGACGAGCTGAAACAGGCGGCGGACCTGATCGATCTGGCCGGGGAAAAGGTGCGGCTGGGCGGCTGGAGGGTCGATCTGGACAGCATGCGGCTGACATGGACCGCCGGGACGTTCCGTATCCATGAAATCGACAGCGGCGAGGAGCCGTCACCGGACGCGGCCCATGCCTTCTATGTGCCGGAATGCCGCAAGACCATCGCCGACGCCTTCGCGCGCTGCATCTCCGAAGGGCGCGACTTCGACGAAATCTGCGAGCTTGTGACCGCGAAGGGCAACCGCATCTGGGTGCGCGCAATGGGCACACCGGTACGGGACACCGGCGGGCACATCGTCGCCGTGCAGGGTGCCTTGCAGGACATCAGCGACATCCGGCTGACCGAGGAGCGGCTGAACGAGGCGCTGTTCCAGCGCGCCAATGTGCTGGAAAACATCAGCGAGGCGTTCTTCACCCTCGATGCCGACTGGCGCTTTACCTATGTGAACGCACAGGCAGAGGCGCTGCTGCACCGCCACCGCGATGACCTTCTGGGCCGCGTCGTCTGGGACGAGTTTCCCGCCGCCGTGGGCAGCGCCTTCCAGACAACCTATGAACAGGTGCGCGCCGACGGACGCAGCCGCCGTTTTACCGAGTATTTCGAACCGCTTGAAACCTGGTTCGAAGTCAACGCCAGTGCGGTGCCTGACGGGGTGGCGGTCTATTTCCGCGATGTTACCCAGAGGCGCCAGCAGGGCGAACAGTTGCGGCTGCTGGGGCAGGCGGTCGAAAACCTCAATGACATGATCCTTGTCACTGATGCCGATGCCCTGGATGCCCCCGACGGGCCGAAGATCACCTTCGTCAATCCGGCCCTGGAGCGGCAGATGGGTTACAGCCGCGCGGAAGTGCTGGGCCGGACCCCGCGCATGTTCCAGGGCCCTGAAACCGACCGCGCCGAGCTTGACCGCATACGCAGGGCGCTGGAGCAGGGCGCGCCGGTCAGAAGCGAATTGATCAACTACCGCAAGGACGGTTCCCCCTACTGGCTGGAACTCGCAATCACCCCGGTTCATGACGAACATGGGCGGGTGGTCAGTTTCGTTGCGATCCAGCGCGACATTTCCGGGCGCAAACAGGCCGAACAGGACCGCCGCATCAGCGAGGAGAGGTTCCGGCTGGTGGCCTCCATGGCCAGCGATGCGATCTGGGACCTGGATCTGAAGGCCCGAACGCAATGGTGGAGCCCCGGGCTGACCGAGATCTTCGGCCACCCGCGCGACCCGGACGAATGCGCACCGACGATCTGGGCGCAGCATGTCCACCCCGACGATGCCGACAGGGTCGCCGCCGAAGTGCAACAGGCGGCGGACAGCGGCGCGCGGGGGTTTCAACTGGAATACCGGTTCCGGATGGGCGACGGGTCCTGGGCGCTGGTCTCGGACACCGGCATCATCTTCCGCGACCAGGCGGGCAAGCCGGTGCGGATGCTGGGCAGCGTCTCCAACATCAGCGAGAAACGCGCCGAGGACGAGCGCCGGCAGCAGGCGCAGCGGCTGGAGGCGATCGGACAGCTGACGGGCGGCGTTGCCCATGATTTCAACAATATCCTGACTGTCATTCTGGGCAACGCCGAGATGCTGGTTGACCATCTGTCCGATGACGAGCAGGCGCGCCTGATGGCCGATGTGACGGTTCGCGCCGCCGAACGCGGGGCCGAACTGACCGACCGGTTGCTGGCGTTTGCCCGCCGCAAGCCGCTGGAGCCGCAGGTTGTGGATCTCAATGAACGGATCGGCGCGGCCGAAACCCTCATGCGCCGCACCCTGCCCGAAAGTATCGGGATTGATCTCGTCCGGGCATCCGGCCTGTGGAAGGCCGAGGTGGACCCCGGGCAGCTTGAGGTGGCGCTGCTGAACCTTGCCGTCAACGCCCGTGACGCGATGCCCGATGGCGGCCGGCTGACGATCGAGACCGTCAACACCTGGCTGGATGAGGATTACGCCGCCGGCCATGCCGAGGTCAGACCGGGGCAGCATGTGCTGCTGTCGGTTACCGATACCGGGCACGGCATGGACGCCCGGACCGTCCGCCGCGCGTTCGAGCCGTTCTTCACCACCAAGGAAGTCGGCAAGGGCAGCGGGCTTGGGCTGAGCATGGTCTTCGGCTTCGTCAAGCAGTCCGGCGGCCATGTGAAGATCTATTCCGAGCCGGGCGAGGGCACCACCGTCAAGATGTATTTTCCGCGCGCGGAGGGCGACGCCGCCGACAGCGATGCGATGGCGGACGACGACGACCTGGTCGGCGGAACCGAGACCATCCTGGTTGTCGAGGATGACACGCTGGTGCGCGAAAACCTTTGCAGGCAGCTCGAAGGGCTTGGGTATGGCGTCCGCGCGGCGGTCGATGCCGACGAGGCCATGACGATCATCGCGCACCAGCAGGACATCAACCTGCTGCTGACGGATATCATCATGCCCGGCAGCATGCATGGCGGCGATCTGGCGAAGGCCGCGCAGGCGCTGCGACCGCAGTTGCGGGTGCTCTTCACCTCCGGCTATACCGAAAACACGATCATCCACAACGGTCGCCTGGATCCCGGCGTGGCCTTCCTCGGCAAGCCTTACAGGCTCAGGCAACTGGCACGGAAACTGCGCGCGGTGCTTGATGCATGAGCGCGTGCGGCGGCGTCCGTTTGAACGCCGCAACATGCGCGCTCAGCGTCGGCACAGGTTCCGCAGGCATCCTCTGGCGGCCTGCGGGGCAGGGCAGGCACGTGCGGTGCTGGCCTGTCACGGCGCAACCGTCACGGCGCAACCGCCACGGCGGCCAGCCTCCCTTGCGCAATGCCCGAAATAGAAGCCGCGATTGTCCTTTGACCGACGGAATTCCGCCATCGCGCCGCGATGGGGTTCGCGTCTGGGTTGATGGCCAGCAACAATATGTTACCCTGTTACCATTATGACCGCGCGTGGATAACCACGCTGATTTCAGTCGTGCCCATTGAGAACTTCATGATCCGGACCAAGCGTCAAGACATCATCCATCCGGTCAGCCGTGGCCGGGAACGCCTGACTGGGGCGTGCAAAGAAAATACAACCGGCATTCAGGATCTTTGTCTTGCCAGCCCGGCGTTGCCGATACCCACCGCGTCACCGGGCGGAATGCTTGCGAGAACTCTCGCGTGCTGCGCTGTCGCTACGCGCGTTGCCGTGGGGATTGGCAAGACCCCGACTGGTGCCCGGTCGTGAGCACCCGGGATGGTGGGACGGGTGACCCCGTCCGCGTGCCTTCCGGGCAGGACGCCGTGAACAGGACGGCTGACCGGGCGGCCGAGGTCGAGGCGATATCAGGGGTTGGCAGCTACGATATCGATCTGCTGAATGGCACCGCGTTCTGGTCGCCGGTCACCTGCGCCATTCATGAAATCCCGGCGGACACGCTGCCGTCAATGGACAGGGCACTGTCCTTCTACCCGCCCGAGGCGCGCGCCATACTGGACCCGGCATTGGCGGCGCTGCAAGGGCGCGGCACGCCCTATGATCTGGAACTGCCCTTCATCACCGCGAAGGGCCGCAAGCGCTGGGTGCGCACCACCGGGGCCTGTGAAATGCGTGATGGCAAGGTGGTGCGCGTTTACGGCACCTTCGAGGACATCACCGCACGGCGCGAGGAACGCGCGCGCCTGTCCGAACTGGCCGAAATCGTCGAACTGGCCCATGACGGGGTCTGGGTGATCGATGCGCAGGGGCGGACCAGCTACGCCAATCCGCGCATGGCGCAGATGCTGGGTCTGACGGTCGAGGCGATGAGCGGGCGCCCCTTTACCGATTTCATGGATGAGGAATGGCGCGCGGCTGCGCTGTCCATGTTCGCCGACCGCTGCGGCGGCGCGGCGGAGCGCCATGATTTCCGGCTGCGGCGTGCGGATGGCAGCGTGCTCTGGGTCAGCATGTCGGCCCGCCCGCGCATGGATGACGATGGCACGATGGTCTCGGCCATCGCGATGGTCACCGACATCACCACGCGCAAGGCCCAGGAAGAGGAGTTGCAGCGCACCCGGGCGCGGCTTCAGGCGACATTCGACGCGCTGCCTGATATCCTGCTGGAACTCGATGCCGATGGCCGTTTCACCGCCGCGCACAGCGGGCGCAGCGACCGTTTCGCCCTGCCGCCCGAGGCCTTCCTCGGGGGCACCCCCGAAGAGATTCTGCCGCCCGACCTGGCCGCCCTGGCCCGCCGGGCCATGGCGGGCGCGGCCCGGAGGGGCTGGATCGGAGGCCTGCGCTATTGCATGGAGCTGCCCGTCGGCCCCGCCTGGTTCGAACTGTCCGCCGCCAGACGACCGACCGGGCAGGAGGCGGCGGCGCCGGGCTATGTCTTCCTGATCCGCGACATCACCGACCGGGTCGACGCTGAGGAAAAACTGCGCGAGCGCGAGGCGCTTTACTCTGCCCTGGTAGACCTGGCGCCGATGGGGATCGCCCTGAACGACATGGAAACCGGCGCCTTTCTCGAGGTGAACGCGGCGCTCCTGGAGCCGACCGGCTATACGCGCGATGCGTTCGTTGCGCTGAGCTATTGGGACGTCACGCCACCGGAATACGCCGAGGCCGAGGCGCAGGCGCTGGCGGAGATGCACGAGACCGGCCGTTATGGCCCGTTCGAGAAACACTACATCCGGAAGGACGGCACGCGCTATCCGGTGCGCCTTCGCGGCGTGAAGGTGACCGGGCGCGATGGGCGCGACCTTATCTGGAGCCTGGTCGAGGATATCACCGAGGAGCGCGCGCAATTCGAAAGGCTTGAGCGGCTTGGCAATGTCGCGCAATTCACCACCAACCTGGTGGTCATTGCCGACCACGCGGGGCGGATCGAATGGGTCAACCCGGCATTCGAGACCCGCACCGGCTGGACACTGGATGAAGTGCGGGGCCGACGGCCGGGCGATTTCCTTCAGTCCGAGCGCACCGACCCCGCGGCAGTTGCCCGCATCGGCCGCGCCCTGCGTGCCGTCGAGCCGGTGGCGGCAGATATCCTCAACCGCAGCCGCTCAGGCCAGGATTACTGGGTGCGGATGGAGATCCAGCCAAGATTTGGGGCGAAAGGCCAGCATATCGGGTTCATCGCGGTCGAAACCGACATCACCGAACTGATTGTCGCGCAAGATACCGCACAGGCCGCGCTCAAAGCCGCAGATCAGGCTCGTGCGCAACTGGTCGCCGCCGTCGATGCACTGAATGACGGTTTTGTTTACTATGACGCGGATGACAGACTGGTGCTGGCCAACCGCCGCTACCGCGAGCTTTACGCTGCCAGCGCCCCGGCCATGGTCGAGGGAACCCGCTTCGAGGACATCCTGCGCTATGGTCTGGAACGTGGCCAATACGCAGCAGCCATCGGCCGAGAGGAAGAATGGCTTCAGGAACGTCTTGCCGCGCATCGTTCCCAGCGCCCGATCACGCAGACCCTGGCCGACGGCACCGTCTTGCAGATCGTGGAGCGCGAGACAGGCGACGGGGGGCGGGTCGGGCTGCGGGTGGACATCACCGACCTTGTGCGCGCCGAAGAGCGCCTGGCCGACATCATCGCGGGGGCGCAGGTCGGCACCTGGGAATGGGAGGTGGCGAGCGGCGAGAACTGCGTGAACGATCGCTGGGCCGAGATGCTGGGCTACACGGCCGAAGACCTCGCGCCTGTCACGGTCGAATTGTGGAACCGGCTCCTGCACCCCGATCATCGCACGCAGGTCGAGGCCGCGATTGCGCGCATCTTCGCCGGCGAGACCGACAATCTCAATTACGAATTCCGCATTCGCCACAAGGCCGGGGACTGGGTCTGGATTCTGTCGCGCGGGCGTGTGCTGCAGCGCGCCCCGGACCGGGCGCCGCTGCGGCTCGCGGGCGTGCATATCGACATCACCGACCTTGTGCGGGCGCGTGAAGCCGCCAAGGCGGCCAACCGCAGCAAGTCGGAATTCCTGGCCAACATGAGCCACGAAATCCGAACGCCCCTGAACGGTGTGCTCGGCATGGCCGACCTGCTGGCCGACACGCCCCTGCAGGCGGATCAGCGCGACATGCTCGATACGATCCGCGACTCGGGCTGGAGCCTTCTTTCCCTGCTCAACGATATCCTCGATCTTGCACGGGTCGAGGCGGGGAAGATGGATCTTGATCCCGCCCCTTTCGATCTTTCCGCCCTCGTCGATACCCTTGGTGTGCTGCATGGCACGAATGCGCGCGCCAAGGGTATCGGTTTCGCGCTGCACTGCGCACGCCACCTTGAGCTGCGCCGCGTCGGCGATGAAACGCGCATACGTCAGATTCTGCATAATCTGCTGGGAAATGCCGTGAAGTTCACGGAAACCGGCACGGTCACGCTGGAGGTCGAACCCATCGATGAAAGCAAGATGCTGTTTCGGGTTTCCGATACTGGCATCGGGATGTCGGAGGAACAGCTTTCGCGCATTTTCCGACCCTTTGAGCAAGCCGAGGCTGGCACGGTGCGGCGCTTCGGCGGCACCGGGCTTGGCATGACCATCGTGCAGCGTCTGGTCGACATGATGGATGGCACGATCAGGGTGGAAAGCACGCCGGGCCAAGGCACAAGCATCGCGCTGCTTCTGCCGCTCCCGGCCGACCGCGAAGCGGCGGGGCAGGCTCTGGCAGCCGACGGCGCCGCGGGTGAGGTCGCGCCTGATGCCGACAGCCTGCGCGGGCTGCGGGTTCTTGTGGCTGACGATAATGCGGCCAATCGCAAGCTGCTCGCAGCCCTGATGGCACGGCTGGGCATTCACTGCGTTTTCGCGCAGGACGGGGCCGAAGCGGTCGGGCTGTGGCGACAGGACAGGTTCGATATCGTTCTGCTGGATATTTCCATGCCGGTCATGGACGGGCTGGAGGCATTGCGCCAGATGCAGCAAGAGGCAGCACAGTCCGGAGCGCCACCGCCCCGCGCCCTGGCGGCGACAGCCAACATGATGCCGGATCAGGTCGAAGCCTATCTTGCCGCCGGGTTCATCGGCACCTTGCCAAAGCCATTTCGGCGCCACGAACTGCTTGCTGCGCTGATCCAGGTGCGGGCACAGTGACCGAAAGCCGATCCGCCTTTGCTGCGCCTTTCACCGCGAACGCCCCAAGCCGCCAGAGATCAGGAAGCGCGCGCCACCCCGCTCCGCCCGCCCTCACGCCCGGCGCAGTTCCTCGAGCAGCCGGTCGAGGAAGGCCGCGCCCGCCTGCAATTGCGCGATGTCGATGAATTCGTCGGGCTGGTGCGCCTGGGCGATGTCGCCGGGGCCGCAGACCACGGTGGAATAGCCCCGGGTCTGGAACTGCCCGCCCTCGGTGCCGTAGCTGACCACATGGGTGCCGTTGTCGCCGGTCAGGCGCCGGGCCAGTTCCTCGGCCTTGCCGCCCGCTTCGGGGCGCAGGCCGGGCATGGCGAAGTAGCGGTCAAGGTGGATCGCCGCCTCGGGGCGGATCGCCTGCATGGCGGCTTCGATCCGCGCCACCTCGGCTTCGAAGGCCGCGCACCAGGCCTCGGGGTCCTCGTCCGGCACCACCCTGAAGCTGAGCGCGAAACGGCAGTCCCTTGCGGTGATGTTGTGCGCGGTGCCGCCGGTGATGGTGCCCACATGCACTGTGGTCCAGGGCGGATCGAAGGCGGCGGCCTGCGGGCCGGGCGTGGCGCGCGCGTTGTCCAGGTTGCGGTCGTTGGCCCACTGGATCAGGCGCGCGGCCTCCATCACCGCGCTGACGCCGCGATGCAGGATCGAGGAATGCACCTCATACCCGCGCACATGGACGCTGTAGCCGGTGCCGCCCTTGTGGCCGGTGACCACCTGCATGGTGGTCGGCTCGCCCACGATAACGGCCCCGGCGCGCGGCAGTTGCGCCACCATGGCAGCCACCAGATCGACCACGGCCATGCAGCCCACTTCCTCGTCACAGGACAGCGCCAGTTGCAGCGGGCGTTTCAGGTCCATCGCCCGTGCCTGCACCATGGCGGCGATGGCCAGCGCCACAAAGCCCTTCATGTCGCAGGTGCCGCGCCCGTAAAGCCGCCCGTCGCGTTCGGTGACCTGCCACGGGTCGGTGGTCCAGTCCTGCCCGTCCACCGGCACCACATCGGTGTGGCCGGACAGGATCACGCCGCCCGGCACATCGGGGCCGACCTGCGCGAAGAGATGCGCCTTGGTCCCGCAGGGCGTGGGCACGCGGGTCGCTTCAATGCCATGGTCGGCCAGATAGTCGGCGACCCAGTCGATCAGCGGCAGGTTGCTGTCGCGGCTGACCGTGGGAAAGGCCACCAGCCGGTCGAGGATCTCGCGGGCGCTCAGGGTGCGGGGCATCGGGTCTCCGGGAGTGGGCCTTGGGGGCGGGGTCAGTCCCCGGTCAGCGCGGCGATGGTGTCGGTGATCAGGTCAAGGCACTCGGGGGTGGAAAAGCGGTGGTCCGCGCCCTTGACCAGCGTCAGCCGCAGATCGGCGCAGGTGGCGTGTTCCATCAGTCGCAGGCCCACCGCCACCGGCACGTCGGTATCGGCTGTCCCGTGCAGCAGCCGCACCGGAAAGGGCAGCGGCAGCGGCGTGCGCAGCACCAGGTTCCGGCGTCCATCCTCGATCAGGCGGCGGGTGACGATGTAGCCTTCGTCGGAATAGTCCGAAGGTTCGACGAAGTAGCCTTCATTCATCAGTTGCGCGCGCTGTTCGTCGCTGGCATCGGCCCACATGCTGTCTTCGGTGAAATCGGGCGCGGCGGCGATGCCGACGATGGCGGCGATCCGCTCGGGGATCGCACGGGCCATCAGCAGCGCGACCCACCCGCCCATGGAGGACCCCACCAGCACCTGCGGCCCTTCGGTCAGGGTGGTGATGGCCGCGCGCGCATCCTCGGCCCAGTCGCCGATGCAGCCGTCCTCGAACCGTTCCGAGCTTTCGCCGTGGCCGGAATAGTCGAAGCGCAGGAAGGCGCGCCCCTGCGCGCGGGCCCAGGCCTCCAGATGCACGGCCTTGGTCCCGGTCATGTCGGACACCAGCCCGCCCAGGAACACCACCCCGGGGGCGCGGCCTTCGCTGCGGTTGTAGGCGATGCGCCGCCCCTGCGGCGTTTCCAGAAAGTCGCTCATGCCTCCCCCAGCTCCTTCAGCCCGTATGCCACCCAGGCGCCGCCCAGCGCCATCACTGCGAACAGCCCCAGCGTGACGGCGGCGCCGAACAGCCCGGCGATGGCGCCGAACACCCCGCTGGCCAGCAGGATCACCCCGATGACCGTGTTCGCAATGGCGGTATAGACCGCGCGGCGGTCCTCGCCAACCATATCGACCAGATAGGTCGACCGCCCCAGCCGCACACCCTGATGCGCGATCATGATCGCAAACAGCGCCAGCGGCATCGCCCAGAGCGTGCCCGCAAGCCCCAGCGCCCAGAAAAGAAGCGTCAGCGCCATGCCCGCTGCGCCGCTGATCCCGGTCCAGATCAGCACCCGGCGCGAAGACCGGTCCGCCAGCCGCCCCCAGACATAGCCGGACACCAGCGCGGCCAGCGCCGCGGCTAGCACCAGCGCCCCCAGTCCTTCAAGCGCCGCGCCGCCATCGGCCGAGGCCAGAACCACCAGCCAGGGCGGGGCCAGGGCGGTGGCGGTCAGCAGCCCGCGCGCGGTGATGAAGCGGGCCAGTTGCGGGTCCTCGCGCAGGTAGCGCAGGTTGGCGATGGCCGCCTGCCAGCCGTTGGCGCCGCCGTCCTGCGCGCCTGCGTCCTCGGCCAGCCCGGCAAAGATCACCCCGGCCAGCACCCAGGCGCCCGCCGCCAACCCCAGCGCCCCCGCCACCACCGCGAAGCGCGCATCCGACAACGTGATCAGCACCAGCGCAAAGCCGATCACCACCACCGCCGACCACGAGGCCGCGAGCCCCGTGACCGTGCCGCGCTGGCCCTTGTCGATGGTCTTGCCCAGCACATCCTTGTAGGCGACAGAAGCCACCGAGCGCGCCAGCGCCAGCACCGCCAGCCCGGTCAGGATGACCAGCCCGGCGGCCAGCCCCTCCAGCGTCAGCGCCGCCAGCAGGATCAGCGCCGCCCCCGCGCCCTGACCCAGCGCCGCCCCCGCTCAGGCCCATTTGCGCCGGGCCATGGCGCGGATGCGCGCGGCGGTGAAAAGCTGCGGCAGCAGGGAACCGGCCTCGCGGATCGGCACCAGAAGGCCGATCAGCGCCGCAGGCACGCCCAGATGCGTCATCAGCCAGGAAAGCACGAGCTTCGGATCGGACAGCCCGTCGGCGGCCTTGGACAGACCCAGCGCGCCGGCATGGCGCAGGAAGTTCTGCGGCTGCTGGTTGCAGGCCGCATCGGGGATGTCGCGGCACACGCGGCCGTCATCTTCGGCGCTCAGCGCGTCATAGGCGCGTTGGACGGTGGTTTCAGACAGTGCCATGACCTTGTGGTAGCGCGTGCATCCGCCCGGGCCAAGGCTGCGTTGCTTCGACGCCATGACAAGCGGGCGTCACGGGCCTTGCGCTGGCCGGGCCGGGCGCGCCATAACACCGGGCATGAACAAATCCGCCGCCAGCTTCACCTGTTCCGCCTGCGGGGCCGCGCACCGCAAATGGGCGGGGCGCTGCGATGCTTGCGGCGCCTGGAACACCATCACCGAGGACGCGCCGCTGGGCGCGGGACCGGGGGCGCGGGCGCTGAAGGCGCGCGGGCGCGAGATCATACTGGGCACCCTGGCCGATGACGAGCCGCCGCCGCCGCGTCGCAACTCGGGGCTGGTGGAACTGGACCGGGTGCTGGGCGGCGGGCTGGTCCCGGCCTCGGCCATCCTGGTGGGGGGCGATCCGGGGATCGGCAAGTCGACGCTGCTGTTGCAGGCGGTGGCGGGCTTTGCGGGGCAGGGGCTGCGCTGTCTCTATATCTCGGGCGAGGAGGCAGGCGCGCAGGTGCGGCTGCGCGCGCGACGGCTGGGGCTGGCCGGGGCGGCGGTCTCGCTGGGCACCGAAACCGCGTTGCGCGACATCCTGACCACGCTCGACCGTGAGCGCCCCGACCTTGCCGTGATCGATTCGATCCAGACCATGTGGCTCGATACCGTGGACAGCGCGCCGGGGTCGGTGGCGCAGGTGCGCGCGGCGGCGCATGAGCTGGTCAGCTTCGCCAAGCGGCGTGGCGTCTCGGTGGTGCTGGTGGGCCATGTGACCAAGGAGGGCCAGATCGCCGGGCCGCGCGTGGTCGAGCACATGGTGGACACGGTGCTCTATTTCGAAGGTGAGCGCGGCCATCCGTTCCGGATCCTGCGCAGCGTCAAGAACCGGTTCGGCCCGGCCGACGAGATCGGCGTGTTCGAGATGACGGGGCGCGGGCTGGCCGAGGTCGCCAACCCTTCGGCGCTGTTCCTGTCCGAACGCGGCACGCCCAGCCCCGGGTCGGTGGTCTTTGCCGGGATCGAGGGCACGCGCCCGCTGCTGACCGAGATTCAGGCGCTGGTGGCGCAATCATCGCTGGGCACGCCGCGGCGCGCGGTGGTGGGGCTGGACGGGGCGCGGCTGTCCACGATTCTGGCGGTGCTCGAGGCGCGCTGCGGCATCCCCTTCGCGGGCATGGACGTGTTCCTGAACGTGGCGGGCGGGATGAAGGTGGCCGAACCCGCCGCCGATCTGGCGGTCGCGGCGGCGCTTCTGTCGGCGCGCGAGGACCTGGCGCTGCCCGCCGATACGGTGGTTTTCGGCGAAATCAGCCTCTCGGGGGCGTTACGGCCTGTGGTGCAGACCGAAAACAGGTTGAAAGAGGCGCAAAAACTTGGTTTCTCGCGGGCCATCGCACCCGCGCGCAGCAAGTTCGGCGGGGACGCCGGTCTGGACGTGGTGCTGATGCCCGACCTGACGGCATTCACGGGCGCGTATTTCGGCGCGGGCTGACACGTCGGCGCAGGGTTTCGGGGCAGGAGAGCAAGCATATGGAAGCCTTCACCATCATCGACGGTGTGGTGGCCGCGGTCATCATCATCTCGGCGATCCTGGCCTATTCGCGCGGTTTTGTCCGCGAGATGCTGGCGATTCTGGGCTGGGTTGCGGCGGCGGTGCTGGCCTTCATCCTGGCCCCGGCGATGGAGCCGCTGATCCGCGAGGTGCCCTATCTGGGCGATTTCCTGGGCGACAGTTGCGAATTGACCATCATTGCCGCCTTTGCCGCCGTCTTCGCCATCGTGCTGGTGCTGGCGGCGCTGTTCACGCCGCTGTTTTCGTCGCTGGTGCGGCGCTCGGCGCTGGGGGGGCTGGACCAGGGGCTGGGCTTCTTCTTCGGCGTGCTGCGCGGCATGCTGCTGGTTGCGGTGGCGCTGATCGTCTTCGAGCGCGCGGTGCCGACGGGGACGGTCGAGATGGTGGACAACTCGCGTTCGGCGGCAGTGTTCGCGCGGCTGTCGGGATCGATCGACGAGGCGATCCCCGACGATGCGCCGAACTGGATCGTCGAGCGCTACGAGGAACTTGTCGGGGCCTGCGGGATGCCGCGCTGAATCCTGTGCGCGACGCGCCGGGCGCGGCATCGGGTGTGCGCCACCGGCCAGGCCGGGACGATTCGCGCAGATGCGACGCGGTTCCGGGGGCGGAGTGACCTTGCGGAGCGCCCGCGTGCCGCGGGCGCAAGCCTTCTGGCACTGCGTGCGGTCAAAGGGGGCATTCTGCCCCCTCTGCGCGCGTGCCGCGCGCATTCACCCCCTGAGGATATTTTTGCACAGATGATCGTGCAGGGAGGGTGGCGACGCGGGGGATTCCGGTGCTCTGCCCCTTGAAGCCCGGGCGGGGGCGCAGTATAGCCCGGGCTTCGGTCAGGGACTGACCGGACCGGGGCCGGCCAAGGTGGCATGCCGAGCTTCGGTTTCGACCGCTCAAGACCCGCAAGGAGACGGAAATGCCCAAGATGAAGACCAAATCGAGCGCCAAGAAGCGCTTTTCCATGACCGCGACCGGCAAGGTCAAGACCGCCCAGGCCGGCAAGCGCCACGGGATGATCAAGCGGACGCCCAAGTTCATTCGCGACGCGCGCGGCACCACGGTCCTGTCGGATCAGGATGCCCGTATCGTCAAGAAATACATGCCCTACGACCGCTGAGGAGTTTCAGACATGGCACGCGTTACTTCCGGCAAGGTCACCCACGCCCGTCACCGCAAGGTGGTGAAGGCCGCCAAGGGGTATTATGGCGCCCGCTCGCGCAATTTCCGCACCGCCACCCAGGCGGTGGACAAGGCCAACCAGTATGCCACCCGCGACCGCAAGAACCGCAAGCGCAACTTCCGCGCGCTCTGGATTCAGCGGATCAATGCAGCGGTGCGGGCGGTGGATCCCACGCTGACCTATTCGCGCTTTGTCCATGGGCTGGCGCTGGCCGGGATCGAGGTGGACCGCAAGGTGCTCGCCGATCTGGCCGTGCACGAGCCTGAGGCCTTCGGGCAGATCGTGGACAAGGCCCGCGCCGCCATGGCATGAGCCGGGCTGCGTTTCAGGACACCTGGCGGGGGGCTTGGCCCCCCGTCTTGCGTTCCGGGGACAGGCCGGGGGTGCGGAGCGCGCGCGGCCCCGCGCACCGGCCCGACAGGACGACGGAGGCGTCAGACCGCGGACGATGGGTCTGCCGTTGCAGACCGGCGCGTGCCGGTGCTGTGGGTGATGATGGCTCCGGGACGGTGGGTCACGTCCCCGGCAGCAAGATCACGTAGTCCTTGCGCGTTGTTTCGCGCACCTCCCAGGTGCCCTTGAAGCCGGGGCGGACCACCATGCTGTCGCCTGCGCGCAGGTCGTGCATGGTGCCATCGGCATCGGTCAGCACCGAGTGCCCTTCGAGGATGCGGAAATACTCCCACTCGTCATAGTGCACGTGCCAGGTGCCGGGGGTGGCCTGCCAGATCCCGGCATGAAGGCCGCCGCGTGCCTCGATGTCCCAGGTGGTGAATTCCGGGGCGCCAGCGATCACGCGCGCGGGGGAGGGGGTGTCGTTTTCCGGGGTCGCAAGGGCCGGATCGAGGCGAAAGGCCAGCATGGGGCGGTTCCTTCAGTGCGGTTTCTCGGCCAGGATCAGGCCATAGAGCAGTGCGCCGCGCGGGGTGCCTGCAGCGGGCGTGGCCCCTTCGATCATGTAGGGACCCATCAGCCCGGCCACGGCATTGAGCACCAGGTATCGCGGCAGCAGGTGGCGCAGCATCCGCAACCGCCAGTCGGCGAAGAAGCGCAGCGCCGGGCGCTGCAACCGGCGCATGCAGGCGATCGCATCGGCGGTCAGGTCATCGGCCCGCAGCACCCGCAGCCCGGCCCGTTCCAGCGCCGTGGTCCAGTCGCTCTGGCGCCAGAATCCGGCGGTGACGGCGGTTGTGATCTCGAACAGGCGCGCGGCGGTGATGACATCGGCCGGGGCGTGGTCGAAATCCGGGCGGCGGAATCCATCGAACATGACGAAGCGCCCACCCGGGGCCAGTGTCCGCGCGATCTCGCGGGCGACCGTGTCAAGGTTGCGGGCATAGCAGAGGGTTTCCACCCCGAAGACCACATCCTGCCCGTCCAGCCCGGCGGGCAGGGCCGCGTAACTTCCCTGGATGAAATTCAGGTTCCCGAGGGCGCGCGCCGCGCGGCTCGATCGCCGGACGTGATGGCCCATCAGGTCGAGCCCGGTGAACGCCACGCTGCCCTGTGCGGCGGCCAGATGCAGGCTGTTGAACCCCGTGCCGCTGCCGAGTTCCAGCACCCGCTTCGCCCCGGTTGCGGCGATCTGGTGCGCGACCGCGTCGGTCTGGGCGTAATAGCCGCGGCGGTCGAAACGGCCATCGGGGTTCAGTGCGATATGCATCGCGCCGGCTTCGGAGTGCACCCGGCGATAGCCCGGCCCGGACTGGCGGTAGTAGCGCGCGACGATCTCGGCGCCTTCGAGCGCCAGCACCCGGTCGACCCCGAAAACGCGGTCCACATGGGCGATTGCGGCATGCAGCGGGATCGGGAAGGGGCGGTTGCCCGCGTGATCTCCGGCGAAGGCGGCCACGGCGCGGCGGTCCGGGTCTTGCGCGGGCAGGGCGCCGGGTTGCAGTGTGCCTGGTTGCGGGTCGCCGGAGCGCAGGTCGCCGGCGTGCGGGGGGCCAGCCATCGTCCTCAGCGGCCTTTCCAGACCGGGTCGCGCTTCTCAGTGAAGGCGCGGGCGCCCTCAAGCTGGTCTTCGGAGGCATAGAGCCGGTCCACGGTGGGGAACTGGCGCTTCGTGATCCGGTTGAGTGCGTCCTGAAAGCGCATGTCCTCGGCCTCGCGCACCACTTCCTTGATCGCGGCATAGACCAGCGGCGGGCCGGATTCCAGGAGCCGCGCCAGTTCCCATGCCTTGGGCAGCAGGTCTTCGGGGGTGGTGATCTCGCGCAGCAGGCCCCAGCGCAGGGCCTCTTCGGCATCGAACCAGCGCCCGGTCAGCAGCAGGTCCATCGCCACATGGTAGGGGATTCGCTTGGGCAGCTTGATCGAGGCCGCATCGGCCACGGTCCCCGAGCGGATTTCCGGCAGCGCGAAACTGGCAGTGTCCGAGGCCAGGATCAGGTCGCAGGACAGCGCCAGTTCCAGCCCGCCGCCGCAGCAGATGCCGTTGACGGCGGCGATCACCGGCTTGTTCATCTGCGGCAGCTCCTGCAGGCCGCCGAAGCCGCCGACGCCATAGTCGCCGTCCACCGCATCGCCGTCTGCGGCGGCCTTGAGGTCCCAGCCGGGGCAGAAGAATTTGTCCCCCGCCGCGCGCAGTATGGCCACGCGCAGCTCCGGATCATCACGGAAATCGCGGAACACTTCGCCCATGATCCGGCTGGTGGCCAGGTCGATGGCATTCGCCTTGGGCCGGTCCAGCGTGACCTCCAGCACCGCGCCCTCGCGCCGGGTTCTGACCGGGCCTTCGCTGCGCATGTCCATCATCTCGGGGCCTCCCATATCACCGCATCCGCCGCGACCGCACCGTTGGCGCGCACCATGAGCGGGTTGATTTCCACTTCCTCAAGGGTTTCGTCCTGCGCCAGCATCGCCTGAAGCGCAAGGGCCGTGTCCACCACCGCTGCCACATCGGCGCGCGGACGCCCGCGCCAGCCGTCCAGAAGCGGCCAGAGCCGCAGTCGGCGGAGCGTGGCGCCGATCTCGTCACCGGTGACGGGCAGCACCAGCGTCACCGTGTCGGCCAGCAGTTCGGCCGCGGTGCCGCCGAAGCCGAGCGTGAGCGATGCCCCATGGACCGGGTCGCGCCGGGCGCCCAGGATCAGTTCGGCCAGCGCCCCCGAGACCATCTCCTCGGCCAGATAGCCCCGCGCGCCGGGGACCGGGGGCTGGCCATCGAGCGTGGGCAGGCCCAGCCGCACCGCGCCCGCTTCGGATTTGTGCGCAAAGCCCAGCCCCTTGAGCGCCAGCGGTGGGGTGAGGGCCTGCGCAGCCTGCGCCAGTGCGGGCAGGTCGGGGGCCGTGACGCCGCGCGGAATGGCGATCCCCGCCGCGGCCAGCCGGGCCTTGGCCGCGGACTCGTCCAGCATCTGCACCGGGCGGGCGGGGCTGGCGGGCCAGGGGGTCCAGCCGGGGCGCGCGGGCGGGGTCTGGGCGGCGGCAATGGCCGCCAGCGCCGTTTCCAGCCCCATCAGCGCCACCATGCCGCGCGCGGCCATGGCCTCGGCCAGCGATTCGTCAAAATTCTCGGGCAGGGATGCCACGGCGAAGGCGGGTTTTCCGGTGCCTGCCCCGGCGGCGGCGATGGCGTCAAGCGCGGGCGTGAAGCTTGCCGGGTCGCAGCGGTCAGGGCGGGGCGGGTCGATGAGGAAGAGCCCGGCGTCATAGCCTGCCAGCATGTCCGAGAATACGGCGGTGGTGCGCGGCCCGTCGCCCCAGATGAAGGTCTGGTAATCCAGCGGGTTGGCGATCGTGACCATGGGGCCAAGCGTGGCGGCGAGCGCTGTCTGCGCCTCCGGCGCCGGCGGGGGCAGATCGAGACCGTGGCGCGCAGCCAGATCGGCGGTCAGCCCGGCCTCGCCGCCCGAACAGGCGAGCGCGCAAAGGCGCCGACCCAGCCCGGGGCCGTGGGCGTGCAGGATCTTGAGCGTCTCGATCAGTTCGGCCGGCGTGTCGACCTCGGCGATCCCGGCCTGGGCCAGGAAGGCGCGCGCCACCGCGCTGTCGCCCGCGAGCGCGGCGGTGTGCGAGGCCGCGGCGCTGCGCGCCGCTTCCGTGCGCCCCGATTTGATGGCCACGATCCCCTTGCCCTGCGCGCGCGCCGCCTGCGCCAGCGCCGCCAGCGCCGGGGCGTCGGCGATCCCCTCGATGTAAAGCCCCAGCGCGGTGACGCGCGGATCATCGAGCAGCGCGCGGGCGAGCCTTGACAGCCCCACCTGTGCGGCATTGCCCAGACAGGCGACATAGGCCAGCGGCAGCGCGCGGGCCTGCATGGTCAGGTTTATGGCGATGTTGGAGGATTGCGAGACGATGGCCACGCCCCGGTCCACCCGCCGCCCGCCGTGCTGGTCCGGCCAGAGCAGCGCGCCGTCCAGATAGTTGATGAACCCGTAGCAATTGGGCCCCAGCACCGGCATCTCGCCCGCCGCGGCGACCAGCCGTGCCTGCAGGTCACGCGCGCCGGTTTCGGCCCAGCCCGAGGCGAAGGCCACCGCGCCCCCCGCGCCGATGGCGGCAAGCTCGGCGACGATGTCGATGGTGGCGGTGCGATTGACACCGATGAAGGCGGCATCGGGGGGCGCAGGCAGGTCGGCGAGGCGCGCGATACATGGGGTGCCGTTGATCTCGGCGCGTGTGGGGTGGATCGGCCAGATCCTGCCCTGAAAGCCCATGCGGCGGCACTGGTCGATCACATTCGCCGCCCAGCCGCCGCCCATCACGGCAACCGAACGCGGACGCAACAGGCGGTCGAGCGCGTTCATCGGGCGTGGCGCGGGGGGCTGGCGGGGGCAGGGGGGCTGTCTG
>JAFIEE010000032.1 GCA_020832705.1 Paracoccaceae bacterium
TCCTCAGGGGGTGAATGCGCGCGGCACGCGCGCAGAGGGGGCAGAATGCCCCCTTCTCCGCACGCAGTGCCAGAAGACCTGCGCGCGGCACGCGCGCACCGCAAACTCGCGCCACGGTTCCGTCCTTCAGACCGTCAGGGCCGGATCGTGCCGTCGCCCTCGACCAGATACTTGAAACTCGTGAGTTGCTCCGCGCCCACCGGCCCGCGGGCATGCATCTTGCCGGTGGCAATGCCGATCTCGGCCCCCAGCCCGAACTCGCCGCCATCGGCGAACTGGGTCGAGGCATTGCGCATCAGGATCGCGCTGTCCAGCCGCTGCATGAACCGCTCGGCCACGGCGTCATCCTCGGTCAGGATGCTTTCGGTATGGCTGGACCCGAACTGCCGGATATGGGCGATTGCCCCGTCCACATCCGCCACCACCTTCGCGGCGATGATGCTGTCCAGGTATTCGCGCCCCCAGTCCTCCGCGCCCGCAGCCACAACGCCAGGCAGATGCTGCAGCCGCGCACAGCCCCGCACCTCGACCCCGGCCGCCACCAGATCGGCCACCAGCTGCGCCCCCAGGCCCTCGATCAACGACTCATGGATCAGCAGACACTCGGCCGCGCCGCAAATGCCGGTGCGCCGGGTCTTGGCGTTCAGCACCACGCGCCGCGCCTTCTCAGGGTCCGCCGCCGCGTCCACATAGACGTGGCAGATCCCTTCCAGATGCGCGAACACCGGCACCCGCGCCTCGGCCTGCACCAGCCCCACCAGCCCCTTGCCCCCGCGCGGCACGATCACGTCGATGTGTTCGACCATGCGCAGCATCTCGGTCACGGCCGCGCGGTCGCGGGTGGGGACCATCTGCACCGCGTCCTGCGGCAGCCCCGCCGCCGCCAGCCCGGCAAGCAGGCAGCCATGCAGTGCCGTGCTCGAATGAAAACTTTCGGACCCCCCGCGCAGGATCACGGCATTCCCCGCCTTGAGGCACAGCGCCCCGGCATCGGCGGTCACATTGGGGCGGCTTTCATAGATCACGCCCACCACCCCCAGCGGTGTGCGCACCCGGCGGATATTCAGCCCCGAAGGCCGGTCCCACTCCGCGATCACCTGCCCCACCGGGTCCGGCTGCGCCGCCACCGCGCGCAGCGCCGCGGCAATCCCGGCCACCCGCGAAGCGTCCAGCCGCAGCCGGTCGGTCATGGCGCCACTCAACCCGCGCTCGGTCGCCGCCGCCATGTCCTGCGCATTGGCCTGCAGGATCGCCTCCTGCCGCGCCAGCACCGCGTCGGCGGCGGCCTCCAGCGCCGCGCGCTTGGCGTCCGGGTCCGCAAAGGCCAGTTCCGCCGCCGCCGCCCGCGCCCGCGCGCCGATCCCCGCCATCAGTTCCGCAATCTCGGCCCCGTCCTTCATGACCCGCTCCTCAGCACCATGTCGTCCCTGTGTATCAGTGCCGCGCGCCCCGGATAACCCAGAATCGCGGCGATCCGGTGCGACCGCGCGCCCCGGATCGCCTCGGCCTCGGGCGCGGTATACCGCACCAGCCCCAGCCCCAGTGCCGCCCCCTCCGGCCCCTCGATGTTCACCGGGTCGCCGCGACCGAACGCGCCTGACACCGCCACCACGCCGGCCGGCAGCAAAGACTTGCCCGCCCCCAGCGCGCGGGCCGCGCCCGCATCCACCCGCACCGTCCCGCGCGGCTTCATCGCGGCGATCCAGCGCTTGCGGGCTGCCTGCGGGTCGCCCTGCGGCGCGAACCATGTGCAGGGCGCCCCCTCCAGCAGCCCCCGCAACGGATGCGCGCCATTCCCGGCCCCCAGCACCATGGCGCAGCCCCCGGCGGTGGCGATCCGCGCCGCCATCAGCTTGGTCTTCATCCCCCCCCTTGACAGCCCCGAGACCGGATCCCCGGCCATCGCCTCCACCTCCGGCGTGATCGCGGCCACATGGTCCAGCCGCCGCGCCCCCGCGTCCACCTGCGGGTTCGCGGTGTAAAGCCCGTCCACATCCGAGAGCAGCACCAGCCGGTCCGCACCGATGGTCACGGCAATCTGCGCCGCCAGCCGGTCATTGTCGCCATAGCGGATTTCATCGGTGGCCACGGTGTCGTTCTCGTTGACGATCGGCACGCAGCCGAAGCCCAGAAGGGTTTCCAGCGTGGCGCGGATGTTCAGATAGCGGCGCCGGTCCTGCGTGTCCTCCAGCGTGACCAGCACCTGCGCCGCCGTCAGCCCGTGCCGCTGCAAGGCCTCGGCATAGGCGCGCGCCAACCCGATCTGCCCCACGGCCGCCGCCGCCTGGCTCTGTTCCAGCGCCAGTGCGGGACCTGTCAGCGCCAGCACCCCGCGCCCCAGCGCGATGGAACCGGACGAGACCACCACCACTTCCGATCCGCCCGCCCGCAGCGCCGCCAGATCATCGGCCAGCGCCGCCAGCCAGTCGGCGCGCAGCGCGCCACCTTCGACCAGCAGGGCCGAGCCGATCTTGACCACCACCCGGCGCGCGCCGCGCAGGCTCAGGGCTGCCATGGCCCCTCCTCCTGCGCTGCGGCATCCGTGCGCGCGCCCGCGATCTCGACCCAGAGCGCGCGCAACACCTCGGTCACCCCCGCCTTCGAGACACCCGACATCACCATCACACGCTGGCCGGCCGCCTGTTCCAGCGCCGTCCGCGCCGCCGCCAGCGCCTCGGCGTCCAGCGCATCGGCCTTGTTCAGCGCCACCACGCGCGGTTTTCCGGCCACCACCGGCGAATAGGCCGCCAGTTCGGCGTCGATCACGCGGTAATCGGCGGCCACATCCTCGGAGGTGCCGTCCACAATCTGCAGCAGCACCGCGCAGCGCTCCACATGGCCCAGAAACCGGTCTCCCAGGCCCCGCCCCTCGCTTGCGCCCTCGATCAGGCCGGGAATATCGGCCACAACGAATTCGCGTCCGTCCACCGCCACCACGCCCAGGTTGGGATGCAGGGTGGTGAAGGGATAATCCGCGATCTTCGGCCGCGCATTCGACGTCGCGGCCAGAAAGGTCGATTTCCCGGCATTCGGCAAGCCCGCCAGCCCCGCATCGGCGATCAGCTTCAACCGCAGCCACAGCACGCGCTCCACGCCTTCCTGCCCCGCGTTGGCCCGGCGCGGCGCCTGGTTGGTCGCGGTCTTGAACCGCAGGTTGCCCCAACCGCCGTTCCCGCCCTTCGCCAACAGCACCTTCTGCCCCACCTCGGCCAGATCGGCAATCACCGTCTCCTCGTCCTCGTCCAGGATCTCGGTGCCCGCCGGGACGCGCAGGATCACGTCATCGCCATCCTTGCCGGTGCGCCCCTTGCCCATCCCCGGCTGGCCGGATCTTGCGAAGAAATGCTGCTGGTAGCGGAAATCGATCAGCGTGTTCAGCCCGTCCACGGCCACCGCCCAGACATCGCCGCCCTTGCCGCCGTCGCCGCCATCGGGGCCGCCGTATTCGATGAACTTCTCGCGCCGGAACGAGACACAGCCCGCGCCGCCCCCGCCCGAGCGCACATGCACCTTTGCCAGATCCAGGAATTTCATCGCTGCCGCTCCGCCTGCTGAAGCCCCGCGCATAGTGCGAAACGCCGCCCGGCTCAAGCCAGTCGCCGGGCAAACCCGCCGGAGCGCGCCCGGCCTCAGCGCATCCGCCGCGGCCCCGCCAGCAGCCAGACGATGAAGCCGATGATCGGAAAGAAGAACACGCCCAGCACCCAGAGTGTCTTGGCCAGCGTCGTTGCGCGCGATCCCACCACCGAAATGGTGACGAACACCACGATGATCAGATGCAATAGCCCGCTGAATTCCAGCACCATCCCCGCCCCTTCATCTTGCCACAAATACTCACGTTACCCCCCCGCGCACGCGCGCGGCCCCGTGCCCGCGCGCGGCATCGGCCAAGGGTGCGCTCAGGCCCCTGCGAGCCGCTTCTCGCGCGCCGCGCGCAACCGGGCGAAATCATCGCCCGCGTGATAGGAGGAGCGCGTCAGCGGCGTGGCCGAAACCATCAGGAACCCCTTGCCACGCGCCGCCTTCTCATAGCCCGCGAATTCCTCGGGCGTGACGAACCGGTCCACCCGGTGATGCTTGGGCGTGGGCTGCAGATACTGCCCGATGGTCATGAAATCGACGTCCGCCGCGCGCATGTCGTCCATGACCTGCAGCACCGATTGCCGGTCTTCGCCCAGTCCCACCATGATTCCGGACTTGGTGAACATCGACGGGTCCAGTTCCTTTACCCGCTGCAGCAGACGCAGCGAATGGAAGTAACGCGCGCCGGGCCGCACCTCGGGATACAGGCCCGGCACGGTTTCCAGGTTGTGGTTGAACACGTCGGGGCGGGCGGCCACCACGGTTTCCAGCGCCGACGGGGGACATTTCAGGAAATCCGGCGTCAACACCTCGATTGTGGTGGCGGGCGCGCGGTGGCGGATGGCGCGGATGGTCTGGGCGAAGTGTTCGGCGCCGCCATCCTCCAGATCGTCGCGGTCGACCGAAGTCACCACCACATGGTTCAGCCCCAGCTTCTGCACCGCATCGGCGACCCGCCCGGGCTCGAACACATCCAGCGCATCGGGGCGCCCGGTGGCGACGTTGCAGAAGGTGCAGCCGCGGGTGCAGATCTCGCCCATGATCATCATGGTGGCGTGGCCCTGCGACCAGCATTCGCCCACGTTCGGGCAGCCCGCTTCCTCGCACACGGTGGTCAGCTTGTGCTCGCGCATGATCCGGCGCGTGTCATTGTAGCCCGCACCGCCGGGGGCTTTCACCCGGATCCACGCGGGCTTCTTCGGTTGCGCGTTGTCGGCGCGGTGCGCCTTTTCCGGGTGGCGCTGGTCGGGCTGGCTCAGGTCGCGAGGTGACATCGAAGGCTCCGTCTGCGGTTGGTCCAGACATAACCCCGAAGCCGCCGAATGTCCAAACCCCATCGCATCAGGACGGCCCTGCGCCCGGCGCATGGCCCGGCGATGGTGCGTCACCCGGCCCGGCCACGGCGCCGCGTCAGCGCGCCATTTCCACCAGTTCCACCCGGCGGTTCAGGGCGCGGCCCTCGTCGGTGCGGTTGGTGGCGATGGGCGCCATCATGCCCGCGCCTGCGGCCTGCAACCTGTCCCCGGCCACGCCGTGCTGCCCGGTCAGATAGTCCACCACCGCCTGCGCGCGGGCCATCGACAGGCTGAGGTTGTAGTCATGACTGCCACTGTTGTCGGTGTGGCCCACCACCAGCAGCGCCATCCCGGCGGCGTCCGTCATCAGTTCCGCCACCGTCGCCAGCGCGTCCGAAGACTCCGGCAGGATACGCGCCGAATCGAACTCGAACAGGATGTCCTGCACCGCGATGCGCCCTTCCTCGATCAGCCCGGTCTCCATCTCGCCGGCGGTCAGGGGGCGGTGGTCCATTTCGGTGCCCATGTCGGCGGCGGTCACCACGGCGATTTCAACCGCCGGGCCGGGCACGCGGCGTTCGTTGAAGGCAGCGATGCCCGCCAGCACCGACCCGTCCGCCGACCGCGCCGCGATATAGCGCAGGTCGCGGTTGCTGGAGCGGGTGGCCAGCCGGCAGCAATCGCGCGCGCCGCGGCTGAACAGATCGCTGGCGTTGTAGAAAGACCGCCCCGCGCCGCTGCCCAGCGCGTCATGCGAATCGGCATAGAGGATTTCGAACCCCCGCGCCTGCAGCGCATCCAGATAGTTGCGCTTGATCTGCAGGGTCGAGATATCGGGGTTGTCGAAGGTATAGCTGAGCTTGAGCACCTCGCCCTCAAGCGTCTCGGCGCTTTCGAATCCGTCGCCGTCATGGGCGCCGGTGGGGACGGTCAGGCGGTCGAATTCCGTGCGGCTGAAATAGACGATGTCAGAGCCTGCCACGCGCTCGATTTCGGGGTGATCGTAGGACCCTTCGATATCCGCTGCCGCAGGCCCCGCAAACGGCCCCGCCAGTGCCAGAACCCCGGCTGCAACGCCGCTCAGGATCGCCAGACCTTGTTGCATGTTTCGCTCCCTCTGCTGTCGGAAATGTGTTCACGGACCTCGCGTGATGTGTATTCAGAATGACAGGTTCATCAGATCAGCCCTTGAATTTCAAGGGTTCCCGGTCCGGCACGGGCGGCATCCGGGCGAACACCGCCGGGGATTGCCCCTGATCACCCGCCCCGGAGCGCGCCGGCGCGGGGATGTCCGCGCCGCAGAAACATATCGTTTCCGTTTAAGCGCTTGCGCATTAACGTGACTTTAAGCACATTCTTTAAACGAACTGGTCGCTTGCGCCTTTCCCCGGGTTCGGGTCGGCAGGCATGCAACGACCGGAGCACCTGACGTGTTACCCGCGCACCGGCACCTGACCTGATCTGCGCAGCACCGGGCCTGCACCGCCCTGAAGGGGGACCAGATGAGCAAGACATTCACCTTTTCCGGCGACGGCATCGCCTATACCGTCACGGTCTACGAAGACGAAGCCGGCAACATCAAGGCCGACATCACCGTCACCGAAGGCTCCATGGACGTGAACGCGATCTACTGGGGCGATGATGATTTCTCGGGCGACAGCGTGGGTCTCAGGGGCCCGCTGAACATGAACGGCGAGGGGTCGCAGTACGAAGGCGAACGTATCCAGTGGGACGGCGCACAGGAAGTATCGCGCCCGGGCCTGGGCCGGGAGGGCGAGGACAAACCGTCCTTCCTCTCCGAAGGCCAGACCCTGACCCTGAACCTCGACGATGTGGGCAGCCTGGACGAGATCGATTTCATCGGCATCCGCGCGACCTCGGTCAACGGGAGCGGGTCGATCAAGGGCGTCTCGGGCGATCCCGAAGACGAGGTGCCCCCGCCCCCGCCGCACGACGATCCCGCCACATATGACAAGGTTTTCTTCGTCAAGGAGTTCGGCGAGGACGACAACGACGACAATGGCACACCGCTGGTGTGGGATCGGTTGAGCGAGGAAGAACTGGAAGCCGCCGGGCTGGACCCGGATGCCGAAGGCACGTTCGAGAATTTCCTGGCCGTGGCCGGGACCAACGATCGGTTCGACATCACGGATTTCGAAGCCATTCTCTTCTACGAAGAACTCGATGGTGGCGGCTGGGAAGAGATCGCGCGGCTGGTGCCCGAGGGGGACACCTTCGCAGATGCGGACGAAGTGGTTGAAGCATACACGGCTTTGACCGGCAGGACCATAGAATGGCCGCCAGAGCCCGAACAGAGCGGCTTCGACCTCGACAGCATGGAAGAGGACGACGGCGACGACTATGAGGACGATTACGTCCTGGGCTGACCAGAAGCCATGAACTTGCGGGGGCGCCGGGCTGGTTCCGGCGCCTTTTTCACGGCGCGGCGCAAATCGCAGGCCGCCGGAACGCTGCATGCACCGGGGGTGGGAAGAGGCAGCGCGGCGCGCTGCGTGGTGCCGGCTGAGGGACTCGAACCCCCGACCTTCGGTTTACAAAACCACTGCTCTACCAACTGAGCTAAGCCGGCGCTGCGCCCGAGATAGGCCCAAAGCCGCCGCCGCTCAAGAGGCAATCGGCTCAGGCGCCGCGCAAGGCAGAGACGCCGGGCGCCTCGAGCGCGCCGGATGCCTGCGCTGCCCATTCAAGCGCCGCGTCCAGTTCCGCCACCGTCACCTTTGGCGGCAGTTCGACCAGCGCCACCCCCGCCGAAGCCAGCGCCCGGCGCTTCATCCGGTCGCCGTGTTCGGCCCGCCGCGCGGCGGTGCGGGTGTGCCCGAAATGCCCGCTGCCCTGGTATTCGATCACGCAGAGCGGAAAGAACGCGGCATCGGTGATCAGGAAATCCGCCCGCCGCGCGTTGATCGTCCAGAAGGCACGCCGGTCATCGGTGCTCAGGAATTCCCCATAGGAGACCTGCGCGAACAGATGCGCGCCGCGACCGAAGGCCCGCGGCACCGCCCGGCCCAGCATGGCGAAAACGCGCTGCTCGGCGCGGTTCAGCAGCGGTCGCGCCGTGAAGCGCGGCCCGCGCCAGCGCCGCAACAGCAGCCAGAGCGCCAGTGCCGCCAGCGCGCCCAGCATCCAGGGCGCCAATGGCCCCGCTGCGTCGGTTAGGTGCTCCATCCTGCCTGTGCCTGCACTTTGTGTCTTGGCAGTTCCTGCAGGGCAGCATAGCGCCCCACCCGCGCGCAGGGAATCCCCCTCAGACCACCAGCGCCCGGCGGCGGTTCATCACCTCGCGCGCCAGCGCATGCACCGTGGCCAGCGAGGTGCGCGGATTGTCCGGCGACGCCACCCCTTCGATGCGGATATCGAAGGCCCCGGCCCCGGCCTGCACGCTGATTTCATGGATGTTCCGGCGCACTCCGGGGTCGGCCACCAGCGCGACCTGCGTGGCATCGAACCCCGCGCCCGCCAGCGCAACGGTGGCCGCCACATTCGCGTTCTTCGGATAGTCGCGCGCCGCCGCGCGCGCGCTGCCGGTGAAAAATGTGGCCGCCGCGTCCAGCGCGCGCAGGTCCAGCACCGCTTCGGCCGGGCTGCCTGCCCAGGCCAGCGGCGGCTTGCGCCCGGTATAGCGCACGGCCTCGATCCCCGAAGGCCGGAGCGCCGCCAGCAGGTCCACCCCGCCGATCGCGCCCGGAGAGACCACCAGCCGCGCCCCGCCCGCCTGCGCCGCCGCTTCCAGCCGCGCCGCCAGCGCCGCATCCGCCAGCGCCCCGACCGAGGCCAGCACGCATTCGATCCCCGCGCCCAGCAACTCGGGCAGATGCTCGGCGACCGCGCCATGGCCCGCCGCCTCGACCACCAGATCCGGGCGCGCATCGGCCAGGGCGGCCACACGCGCCACCACCGCGCCGCGCCCGGCCAGCGCCGCCTGCACCCGCGCCTCGGATCCGGGCCGCGCCAGCACCGTCAGCGCCTCGGGCATGGCGCCTTCGCGCGCCAGCACCGCCAGCAGCGCCTGCCCGATGGCCCCGAAGCCGATCAGCCCCAGATGCACGGGCGCGCCCTCAGGCGAACAGGTCGTGGCACAGTTCCAGCGCCTCGACCAGCGCGTCCACCTCGGCGCGGGTGTTGTACATGGCAAAGGACGCGCGGCAGGTGGCCGAAACCCCCATGTGATCCATCAGCGGGTTGGCGCAATGCTGCCCCGCGCGCACAGCAATGCCCTTCTTGTCCAGCACGGTGGAAATGTCATGCGCATGCGCCGCCCCCTCCAGCGTGAAGCTGAAGATGGCGCCCTTGCCCGGCGCGTTGCCCTGCACGTTCAGCCAGTTCAACCCCGCCAGCCGCGCCTGCGCATAATCACGCAGATCGGCCTCATGCGCGGCGATGGCCGCCATGCCGTGGCCCATCATGTAGTCCAGCGCCACGCCCAGGCCGATCTGCTGGACAATGCCCGGCGTGCCGGCCTCGAACTTGTGCGGCGGGTCGTTGTAGGTGACGGTATCGCGCGTGACCTCGCGGATCATGTCGCCGCCACCGATGAAGGGCCGCATTTCGGCCTGCCGCTCCCGCGCGATCCAGATCGCCCCCGAGGCCGAGGGACCATACAGCTTGTGCCCGGTCACCGCGTAGAAATCGCAGCCGATATCCGCCACATTGACCGGCATGTGCACGGCGGCCTGCGAGCCGTCCACGAGCACCGGCACACCCTTCGCGCGGGCACCCGCGCAGATGGCGGCCACATCGACCACCGTGCCCAGCACGTTGGACATGTGGGTGACCGCCACCAGCTTCGTGCGCGGGCCGATCGCGTCGATCACCGCCTGCGGATCCAGCACGCCATTGGCATCCACATCGACCCATTTCAGCACCGCGCCCTGCCGCTCGCGCAGGAAATGCCACGGCACGATATTGGCGTGATGCTCCATGATCGACAGCACCACCTCGTCGCCGGGTTCGAACCGCGGCATGGCCCAGCCATAGGCGACTAGGTTGATCCCTTCGGTGGTGCCGCTGGTATAGATCACCTCGTCCTCATGCGGGGCGCCCAGGAACCGCGCGATGGTGCCGCGCACGGCCTCGTACTTGTCGGTGGCCAGGTTCGACAGGTAGTGCAACCCGCGGTGAACGTTGGCGTATTCCTCGGCATAGGCGCGAGTGACGGCATCGATCACCACCTGCGGTTTCTGCGCCGAGGCGCCATTGTCCAGATAGACCAACGGCTTGCCGTTCACCTGCCGGTGCAGGATGGGAAAATCCGCGCGCACGCGCTGCACATCAAGCATCGACCATCCCCGGTCCCTGAACACCCAGCAGCGCCAGCACGAAAGCCACCAGGAAGGCGATGGCCAGAAAGCTGACGATGATCATGCCGAACACCCGCGCGAGGCTCTCGAACCCGTGCAGCACCGAGACGAAATTGGTCAGCACCCACAGAAACAGCGCGATCGACAGGATGCCGATCATCCCCGAAAGCGGCGGGATCAGCAGCAGCGAGATCAGTTGCACCGCCTGAAGCCCGACCATCAGGAACTGCAGCCAGGCCACCAGCAGCAGCGCATCCGCAAACGCGCCGGTGCCGCCGAACATGCGGCCCACCCCGTGCACGGCAAAGACCGTGACCACCAGCACCACGCCCTGCACCACCACCGAGGCACCGGCGCCCACCGCCAGCGGCGCCTGCGCGCCGGCCAGCATCAGCACCCCCACCTGCCCCATGAAGGCGCTCAGCACTGCCACCAGCGCCAGGCCCAGCCAGCGCGCCTCCACCGGCAGGTTCAGATCGATCAGCCCCCGTGCCGCCGCCTGCGGGTCGGCCAGGGTTTCGCGCAGCTTCGTGCGCAGGAATGCAGCATTCAGGTCCATGGTCGCGCCCATATCAGCCAGCCCCGCCTGCGGCTAGTTCCCGCAAGCCCTGCGCGAGTATGTAGAGGAAAGCACCCAGGACCACAAACCCCACCACGGTCGCACCCGGCCCCGGCCCGGCATAGCCCAGCAGCAACCCGTGAAACAGCATTGCGGGGGACGTCGCCAGCAAGGACCAGAACAGCACCGTGCGCGCGCCGTGCCAGGTGCTTGGTCGCCGCAGCGCGCGCACCCCCAGATGCAGAAGCGCCGCCAGCGCAAAGAACAGCAGCGGCGCCACGAACAGCCAGCCGAACAGCGCGCCGGCCACCAGCCCCTGAAACGGCACCTCGCCGCCGGCCTCTGCCTCGCGCATCAGGCGCGGCCATTGCGCCACGAAAAGCAGCAGACAACTGACCATCAGATACATCAGCGCGCGATCCTCGCGCCGCCCCTGCGCCAGCAACGCGCGGAACACGGTCCGCGGGCGCCGGTAACTGCTCAGGATGCTCAACGTGATCGACATGCGTGCCCGCGGCCTCGTTCCGCCCTGCATTTTCTTGCCGGAAATACTCGCGGGGGAGTCCAGCCCCCTTGCGGGGCTGGACGGGGGAGGCAGCCCCCTTCCACCCTCAATCGGTGTGCCGCCGCAACCAGTTCTCGATCCGCCCGCGCAGCTCCTCGGCCAGATCCGGATCCTCGATCTCGTCCAGCGCCTCGGCCAGAAAAGCCAGCACCAGCAGCAGCTTCGCCTCGGCCTCGGGGATGCCGCGCGCACGCAGATAGAACAGCGACACCGGGTCGATCTCGCCCGAGGTGGAGCCATGGCTGCATTTCACGTCATCGGCGTAGATTTCCAGCTCGGGCTTGGCCAGGAACTGCGCGTTCTCGTCGAGCAGCAGCGCCTGGCTGATCTGATAGCCATCGGTCAGTTGTGCCGGCTGTTCGACCAGGATCTTGCCCTGGAACACGCCCACGGCGCCGTGGCGCAGCACCTTCTTGAACACCTGGCGGCTTTCGCAGCCGGGCGCGGCATGGGTGATGAACACCGTATCGTCATGGTGGAACGCGCCGTCTCCGACGGTGGTTCCGGCGATATGCGCAACGCCCCCCTTGCCGTTCAGGCGGATCACCGCCTCGTTGCGCACCATGGCGCCGTTGGCGGTCAGGGTGAAGGACTTGAACACCGACTCGGCGCCGAGTCGCGCGAACAGATGGGCCACCGTGCGCCGCTCATGATCGCGCCCCTGGACACGGATGTGATGCAGCGTGGCCCCATCGGCGATATCGGCCTCCATCACCTGGTTGAACCGCGCCGCGGCGGGGCCATCCTCCAGCACCGTCAGTTCCGCCCCCGGCTCGAGTTTGAGCACATGGTGCAGCAGCACATCCGCCCCCGCATCCCGGCGGCGATAGACCAGCGAGATCGGGCGCGCCGCCTTGCCGGTGGCGCGGATCAGCACGCCTTCGGCGGCATGGGCGGTGTTGAACGCGGCCAGCGGGCGTTCCACGGGGGTCTGCCCGTCAGCTTCAAGCGCGCCGTAGAGATCACGCGCCCAGTGCAGATCGGCCTGCGCGGCATCGGACAGGAGCGCGATTTCCACCCCGTCGAGCGCCAGTTCGTCCGATGCCGCGGGATCGAAGACCCCGTCGACAAAGACGATCTTCAGCCGCTCGGTATCCGCGAAGGCCATCGCGTCCCTGTCGGCCTCGTATAGCGCCGCCTCGGGCGCTTGCGCGGCGGTCAGGCTCGCGGGATCGGTGTATTTCCAGTATTCATCGCGCTTGACCGGCAGACCGGTCGCCGCGAGCCGGGCCCGCGCATCCTCGCGCGCCGCCGTGATCCACTTGCCGCCCTGCGGCAGGGTCAGGGGCGCCAGCCGGGCCTCGGCAGCCTCGCGCTTCTGCGCCAGCAGCTTCTGCCTCGGAAACACCATCAGACCGCCTCCAGGATGTGGCTGTAGCCCTGTTCCTCGACCTCCAGCGCCAGTTCCGGCCCGCCGGTGCGGATGATCCGGCCTTCGGACATGATATGCACCACGTCCGGCTTGATGTGGTTCAGAAGCCGCTGGTAATGCGTGATGACCAGAAACGCCCGGCCCGCATCGCGCAGCGCGTTCACCCCGTCCGAGACCAGCTTCATCGCGTCCACATCCAGACCCGAGTCGGTCTCGTCCAACACGCACATCTTCGGCTCCAGCAGCGCCATCTGCAGGATTTCATTTCGCTTCTTCTCGCCGCCGGAAAAGCCCACGTTGACCGGCCGCTTCAGCATCTCGGGCTCGATCTTCAGGTCCTTGGCCTTGGCACGCACCAGCTTCAGGAAGTCGCCCGCCGACAGTTCCTCCTGCCCGCGCGCCTTGCGCTGCGCGTTCACCGCCGTGCGCATGAAGGTCATGTTGCCCACGCCGGGAATTTCCACCGGATACTGGAACGCCAGAAACAGGCCCGCCGCCGCGCGTTCCTCGGGCTCCATCTCCAGCAGATCCGCGCCTTCGAGCGTGGCCGACCCTTCGGTCACTTCGTAGCCGTCACGCCCGGACAGCACATAGCCCAGCGTGGACTTGCCCGACCCGTTCGGCCCCATGATCGCATGCACCTCTCCGGCCTTCACGTGCAGGTTCACGCCATGGAGGATCCTCACCTCCGAGTCTTCTTCAAGTTCAGCGTGCAGGTTCTTGATTTCCAGCATTTTTCTCATATCCTCGCTATGCCGCTGCGCGGCCTTGTCCTGTTCCCAAACCCGTCAGTCTCAGCGATTGATCCGCATTTCCCGCCCGGCGATGGCCCAGCCCAGAAAAAGCTGGACAATCACGCCCGCCGCGATGCCGCCAAGCACACCCGCGGGCGTGAACAGCGCCAGCCCGATGATCAGGGGCGCCGACACCGCCAGCGCCGCCAGCTTGCCGGTCATCAGTGCACCGGGGTCGGCGCGGAGTCCGCGCTGCACGTCACCCGGCAGGTTCGCCAGCAGATCACGGGCCGCCGCAATCACCCCACCGACCCTTCCAGCGAGATCGCCACCAGCGCCTGCGCCTCCATGGCGAATTCCATCGGCAGGGCCTGCAGCACCTCGCGGCAGAACCCGTTGACCACCAGCGCGACGGCCTCTTCCTCGTCCATCCCGCGCGAGCGGCAATAGAACAACTGGTCGTCATCCACCTTCGAGGTCGTCGCCTCATGCTCCACGCGGCTGGAGGCGTTCTTCACCTCGATATAGGGCACCGTATGCGCGCCGCACCGATCCCCGATCAGCAGGCTGTCGCACTGGGTATAGTTGCGCGAATTCAACGCCTTCGGGTGCATTGTGACCAACCCGCGATAGGTGTTCTGCGCAAACCCCGCGCTGATCCCCTTGGACACGATCCGGCTTTTGGAATTCTTGCCCAGATGGATCATCTTGGTGCCGGTGTCGGCCTGCTGGTGGTTGTTGGTGATGGCGATGGAATAGAACTCGCCCTGCGTGTCATCCCCGCGCAGGATGCAGGACGGGTATTTCCAGGTCACGGCGCTGCCGGTTTCCACCTGCGTCCACATCACCTTGGCCCGCGCCTCGCGGCAGTCGGCGCGCTTGGTGACGAAGTTGTAGATGCCACCGACCCCGTTTTCATCGCCCGGATACCAGTTCTGGACGGTGGAATACTTCACCTCGGCGTCTTCCAGCACAACGATCTCCACCACCGCCGCATGCAGCTGATGCGTGTCGCGCTTGGGCGCGGTGCAGCCTTCCAGATAACTGACATAACTGCCTTTTTCGGCGATGATCAGCGTGCGCTCGAACTGGCCGGTGTTCTCGGCATTGATGCGGAAATAGGTCGACAGCTCCATCGGGCAGCGCACGCCCTCGGGGATATAGACAAACGATCCGTCCGAAAAGACCGCCGAATTCAGCGCCGCGAAATAGTTGTCATTCTGCGGCACCACCGACCCAAGGTATTTCTTCACCAGTTCCGGGTGCTCGCGCACGGCCTCGGAGATGGAGCAGAAGATCACCCCGGCCTTGGCCAGCTCGTCCTTGAAGGTGGTGCCCAGCGACACGCTGTCGAACACCGCGTCCACGGCGACCTTGCGGCCTTCGGCGGCGGCCCCCTCGGCGCCCTCCACGCCCGCCAGGATCATCTGCTCCTTCAGCGGAATGCCAAGCTTTTCATAGGTTTCCAGCAGCTTCGGGTCCACCTCGTCCAGCGACTTGGGCTTTTCGACCATCGACTTGGGCTTGGCGTAGTAATACTGATCCTGATAATCGATCGGCGGGATGTCCAGCATCGCCCAGTCCGGCGACTCCATGGTCTGCCAGCGCCGATAGGCATCCAGCCGCCATTCGGTCAGCCATGCGGGCTCCTCGTTCTTCTCCGAGATCAGCCGCACGATATCCTCGTTCAGCCCCTTCGGTGCGAACTCCATCTCGATATCGGTTTCCCAGCCGTGCTTGTAGGTGCCGGCCATGGATTGCACGGTCTCGACCGTCTCGCGGTCCACGCCGTCACGGATGTCCTCGTCACGGACCTTTGTGGTGGTGTCCAAAGCAGCCATCCTTTTCTCCCGCATCTCTATCGGGCCGCAGCCCCGTTGTCGTCGCGTTTCCGCACCGTCTGCCGCCGCGCCGCCCGTTCCCAGGTTTCGGCGAAGCGCTCCACATCGGCACGCCGCACACCCGGCCCCAGCGACACACGCACGGCACATGCCGCCACAGTCGCGTCATATCCCATCGCCCGAACCACCGGGCTGGCCCGCACCTTGCCCGAGGAACAGGCCGAGCCCGCCGATATGGCGAAGCCTGCCAGGTCCATCGCCATCACCTGCGTCTCGGCCTTCCAGCCCGGGCGGGCGAGGCACAGGGTGTTGGGCAGGCGCGGCCCTGAATTCCCGATCAAAATAGTCATGTCGGCCGCCGCGTCCAGAGCCTTTTCTAGAATATTTCTAATCTCGGCGACCTCGTCCCAGACCCCGTTCGCCAGATCGCGCGCCGCCGCCTCGGCCGCGGCACCGAACCCGGCGATGCCGATCACGTTTTCGGTACCCGCGCGCCGTCCCTGTTCCTGCCCGCCGCCCCGGATCTGCGCCGCCACATCCAGCCCGCGCCGGAGCACCAGCGCGCCCACACCCTTCGGCCCGCCCAGCTTGTGCGCGGCCACCAGCCCGGCATCGCAGCCCAGCCAGTTGAACGCCACCGGCACCTTGCCGAACGCCTGGCTCAGATCGCTGACCGCCAGCCCTTCCATCTGCCCCTGCAGCAGCGCCGCCTGCACCACGCCGGTTTCGGAATTGGCCAGTTGCAGCGTGGCCCGCGCGGGCTCCGGCACCGTGACCTGCCCGCCCGCATCCACGGCCAGCACCGGGTCGATCCAGGCGCGGACCGCGTCATGCTCGACCGGCGCGCCCTGCAGCCCGCGTCCCGCCAGCGCCAGCGCCGCCGCCTCCGTGGCCCCCGAGGTGAAGATCACCTCGGCCCCGTCCGCGCCCAGTGCGGCCGCCACCTGCGCCCGCGCCCGTTCCACCAGCCCCCGCGCCGCGCGCCCCTCGGCATGGACCGACGAAGGGTTGCCCACCACATCCATCGCCGCCGCCATCGCCGCGCGCGCCTCCGGGCGCAGCGGCGCCGTGGCGTTCCAGTCCATGTAGACCCGTTCGCGCATCACCCGCCCTGCTTCATCTTGCCGGAAATCCTCCGGGGGAATCGCGCAGAATGCGCGACGGGGGCAGCGCCCCCCTGCCTCGGTTTCATTCGTCCACCATCTCGAAGAGCGAGGGCACCGCCGGACAGGGGCTCAGCGCGTTGCCTGCCACATCCGACAGTCGCGTCTGGTGCAGGAACACGTAGACATGCGCCGACAATCCCTCCCACAGCCGGTTGCTGAGCGATTGCGCGCGCGACCCTGACACCGCGCCCCGCGCGCCCGCGCCCTTCTCCAACGCACTCACCGTCTCGTCCACGGCTTCCAGCACCTCGGATACGCGCACCTCCTCGGCCGGGCGCGCCAGCCGGTAACCGCCGCCGGGGCCGCGCACGCTTTCCACCAGCCCGGCGCGCCGCAGCTTGACGAACAGTTGTTCCAGATAGGCCAGCGACATTTTCTGCCGCGCCGCGATCTCGTTGAGCGAGACCAGTTCCCCCGCCGGCGCCAGCGCCAGATCGACCAGCGCGATCATCGCGTAGCGGCCCTTCGTGGACAGTTTCATCGTCGGCCCTCCCGCTGCGGCGCGGCGCGGAAATCACGATAGCGCACCTGTAACGGCCAGCAAAAACATTGACGTATCCGGCGGCGCGGCGTAACTCCGACCGTCTACAGGTGGCATCCCGGCCCTTAGAATTATTCTAGGTTGTCCGGGGGTGTCGCGTCAAGTCTCGCACCGCCCGCGGAACATGCGGTTCCGACCGAAGAAAAGGCGCCCGATGCCCGAAGTTATCTTTCCCGGACCCGAAGGCAGGCTCGAAGGCCGCTACCACCCCCAGTCACGGCGCGATGCGCCGCTGGCCATCGTGCTGCACCCGCACCCGCAGTTCGGCGGGACCATGAACAACAAGGTTGTCTACAACCTGCACTATGCCTTTCACCAGATGGGCTTTTCGGTGCTGCGGTTCAATTTCCGCGGGGTCGGACGCAGCCAGGGGGAATTCGACCAGGGCGTGGGCGAGCTGTCCGATGCGGCGGCGGCGCTCGACTACCTGCAGGCGATGAACCAGAACAGCCGCCATTGCTGGGTCGCGGGGTTCAGCTTCGGTGCCTGGATCGGGATGCAACTGCTGATGCGGCGGCCCGATATCACCGGCTTCATCTCGGTGGCGCCACCTGCCAACATGTATGACTTCAGCTTCCTGGCTCCCTGCCCGGCGTCGGGGCTGGTCATCAACGGCACCGCCGACCGGATCGCCCCGCCGCGCGATATCGAGACGCTGGTGGCCAAGCTGCACGAACAGCGCGGCATCACCATCACCCATACCCAGATCGAGGGCGCGGATCATTTCTTCCGCGACGAGGAGCGGCACATGCAGCCGATGCTGCAACACGTCACCGACTATGTGACGCGCCGGCTGACCGAGGTGACGCGCTAGCACCGACGCATTTTCCGCCGCCTCGCGCGGCCCTTCGCCGCCGGGCGCGGGGTCAGCCCTCGGGGCGATGGTGGGCGCGGGCGCTGGACAGGCTGGCGGTGTTCACGCCCAGCGACTTGAGCTTTCGGTGCAGTGCCGAGCGCTCCATGCCCACGAAACTGGCGGTGCGGCTGATGTTGCCGCTGAAGCGGTTGATCTGCGCCAGCAGGTATTCGCGCTCGAACAATTCGCGCGCCTCGCGCAGCGGCAAGGTGGCCAGTTCCGCCGACAGCACGAAACCATTTCCCGCATCCCCCTGCGCCGCGTCGGCCTGAAACTCGGCCGGTTCGATCGGGCCGTTGCCATCGCCCAGGATCAGTGCGCGTTCGATCACGTTGCGCAACTGCCGGACGTTGCCGGGCCAGGGCATGGTCTGCAACTGTGCCTCGGCGACATCGGAGAGCGCGCGCAGAGGCAGACCCTGCGTCTGGTGAAACTGATCGATGAAGGCGCGCGCCAGCACCGGGATATCGTCGCGGCGTTCGGCCAGCGACGGCACCGTGATCGGCACCACGTTCAGCCGGTCATAGAGTTCCTGCCGGAACCGTCCGGCCGCGATTTCCGCCTTCAGGTCGCGCGTCGTGGCCGAGATCACGCGCAGGTCCACACGCACCCTGTCGGCGCCGCCGACGCGGGTGAACTGCTGTTCCACCAGCACGCGCAGGATCTTGGACTGCGTCCCCAGCGGCATGTCGCCGACCTCGTCCAGATAGACCACACCGCCATGCGCCTGTTCCAGCAGGCCGGGTTCGACCCCGCGCTCGGGTGATTCGCGACCGAACAGCACTTCCTCCATCCGCTCCGGCTCGATGCTGGCGGAACTGACCGACACGAAAGGCGCCGAGGCCCGCGCCGAGTTGGCATGGATGAAGCGCGCGGCGACTTCCTTGCCGCAGCCCGCGGGCCCGGTCAGCATCACCCGACCGTTCGAGCGCGTGACCTTTTCCAGTTGCGCCTTCATTGTCCGGAACGCATTGGATTCGCCGATCATCTCGGCGGCGGTGGCATCGCGGCGGCGCAGTTCCAGGTTTTCGCGCCGCAACCGCGAGGCTTCCATTGCGCGCCGGATCACCACCAGCAACTGGTCGATGTTGAACGGTTTCTCGATGAAATCATAGGCGCCCTGCTTGATCGCCGCGACGGCGATTTCCACGTTGCCATGCCCCGAGATGATGACCACCGGAATATCCGGGTTGCCGCGCTTGACCGCCATCAGGATGCCGATGCCGTCCATGCGGCTGTCCTTGAGCCAGATGTCGAGGATGATCAGCGCCGGTGGATCGGCGTTGACCTGCGACATGGCCTCGTCGGAATTGCCCGCAAGCCGCGTGGTGTACCCCTCGTCGATCAGGATTTCCGAAATCAGCTCACGAATGTCGCGCTCGTCATCGACAATCAGGATGTCACTCATCACTGCCCCCCCTTGAATTCTCTTGCCCGGACGCGGCATTGCCCGGTTTCGGGTCACGCTCGCTGCGCGCCGCCGCCGTCAGGCGCGGCAGCAGGATTTCCGCCAGCGCGCCGCGATGCGCGCAGCCCTCGAAGTGCGGCGCGTCCTGCAGGGTGAAGCTGCCGCCGTGCTCCTCGATGATCTTCTTGACGATCGGCAGTCCCAGCCCGGTGCCGGTGTCGCGCGTGGTCACATACGGCTCGAACAGCCGTGCGCGGTCCTCGGGCAGGCCGATGCCGTTCTCTGCCACCGTGATTCGCACCCGTTCATCCTGCACCTCCATCGCGACCCGGAGCTCCGGGGCATACCCTTCTGGTGCACCCCTTTCCATGAAAGTATCAATTGCTTCCGATCCGTTCTTGAGGATGTTCGTGAATGCTTGCGACAGCATGGTGGCGTCCACTTCCAGCGGCAGCGGCATGTCGGGGATGTCGGCGGCGAAGCGGATATCCGGGCGGGCGTTCTCCTGCAGCAGAACCGCGTCGCGCAGGATTTCGACCAGGTCATGGCTGCGCCGGTCCGGCTCCGGCATCCGCGCAAAGCGCGAGAACTCGTCGACGATCCGGCGCAGATCGCCGGTCTGCCGGACAATCACGCCGGTCAGTTGGTCCAGGGTTTCTGCTTCTTCTTCAGGCACCTGTCTCCGGAACTTCCGCTTGATGCGTTCCGCCGAAAGCTGGATCGGCGTGAGCGGGTTCTTGATCTCATGCGCGATCCGGCGCGCCACATCGCCCCAGGCGGCCATGCGCTGCGCGCTGACCAGATCGGTCACATCGTCAAAGGCCAGCACGTAGCCATCAGCCCGCCCGTCGGCCCCGGCACGCACCGACAACCGCACCAGCAACGTTTCCAGCCGCCCGCCGCGCGACAGGCGCAACTCCTCCTGCACCCGGGCATCCGGCGCCGGTATATCGCGCAGCCGCGCGAACAGCGGCGCAAATTCGGGCACCACCTGCTCCAGCGGCTGCGCCAGCACGCCGCCTGCGTCGCATTCCAGCAACCGTTCGGCGGCACGGTTGATGAATTCGACGCGCCCGTCGGCATCCAGCCCCATCACCCCGGCCGTGACCGAACCCAGCACCGAATCAAAGAGCCGCCGACGCGCCTCGATCTGACGGGTGTTTTCCAGCAGCGCCTCGCGCTGGCCCTTCAATTGCCGGGTCATCTGGTTGAAAACCCGGCCCATGGTGGCGATCTCGTCGTCGCCGCGCTGTTCGAACACCTGAATGTCCAGATTGCCGCGGCCGACCGCCTCGGCCGCGGCTGCCAGCCGCCCCACCGGACGCGCCAGCCGTTCGGCGAACCACAGCCCCAGCCAGACCGCCGCCAGGATCAGGATCAGCGCAAAGCCCAGATACAGAAGGGCAAATTCGAACAGCAGTCGCCCGCGCTCGCGTTCGAGTTGCTGATAGAGCAGGACCGTCTCGCGGGTCTCGTCCAGCAGGCTGAGGATTTCCCCATCCACCGCGCGCGCGACATACAGATAACGGTCCACGAAGGGCCGCAGCTGCACCAGCGCGCGAAACTCGTTCATCGGCCAGTCGCGGATCACCGCCACCCCGTCGCGCGCGCGTTCAAGATCGGTGGCCGAGGGAGGGGTGAAATCGAACAGATAGGACCGGTCACCGCGCGCGCGGATCTCCCCCGCCCCGTCGATGACGAAGGCCACGCGCAGCCCGCGCTGGATCTGGCTCTGGCCCTGGCTGAGCAACTGGCGCAACTGGCCGTCATCCAGCATGGGAAAGGCGCGGCGCGTTTCCTCGATGAAGCGCGCCAGCGCTTCGGTGTCCTGGATCAGGTCGCGCTCCTGCTCGGCCTGATAGGCTTCGGCCGCGGCCATGGAGTTGCCGACCACCTGCCGCACGCGATCGGAAAACCATCCCTCCAGCCCGACATTGATGGTGACGCTGGCGAACACCGCAACCGAAACCGTGGGCACCAGCGCCATCGCGGCAAACAGCCCCGAAAGCCGCAGATGCAGCCGCGAGCCCGCCGATTGCGAGCGCCGCTCGGTGATGATCCGCGCCACCCGCGCCGCCACCAGCGTGGCCACGATCAGGATATAGACCAGATCGACCAGCAGGATCAGGCGCAGGAGCGGGGGCGTGGTGGCCGCGCTCAGCGGTCCCAGCGCCAGCAGCGTCAACAGCACCAGCACCGGCGCCAGCGTGACCAGCACCACCGTCACCGCGGTCATCACACGGCGGCTGTGACGCAAACCGACCGCCCATTGCCAGAGTCCGCGCTGTTCCACTGCCTCCAAGGGGCCACCCCGCCGCTGCATCGCCGCGCGTGCGATGCCAGTTCACCCTGGCGTGATCATTCGACCCTGCGCGCCGGACCCAGCGACGCAAATGCGCCACGCCTTGTGTTGCGGTTTTACATCAACTTGCGGCGCCGTGTCACGCGAATATCCAGATCGAGGATCTTCTTGCGCAGCGTATTGCGGTTGATCCCCAGCAGGTCGGCGCAGCGCGCCTGATTACCCGAGGTGGCATCGAGCGCGATTTCGATCAGCGGCGCCTCGACCTCGCGCAGGATGCGGCTGTGCAGCCCGGCGGGCGGCAACTCGCCGCCGTGCAGGTCGAAATAGCGCCGCAGATGGGCGGCGACCGATTCGGACAGTTTCTCGGCGCTTGCCCCGGGGCGCGTCGGTTCCATGGCGGGCTGGTTGTGCAGCGCCTGCTCCATCTCCGGCGCCGAGATCACCGGTTCCTGCCCGGTCAGCGCCAGCCGCCGCATCAGGTTTTCAAGCTGCCGCAGGTTGCCGGGCCAGGAATAAAGCCGCACGCGCTCCAGCGCTTCTTCGGACAGCCGCCGCTCCGGCGTTCCGCCCGCCGCGCTGGCGCGCTTCAGGAAATGCTCGCTCAGCAGCGGCAGGTCGTCGATCCGTTCGCGCAGCGCCGGCACGGTCAGACTGACGCCGTTCAACCGATAATACAGGTCCTCGCGCATCGACCCGTTGTCCAGCCGCCCGGCCAGATCAGCCTGCGATGTCGCCAGCACGCGCGGGCCGCTGTCGGTGCCGATCATGTCCAGCAACCGCACCAGCCGCGCCTGGGTCGCATCGTCGTAATCGCCCAGCTCGTCAAAGACGACCGTGCCGCCACGCGCCCGCGCCATGATCGCCGAGGCGCCGTCCGCACTGGCCAGATCCTCGGCCGAGGCCACGACAAAGGGCAGCGCGCGCCGGTCCGACAGATCGTGCAGCGTGCGTGCGATCAGCGATTTTCCGGTGCCCGATTCGCCCACGATCAGCACCGGCATGTCCGAATTCATCACCCGCGCAATCAGCCGGTAAAGCGCCTGCATCGCCGGGGTGCGCCCCACCAGCGGCAGATCGCCGTCCACCGCATCGCCGCGCGGCGACGGCCCCGCGGGCGCGGTCCGGGCAGGCGCGGGGCGGCGGGCCTGCATGGCGCGCCCGGCGCGCTTCATCAGATCGGGCAGGTCGAAGGGTTTGGGCAGGTAGTCCCAGGCATCGGCCTCGGTCGCCTGGATTGCGGTCATGATGGTATTCTGCGCCGAAATGACGATCACCGGCAGGCCGGGGCGTTCCTTGCTGATCTTCGGGATCATCTCGATTCCGTTGCCATCGGGCATCATCACGTCGGTGATGACCAGATCGCCGCGCCCCTCCTCGACCCAGCGCATCAGCGTGGTCAGGCTTGATGTCGCATGCACCTTGCAGCCCGCCCGTGTCAGGGCCTGCGTCAGCACCGTGCGGATCGTGCGGTCGTCATCGGCAACCAGAACCGTTCCATCCATTCCTCAGTCACTCCTTGAGTCGGTATCGCGCCCCGCCAGGGGCAGCGAGACCCGGAACACCGTGCGACCCGGCGCACTTTCAACAGCGATCCAGCCGTCATGATCAGCCACGATCTTGGACACCAGCGCCAGCCCCAGCCCGGTGCCGTTCTCACGCCCGGACACGAAGGGGTCGAACACATCCGCCGCAATCTCGGGCGGCAGGCCGGGGCCGTCGTCGATCACCTCGACATGCAGCGGCAGCGCCACATCGCGCCCATCGCGGTCGCGCACCCGCAGCGACTGTTCGAAATAGGTGCGGATGGTGATGCGCCCGCCATCGGGCTGCGCTTCGGCGGCGTTCTTCAGCAGGTTCAGGAACACCTGCAGCAACTGGTCGCCATCGCCCAGCACCGGCGGCAAGGATGGGTCGTAGCGTTCGCCAACGGTCATGTGCGCCGCAAAGCCCAGCCGCGCCGACCGGCGCGCACGTTCCAGCACATCGTGGATGTTGACCGCGACCCGCACCGGCGGGCGCTGGTCGCCGAACTCCTCGAACTGTTCCAGCAGGGCCAGGATGCGGCGCGTTTCCTCGACGATAAGGTCGGTCAGCTCCAGGTCCCCGTTGCGCAGGTTCATGGACAGAAGCTGCGCCGCGCCGCTGATCCCCGCCAGCGGGTTCTTGATCTCATGCGCCAGCATCGCCGCCATGCCGGACGCTGATTTCACCGCCGCCTTGGCCGCGCCCGCCTGGTTCAGCCGTCCGGCGATTTCACGCGGGGACATCAGCATCAGCACGACCTCGGGCTGGTCCGGCAGGGGCGCAAGCTGCAGGTTGCACGAGACCGGCGCGCGGCTTCCGGTGCCCACATCCACATCATTGATGAACAGCGCCGAGCGGTTGCGCCGCGTGCGCACCAATGCCTCTTCCATCGGCGCGTCGATGGCCAGTTTCTCGAACAGCGGCTGCCCCGAAAGCGTGCGGGCCGAAATCATCAGGAAGGATTCGCAGGCCGGGTTGCAGTCCAGCACGATCTCGTCGCCCGTATCGGTGGCGCCGATCAGCATGGCGGGCACCGGCAGGGCGGACCAGATCGTGCCTGTGACCGGGGGCGTCATGCGGCCTCCGTCACGGCCGGCACGGTGGGGGACAGCGCCTCGGGCAGCAGCCGCAGGACCGCTTGCGGGTCGGTCGCGGTCAGCAGCGGGCGGCGCAGCGCGGCCGCCCCGCCCGCCGCCGCCGCATACCAGTCCAGATGCTTGCGCGCCACGCGCAGGCCCAGATCGCGGCCGTAGAAGCTCAGGATCGCCTCGTAATGCGCGGCCACAAGCGCCACCAGCGCCGCGCCCGTCGGCGCGGGCGGCACCGCGGCCCCGCGCAAGGCCGCCGTAACCTGCGCCAGCAGCCAGGGCCGCCCCTGCGCGCCGCGTCCGATCATGACCCCCGCCGCGCCCGACGCCGCCAGCGCCGCCGCCGCATCCCCTGCCCCGCGAATGTCGCCATTGGCCAGCACCGGCACATCGGGCACCGCGCGCACCACCGCGCCGATCGCCGCCCAGTCCGCGCGCCCCTTGTAGAACTGGCACCGCGTGCGCCCGTGGATCGTCACCATGGCCACGCCGGCGTCCACCGCCCGCCGCGCAAGCTCGGGTGCGTTCAGGCAGGCATCATCCCAGCCCAGCCGGGTCTTCAGCGTCACCGGCAGGTCCACCGCCTCCACCACCGCCGCGATCATGCGCAGCGCGTGGTCCGGGTTGCGCATCAGCGCCGCGCCGGATTGCCCGCCCACGACCTTCTTTGCCGGGCACCCCATGTTGATATCGATGATCCGCGCGCCGCCATCGGCGACCATGCGCGCGGCTTCGGCCATCCAGCGCGGGTCATGACCGGCAAGCTGCACCGCCGTTGCAGCGTCATGCAGTCCCAGTTCCGCCCGCGCCCGCGCCCGCTCCGAAGGCCTTGCCTGCGCCATCTCGCGGCTGGCCACCATCTCGGACACCACCAGCCCGGCGCCGAACCCGGCCACCACGCGCCGGAACGGCAGATCGGTGATTCCCGCCATGGGTGCCAGCGCAACAGGTGGTTCAATCACGGCGCGCACCGTTCCGGTTGCAATGGTCATCGATGCAAGTGCTGCCATGGTCGCCTTGGTGCCTGTCTGTTGAAGCGTCGCGCGCCTCGGTGCCTCTGGTTGGTGCCTCTGATTTAGGATCATCGCGCCGCCGCTGCAAACCGGCAGCGCAGCGCTGTGACGCGATATTGATCACATGATGAATTATTGTGCAACCGCGCCTGCCCTTCGCGCGCATTGTCAGCACCCCGCACCTGTGGGTATAGAAGGTCCAGCCCGAACCGCGAACCCGCATGCCCGCCACAACCGCCACAAATGCCATGACTGCCGCCACAACCGCCATCGTGATCGTTGCCGCCGGGCGCGGCCTGCGCGCCGGGGGCGGACTGCCGAAGCAGTGGCGGGACCTTGCCGGGCGCCCGGTGCTGGCCCATACCGTCGCGGCGCTGCGGCCGCTGGCCAGCGGGCCGCTGGTGGTGGTGGTGCACCCGGACGACATGGCCCGCGCGGCATCGCTGGGCGACGGGCTGCGGCTCATCCCGGGTGGCGCGGACCGGCAGGCATCGGTGCGCAGCGCGCTCGAGGCGCTGGCCGGGGACCCGCCCGACCGCGTGCTGATCCATGACGGCGCCCGCCCCCTGGTCCGCCCCGCGCTGGTGGCCCGCGTGCTGGCGGCGCTGGACGATGCCCCCGGCGCCGCCCCCGCGCTGGCTGTTACCGATGCGCTCTGGCGCGGCGCCGACGGCACGGTCCGGGGCGCCGCCGATCGCGCCGGGCTTTTCCGCGCCCAGACCCCGCAGGGCTTCCGCTTCGGCGCCATCCTCGCCGCCCACCGGGCCCACCCGGGCGGGGCCGCCGATGACGTGGAAATCGCCCGCGCCGCAGGGCTTGACGTGGCCATCGTCGAGGGCGATGACGACAACATCAAGCTGACCTGGCCCGGCGATTTTGCCCGCGCCGCGCGGCTGATGCAGGAAGGGGGCGTGCCCATGGACATCCGCACCGGCAACGGCTTCGACGTGCACCGCTTCGGCCCCGGTGACGGCTGCTGGCTCTGCGGCGTTCTGGTCCCGCATGACCGCGCCCTGCAGGGCCATTCGGACGCCGATGTGGGGATGCACGCGCTGACCGATGCGATCTATGGCGCGCTGGGCATGGGCGATATCGGACGCCATTTCCCGCCTTCGGACCCGCAGTGGAAGGGGGCGGCCAGCGCCATCTTCCTGCGCCACGCCGCCGCGCTGGCGCGCGAACACGGCTTCACGCTCACCCACGCCGATGTGACGCTGATCTGCGAGCGGCCGAAGGTTGGCCCCCACGCCGAGGCCATGCGCGCCACCCTCGCCGAAATCATGGCGCTGGAGCCTGCGCGCGTCAGCGTCAAGGCCACAACCTCCGAGCGGCTGGGCTTCACCGGCCGCGAGGAGGGCATCGCCGCGCTGGCCACCGCAACACTGGTGCGGCCATGACCCCGAGACGCGCATGACCTGGTCACGGCTGCTGGCCACCTTCTTCGGCGCCGGACTCCTGCGCCCGGCGCCCGGCACCTGGGGCACGCTGGCGGCGCTGCCGGTGGCCTGGGCGCTGCATGTCATCGGCGGGTTCGCACTGCTGGCCGCAGCCACGGTGGCCGTGGCGGGACTGGGCTGGTGGGTGACGGTGATCGAGACCCGCGGCACCGATGACCCTGACCCGTCCGAGATCGTCATCGACGAGGTCGCGGGCATGTGGCTGGCGCTCTGGCCGGTTTCGCTGGGCGCGATGCTGCAGGGCGTGGCGGTCACCGCGCTCTGGCCGGGCTGGGTGGTCGCCTTCCTCGCGTTTCGCGCCTTCGACATCCTGAAACCCGGCCCCGTCGGCTGGGCCGACCGGCTGCACAGCCCGGCGGGGGTGATGCTGGATGACCTGATCGCCGGCGCCTTCGCCGCCGTTGTGGTGGTGGCGGGCGCGGCGCTGGCGCATGGGGTGTTCCTGGCATGACCCCGGACCACCCTCTGGCGGCGCAGGTGCTGGAGGCCGCCAAGGCCCGCGGCGTCCTGATCGCCACCGCCGAAAGCTGCACCGGCGGCATGGTCGCCGCCGCGCTGACCGATATCGCCGGCTCCTCGGCAGTGATGGAGCGTGGCTTCATCACCTATTCCAACGCCGCCAAGGCGCAGATGCTGGGCGTGCGGGCCGAGACCCTCGCCGCCCATGGCGCCGTCTCGGAAGCGGTGGCGCGCGAAATGGCCAGCGGCGCGCTGGCACAGAGCGCCGCGCAGCTTGCCGTCGCCATCACCGGCATCGCCGGTCCCGGCGGCTCCGGACACAAGCCCGAAGGCCGCGTCTGCTTCGCCATCGCCCGCCCCGGCCAGCCCGTCCGCGTCGAACCCGTGGAGTGCGGCGCCCTCGGTCGCGCCTAAGTCCGCGCCGCCGCCCGCGATCACGCCCTCGCCCTGCTGCTCGACGCGCTGCCCCCCCGCCCCGGGCCCTGAGCCCCGCCCCCCACCCAACCACCCAACCACCCACACGCTTCCCGTGAATTACAAGTTGC
>JAFIEE010000244.1 GCA_020832705.1 Paracoccaceae bacterium
CTCGCCGGCCAGCACGTTCAGCCCGGCCCGTAAGCCCAGTTCCCGCCGGGCGATCAGCCGCATGTCGCTAATATCGCGCGAGACCACCATCGGCGCGCGCCCCTCCGGCCGGGGGGGCGCTGCCCCCGCACCCCCGGAGTATTTCCGGCAAGATGAAGGGGCAAGCGGCGTGCTGAGCAGGCGTGGGCCGGATCAGAGCCATTCGCCAAGGACGGACTGGCGGTAGATCTGGCGCAGCCAGCCGTCGCCCGCAGCGCCCGGCTCCAGGTCACGCCCGCCAAGCAGGCGGAAGCTGTCTTCGTAGAACGGGTTGGCCTGGAAATTGTGGCCCAGGATCGCGGCAGCCGTGCGGGCGTCATCCTCGAAGCCCAGCGCGAGATAGGATTCCACCAGCCGGTGCAGCGCCTCGGGTGTGTGGGTGGTGGTCTGGAAATCCTCGACCACCACGCGGAAGCGGTTGATCGCCGCCGCATAGTTGCCGCGCTTGAGATAGAAGCGCCCGATCTCCATTTCCTTGCCCGCAAGGTGATCGAAGGCGAGGTCGAACTTCAGCACCGCAGAGCGGGCGAATTCGGTCTCGGGGTAGTCCTCGATCACGCGGCGCAGGTGGCGCAGCGCCTGGAAGGTGATGCCCTGGTCGCGGCCGACCTCGTCGATCTGGTCATAGAAGGAGATCGCCAGCAGATACGCGGCATAGGCGGCGTCCTCGTCGCCCGGGTAGGTGTCCAGGAAGCGCTGCGCGGCGGCGCGGCTTTCCTCGTATTCGCGGTCGCGGTGATAGGCGTAGGCCTGCATGATCAGCGAACGGCGCGCCCAGTCGCTGTAGGGATACAGGCGTTCGATTTCAGAGAAGTAGCGGATCGAACGCGAGGCCCGGCGGTTGGTTTCCAGTTCGTATTCGCCGCGCTGGAAGATCTCTTCGGCGCTGAAGCTTGCCAGCGATTCGTCCGGCGCGCTGTCGCCGCAGGCGGCCAGCGCGGTCGCGGCCATGAACGCAAGCATCAATCGCAGGTTTCGCGCGCCGACCGTCATCTGCTCTTATCCCTGTCTGTCCCCGTGACCGCTTCCTAGCACAATAGAATCCGCTGCGCAAAACGCCATTCGCAGACAGCGGCGTGAAAACGGATCGGCGCGGGCGGACCCTGGGGACGCGCGCGGTCAGGCCGTCAGCGCCAGCGCATCGACGCTGCTGGCCCCGCCCGGCAGGCGCCGCCGCAGCGCTGCGGTGCAGGGCTGCCGGATGAAGCAGGAGGGATCATCCAGCATGGCGCGCACCAGCCGCCCCGTGAGCGCATGCCCGGCGCGGATGCCGGTGTAATGGCCGACAATCGGCGCCCCGGCAACCGCCAGGTCGCCCAGTGCATCAAGCATCTTGTGGCGCACCGGTTCATCAAGGTGGCGCAGCCCGCCGGGGCTGAGAACCCTGGCGCCTTCGACGACAACGGCGTTGTCATAGCTGCCCCCGAGCGCCAGCCCCGCTGCCTGCATCGCCGCGACATCGGCGCGGCGGCAGAAGGTGCGCGCATCGCCGAGTTCGCGCAGCACCGCACCGTTGCGCAGATCGAGGGTCTTGCGCTGGTGGCCGATGGCGGCATCGGGGAAATCGATTTCGAAACTCATCAGCACCCCGTCGGCGGGCTCCAGCCGCGCCAGCGCGTCGCCATGGCGCAGTTCGACCGGACGGACGACGCGCAGCACATCGAGCGGCGCCACCTGTTCGCGCAGCCCTGCGGCAACGAGCTTGCGCAGGAATGGGGCGGCGCTGCCATCGAGGATCGGCACCTCGGGGCCATCAAGGCGGATGCAGGCGTTGTGGATACCGCACCCGGCCAGCGCCGCCATCAGATGCTCGATCGTGGCCACGGTGGCGCCCTGCGCGTTTTCAAGCCGCGTGCACAGCCGCGCCTCGACCCAGTGTGCAATGGTCGCCGGGATGCGGTTGCGGCCATCCTCGAGGTCGGTGCGGATGAATACGATCCCGTGCCCCGCAGGCGCCGGGGCGACCTGCAACCGGACCGGAAGACCGGAGTGCAGCCCGAAGCCGCGGAAATGAACCGTTCGCGCAAGAGTGGCCTGCATTGCCCTGTCCGCCTGTATCTCGTTTCTGGATCGGCGCTCGCCTGCGCGCGTTACGAACAGGTTAAGTGTTGGTGCACCAAGGCTCAATTCACTCTTTGCAACCCGGTGTAACATTGGCAGGCGGGGCCCGGCGCGGCGAGGCGGGCAAGGTTACTCCTTTGCAATCTATACTTTGCAATCAATACTTTACAATGGCGTCGGCCTGTGCGCTCAGGGCCACGTGGATGCAGGCGGTCCGCCTGCCCTGCCCCCTCGGGCCATCGTTGTGCCCGCGCAGGTTGGGGCGGCGTTCGCGAAACGCGAAAGAGGCCGGATTGACCCGGCCTCCTTCGGCAGTTTCCGGAGTGGTCGCGCGCGGCGTCAGTTGGCCTGACGGCGCAGGAATGCGGGGATTTCAATCCGTTCCTGCTCGGGCGAGATGCCGGGGTCCTCGTCATGGGCGCTGACCGGCGGGTGGGCGCGCGCCGGACGGGCCGCGCCATCGCCGCCCTGCCCCCCGGCCATGCGGCTGATCAGCGACCCGATACCGAAACGGCTTCCGGAGCCGCCGCGGTCGGCCTCGGACCCGGTGCCAGCGGCGGGGCGTGCCGGAGGGGCCGCCGCTTTCGGCTGCTTGCGCACGGCGGCCTGCAGGCGTTCAAGCGTTTCCTTCGACGGGGTGCCTGCGGGTGTGCGGCGCGGCGCGACAAAGCTTTCGGCCCCGCCCTGCGCGCTGCCGGCCCTGGGATCCTGCGCCGGGTCGTGCAGCACCTCGTCCAGATCGAAGGCGGCAGCCGGGCGGTAGGGCGCCTCGGCCTGGCGGGCCTCCTGTTCCGACTGGTCCTGCCGGTAGCGCAACGGGGGGATCGCCTGTTGCGGGCGCGGCCGGGCGGCTGCGGCATGCGGGGAAGGCGCGGCCTGCTCGGCAAAGAGGTTCGGCTGTGCCTCGTGGCGGGGCGGTTCGTCGTTGCGCGGAATGAACACGGGTTCGTCCATCTCGGGCTCGGGCTCGGGCTCCGGCTCGGGCATCGGTGCCGGGGCTGCGGCCTCGGCGGCGCGCTCGGGCAGTTCGGGGCGGATGGGATCGCTCAGCCGGCGGCGCGGCACCTCGATCTCCTGCGCGGCCTGGCTGGCATCGATACCGGTGGCGACCACCGAGACGCGGATCGTGCCTTCCATTTCCGGGTCGAGCGTGGAGCCGACGATGATGTTGGCCTCGGGGTCCACTTTCTCGCGGATGCGGTTGGCAGCCTCGTCGAGCTCGAACAAGGTCAGGTCATAGCCGCCGGTGATGTTGATCAGCACACCGCGCGCGCCATGCAGGCTGATTTCGTCCAGCAGCGGGTTGGCGATGGCTTTCTCGGCGGCCTGAATGGCGCGATCCTCACCCGTGGCCTCGCCGGTGCCCATCATGGCCTTGCCCATCTCGTCCATCACGGCGCGGACATCGGCGAAATCGAGGTTGAT
>JAFIEE010000245.1 GCA_020832705.1 Paracoccaceae bacterium
GGGGCGGGCGCGGGGGGCAAGGGGCGCTCCCGCCCCCGCCAGGACCGCGGGCTGACGCCCGCGCCCCCGCCGGGGGGGGGCCGGGCCGGGGCGCAAGCGCCCCGGCACAGGGGCGCTGCCCCTCACCAGCCCCGCAAGGGGGCTGGTTTCACCCCTGAGTATTTCGGGCAGGATGAAGCAGGTGACCGTGAGGGCCGAGCATGGGAGGACCGGATGGAGGGTGACGGATCGCGGCTGAAGCGCGCCTATGCGTTGCGCAGCCCCGAGGAATGCCTGCAACTCTATGCCGACTGGGCCGGGAGCTATGATGCGGAGTTTGCCGCGGCGCAGGGCTATGTCCTGCCGGTGCGGGTGGCCGAAGCCTTCATGGCGGCGGGATCGCCTGCGGGGGCGGTGCTGGATGTGGGCGCGGGCACCGGGCTGGTGGCGCAGGCGCTGAAGGGCTGCGGTTTCGCGGGCGCCATCGACGGGCTGGACATCTCGGCCGAGATGCTGGCGGTGGCGCGGGGCAAGGGGGTTTACCGCGCGCTGCAGGTGGCGGATGTCACCAAGCCCCTGCCCGCAAGGTGCGGGCCCTATGCCGGGATCGTCAGCGCGGGCACCTTCACCCATGGTCATGTCGGCCCCGAGGGCCTGCCGCCGCTCATGGATGTGGCGGCCCCCGGGGCGGTGATGGTGCTGTCGGTGAACCTCGGCGTGTGGGAGGCCAAGGGCTTTCCGGCGGCACTGGAGGCCCTGGGGGCACGGATCGCCGAGGTCGCGCATCTGGACGTGCCGATCTATGGCGCCGCGGGGGGCGGTGATGGCGGGCAGGCGCGGCTGTTGCGGGTGCTGCTGCGATGACGGGGGCGCAGGCGCGCGAACAGGTGTTGTGCATCGGCGCGGCGCATTGGGATGTGATCGGCCAGGCCGCAGGCCCGGTGCGGCGGGGCGCGGACCTGCCCGGACGGGTGCGCAGGGTGCCCGGCGGCGTGGCGCTGAACGTCGCGCGCTGGCTGGCGGTCGAGGGGCTGGCGCCTGCGCTGCTGGCGGCGGTGGGCGACGACGCGGCGGGCGCGGAGCTTCTGGCGGCGGCAGAGGGTGCGGGGATCGGCTGCGCCGGTGTCCTGCGGACACCCGGACAGGCGACGGGAAGCTATGTGGCGATCGAAGGGGCCACGGGGCTGGTGGCGGCGGTGGCCGACACGGGGGCCATGGCGGCGGCAGGGTCGGCGATTCTGGCGCCGCTGCGGCGCGGGGCGCCCGCACCACGCTGCGCGGTCATCGACGGGAACCTGGCGGCCGAGGTGCTGGCGGCGGCGGTGGCGGCGCTTGCGCAGGCCGCGGTCTGCGTGGCCGGGGCCTCGCCCGCGAAGGCGGCGCGGTTGGGCGCGGTCCTGCGGCATCCGCGGGTGACCCTTTATCTCAACCGCGCCGAGGCTGCGGCACTGTGCGGTGTGCGCTTCCGCTCGGCCGGGGCGGCGGCGCGGGCGTTGTGCCGCCGGGGCGCCGCGGGGGCGCTGGTCACCGACGGAGCGCGGGCCGCCGCCTGGGCCGATGCCGCAGGATGTGTCTCGGCGCAGCCCCCGCCGGTGCGCGTGCGCCGCGTCACAGGCGCGGGCGACCGGTTGCTGGCGGCGCATCTGGCCGCGCGGCGGCGCGGGCTGGACCCGGCCGCGGCATTGCACCACGCGCTGGACCTTACGGCAGCGCATATCAGCGAGGAGACGGCACCATGCCTGTCCTGACCTATGGCACCGAAGCGGCCGAAGCCCGCGCGTCCGGTGCGCCGCTGGTGGCGCTGGAATCCACCATCATCACCCATGGCATGCCCTGGCCGCAGAATCTGGAGACCGCGCAGGCGGTGGAGGCAGAGGTGCGCGCGGCGGGCGCGGTGCCTGCGACCATCGCGGTCATGGACGGGGCAATCCGCGTGGGGCTGGATGCGCCGGACCTGGAGCGGCTGGCGCGCGCCGAGGCGGTGATGAAGCTCAGCCGCGCCGATCTGGCCGTATGTCTGGCGCAGGGGCGCACGGGCGCGACGACGGTGGCCGCCACGATGATCTGCGCGCATCTGGCCGGAATCGCGGTTTTCGCCACCGGGGGGATTGGCGGCGTGCATCGCGGCGCAGAGAGCAGTTTCGACATTTCCGCCGACCTGCAGGAGCTTGCGCGCACCCCGGTGACCGTGGTGGCCGCCGGCGCCAAGGCGATCCTGGATTTGCCGAAGACGCTGGAAATGCTGGAAACCCTTGGCGTGCCGGTGATCGCTTTCGGGCAGGATGCGCTGCCCGCCTTCTGGTCGCGCGACAGCGGGCTGGCCGCACCGCTGCGCATGGACAGCGCCACCGACATTGCCCGCGCCCACCGGATGCGCGCCGCGCTGGGGCTTTGCGGCGGGCAACTGGTGGCCAACCCCATCCCCGCGGCGGACGAGATCGCGGCGGATGTGCTGGCGCCGCTGATCGCGCAGGCACAGGCCGAGGCCGCGGCAGCGGGCATTGCAGCCAAGGCGGTGACGCCTTATCTGCTGGAGCGCATCTTCGCGCTGACCGAAGGCCGGTCGCTCGCCGCCAATATCGCGCTGGTGCGCAACAACGCGCGGCTGGCCGCCGCCGTCGCCCGCGCCCTGCAGGAGACCGCCGCACCATGATGACCCCCACCCGATGACCGACCCGGACGAACACCACAAGCGCAGCCTGATCGGAAGGCTGCGCAACAATTTCCTGACCGGGCTGGCGGTGATCGCACCGGCGGTGCTGACCATGTGGGTCGTCTGGACGGCGATCAACTGGATCGACGGCTGGGTACTGCCGTTCATCCCCCGCGCCTATCGCCCCGAAACGCTGCTCGGCTGGGATGTGCCCGGGGTCGGCGTGGTGCTGTTCCTGATCTTTGCCGTGGTGGTCGGGGCCTTTGCCAAGGGGCTGATCGGGCGCAGCCTGATCCACTGGGGCGAACGGATCGTCGAGCGGATGCCGGTGGTGCGCTCGATCTACAACGCGGTCAAGCAGATTGCCGACACGGTGCTGGCGCGCAGCCAGCCGACATTCGACCGCGCGTGCCTGGTGCAGTATCCGCGCCGGGGCATCTGGGCGGTGGCCTTCATCTCGGCGCGCACGCGGGGCGAGGTCAACGACAAGCTGGGCGAGAACGGCGAGATGATCAGCGTATTCCTGCCGACCACGCCGAATCCGACCTCGGGGTTCCTGCTCTTTGTGCCGCGCGCGGATGTGCAGGAACTGGACATGTCGGTCGAGGAAGCGATCAAGCTGGTGATCTCGGCCGGGCTGGTCTACCCCGACGGCAAGCTGGCGCGCCGCCCGCGCTGAGAGCAATCGCCCACTGCGCCGAGCGGGCGCGTATGTATCTGACATGGTGCGCCCCTGCGCGGCGTTTTCCGCCCTGCGCCATGGCGCAGGGCAGCGCCCGCGAAACGCCACGAGACGGTGGGCGGGGGCGCCCGCCGGGGCGGTTTTTATGCGGCCCCCCCGTTAC
>JAFIEE010000246.1 GCA_020832705.1 Paracoccaceae bacterium
GCCAGCATGGCGCAGATCTCGGCATCCGCGGCCACGCTCGCCGCGCCCACCGTATCCGCATCGCATTGATAGAACTGCCGGAACCGCCCAGGACCGGGTTTTTCGTTGCGCCAGACCGGCCCCATCGCATAGCGGCGGTAAGGCGCGGGCAGGTCGTTGCGATACTGCGCCGCCACCCGCGCCAGCGGTGCGGTCAGATCATAGCGCAAGGCCAGCCAGTCGCCCTCTTCCTCCCAGGCGAACACGCCTTCGTTCGGGCGGTCCACATCGGGCAGGAACTTGCCCAGTGCCTCGACCGTCTCCACGGCGCTGGTTTCCAGCGGATCGAAGCCGTAGCGCTGATACACCTCGGCGATCCGCGCCAGCATGGCGTTGCGGGCCGTGACCTCGGCGCCGAAATAGTCCCGGAACCCCTTGGGCGTGGCCGCGCGGGGGCGCCTTGGTCCCTTGGATTTTGCCATGATCCGCTCCGCCCGATGCGCTGGAAGTCAGCTTCGCGCGTGTCCTAGCCGAAGGGGCCAGAGGGGGCAAGGCTGCGCCCGCGCGGCAGGGCCTGCAACCCCGGTGCGCATTCCGGGCAGCAATGCCCGCCAAACGTGCAGGGCTCGGCAAATCGCCGTGCGTTCGCGCGCGCCACGCCACGCGCCCGCCACGGTTTCGCCACGCCCCGCGGCCACACGTTCTGAGGCGCAGCGCTTGAAACACTGGCCGGATTGGCCCACATACGACGAACCGAACGGCGCTGACACCGTTTAGAAATGACAGTTTGAGGCACGAGATGAGCGAAGCCAGCATCCCCAGCTACCCGGTCCTTCCCCTGCGCGACATGGTGGTGTTTCCCCACATGATCGTGCCCCTGTTCGTGGGGCGCGAGAAATCTGTCCGCGCGCTGGAAGCGGTGATGGCCGAGGAGAAGGAAATCCTGCTGGTCTCGCAGAGGAACCACGCCGACGAGGACCCGGGGCCCGCGGCGATCTATGACGTGGGCGTGCTGGCCAATGTGCTGCAACTGCTGAAACTCCCCGATGGCACCGTGAAGGTGCTGGTCGAAGGACGCAGCCGCGTGCGGATCACCGATTATCTGGACAACCCCGCGCATTTCGAGGCGCTGGTCGAGGTGCTGGAGGAAACCCCCGGCGATACCGCGACCCTGCGCGCGCTGACACGCTCGGTCCGGGTGGAGTTCGAGCGCTACGCCAAGGTGCGCAAGAACATCCCCGAGGAAGCGCTGACCGCCATCGCCGATTGCGACGATCCGGCGCGGCTGGCCGATCTGGCCGCCGGGCATCTGGGCGTCGAGGTCGATGAAAAGCAGAAACTGCTGGAACAACTGGTCACGGCCGAGCGGCTGGAGGGTGTCTATGCCCTGATGCAGTCCGAAATGTCGGTGCTGCAGGTCGAGCGCAAGATCAAGACCCGCGTGAAAAGCCAGATGGAGCGCACCCAGCGCGAGTACTATCTGAACGAGCAGATGAAGGCCATTCAGAAGGAACTCGGCGAGGGCGAGGACGGCCAGAACGAAATCGGCGAACTGGAAGAGCGGATCGCCGCCACCAAACTGTCCAAGGAAGCCCGCACCAAGGCCGAGGGCGAGCTGAAGAAGCTGAAATCCATGTCGCCCATGTCGGCCGAGGCCACGGTGGTGCGCAACTATCTGGACTGGATGCTGTCGCTGCCCTGGGGCAAGAAAAGCCGGGTCAAGAAGGATCTGGGCCGCGCGCAGACGATCCTGGACGCCGACCACTACAGCCTGGAAAAGGTCAAGGAACGGATCGTCGAATACCTGGCCGTGCAGTCGCGCAGCGCCAAGCTGAAGGGGCCGATCCTGTGCCTTGTCGGCCCGCCGGGGGTGGGCAAGACCTCGCTCGGCCGCTCGCTGGCCAAGGCGACGGGGCGCGAATTCATCCGCATCTCGCTTGGCGGTGTGCGCGACGAATCGGAAATCCGCGGCCACCGGCGCACCTATATCGGCTCCATGCCCGGCAAGATCATCCAGTCGCTGAAGAAGGCCAAGACCACGAACCCGCTGATCCTGCTCGATGAAATCGACAAGATGGGGCAGGATTTCCGCGGCGACCCGGCCTCGGCCATGCTGGAGGTGCTGGACCCCGAACAGAATTCGACCTTCGTGGACCACTACCTCGAGGTCGAATACGACCTGTCGGACGTGATGTTCGTGACCACCGCGAACAGCTACAACATGCCCTCGCCGCTGCTGGACCGGATGGAGATCATCCCGCTCTCGGGCTATACCGAAGACGAGAAGCTGGAGATCGCGCGCCGCCACCTGCTGCCCAAGGTCCAGAAGAACCACGGGCTGCGCAAGGGCGAGCTGGAAATCGGTGACGACGCGCTGACCGAGATCGTGCGCCGCTACACCCGCGAGGCCGGGGTCCGCAACCTGGAACGCGAGCTCGCCAAGATCGCGCGCAAGGCGGTGACGAAGATCATCAGGAAGGAAATGGCGCGGGTGGCGGTGGGCGCCGGGAACCTGTCCGATTTCCTGGGCGTGCCGCGCCACAAGTTCGGCCTGGCCGAGAAGGAAGACGCCATCGGCGTGACCACCGGGCTGGCCTGGACCAGCGTCGGCGGGGATCTCCTGCAGATCGAGGCGCTGCGGCTTCCCGGCAAGGGCCGGATGAAGACCACCGGCAAGCTGGGCGATGTGATGAAGGAATCCATCGACGCGGCCAACAGCTTCGTGCGCTCCATCGCGCCCGCAATCGGTGTCAAGCCGCCGCGCTTCGACGGGCTGGACATCCATGTCCATGTCCCCGAAGGCGCCACGCCCAAGGACGGCCCCTCGGCGGGAATCGCGATGGTCACGTCCATCGTGTCGGTGCTGACGCAGATCCCGGTGCGCAAGGACGTGGCCATGACCGGCGAGGTGACGCTGCGCGGCAACGTGCTGCAGATCGGCGGGCTGAAGGAAAAGCTGCTGGCGGCCCTGCGCGGGGGCATCACCACGGTGCTGATCCCCGAGGAGAACGCGAAGGACCTGCCCGAGATTCCGGACAACGTGAAGGAAGGGCTGACCATCATCCCGGTCAGCAGCGTGCGCGAGGTTCTGGACCACGCGCTGGTGCGCAAGCCCGAACCGGTGGACTGGGACGAGGAAGCCGAAGAGGCCGCCCGCCTCGCCCGACGGAGCGAGCCCCCGTCCGACGAGGTGCTGGCCCGCACGCACTGAGCCCGGCGCTGTCGCACGGGTGACATGACACAAGGCGCGCCGGCAGCCCCCGGCGCGCCTTTCCGGTCTCCCGTCACCCGTGGCGCTGCTGCGGGGAAGGAAGAAACGCCCGCTCGGCGCCCCCCCGCCGGCCCATGGCCCCGCGCGGGCGCTGCCCTTGCGTGCCGCAAGGGCGGGCCCGGGTGGCCCCCGGCCGGTCGCCCCCGGCCGGTCGCCCCCGGCCCGGCGCCCCCGGCCGCGCGGTGGCGCAGAGCGGCCGG
>JAFIEE010000247.1 GCA_020832705.1 Paracoccaceae bacterium
AGAGCGCGTTCACCAGCCCGTCGCCGAAGGCATAGGCGTAGACATAGAAGGGCGAATGGACGAAATGCGGGACATAGGCCCAGAAGGTTTCATACCCGTCCATGAAGTTGAACACGGGGCCCAGGCTTTCGGCCTGCACGCTCATCCAGAGCGCATTGATGTCATCGGGTGTGAGTTCCCCCCCGCGCCGGGCTTCGTGCAGCTTGCACTCGAAGTCATAGAAGGCGATCTGCCGGACCACGGTGTTGATCATGTCCTCGACCTTGCCCGCCAGCAGGGTCTTGCGTTCGGTGTCCGAGGCGGCATTCGCCAGCAGGCGGCGGAAGGTCAGCATCTCGCCGAACACGCTGGCGGTTTCCGCAAGCGTCAGTGGGGTTGATGACAGAAGCTCCCCCTGGCCGGCAGCCAGCCGCTGGTGCACGCCGTGGCCCAACTCATGCGCCAGCGTCATCACGTCACGCGGTTTGCCAAGGTAATTCAGCATGATGTAGGGGTGCACGTCGGTCACGGTGGGGTGCGCGAAGGCACCCGGCGCCTTGCCCGGCTTCACGCCCGCATCGATCCAGCCGCGGTCGAAGAACGGCTCGGCGAGCGCCGCAAGGTCCGGCGAGAAGCCGGCGTAGGCCTCCATCACCGTCGCCCGCGCCTGATCCCATGTCACGGTTTTCGGCGGGTCCACCGGCAGGGGGGCGTTGCGGTCCCAGATTTCCAGCCTGTCCAGCCCCATCCAGCGGGCCTTGAGCGCGTAATATCGGTGCGAAAGATCGGGATAGGCCGCCACCACCGCATCGCGCAGGGCCTGCACCACCTCGGGCTCCACATGGTTGGCCAGGTGGCGGGCGTGCTGGGCCGAGGGCATCTTGCGCCAGCGGTCCTCGATCTCCTTTTCCTTGGCGAGCGTGTTGTGGACGCGGGCGAAGAGCCGGATGTTGGCGCCGAAGACATCGGCCAGCGCATGCGCGGCGGCCTTGCGTCGGGGGCGATCCGGGTCGGTCAGCAGGTTGAGCGTGGATTCGAGCGCCAGCTTTTCGCCGTCCACGTCGAATTCCATCCCGGCGAGGGTTTCATCGAACAGCCGGTTCCAGGCGGCGGCGCCCACCGTGGACTGATCATGCAGGAATTTTTCCAGTTCGTCGGACAACTGGTGCGGGCGCATGGCGCGCATGCGGTCGAACACCGGCTTGTAGCGCGCAAGATCGGCGCTGGCGGCGAAAAGCGCGTCGAGTGCGGCATCCTCGATCCGGTTCAGTTCCAGCGCAAAGAACACCAGCGCGGTGGTGGCATCGGTCACGCGGTCCTGCGCATCGGCCATGAACTTGGCGCGCGCGGGGTCGATGGTGTTCTGATAGTAGCGCAGGCCCGCATAGGACATCAGCCGCCCGGCCAGCATGTCGATCGCCTCGTAGCGGCGCACGCATTCGAGCATGGCACCGGCGTCGAGGCGGGCCAGCCGACCCTCGTAATCGTGGGCGAAGGCGGCGCAGTCGGCCTTGAGCCGGTCGAGGTCGCGCGCGACCTCGGGGGCATCGGGCGCGGTGTAGAGATCGCCCAGATCCCATTCCGGCAGGTCGCCGAACGCGGCGCCCCCTTCGGCATTGGCGTCGAATACGGGCTGAAAGATGTGTTGTTTCATAAGCACCTCTGTCCTGTCCATGCTGTCCTACGCGGGCGAGGCAGCACAGGCAACATCCGAAACGGCCACGCAGGGCGCGGCGCTCGCGCGGGTGTCCTTGCGCGGGTGTCCTTGCGCGGGTGTCGGCGGCGCGCCATGCAAATTCCGCATATTCTGCTGGCAATCGCCCGCGTGGCTGCGCAGTATGCGGGCAGCGGCGTGATTGCGGGCGCTCCGGGTCCGGGTCAGGCATGGCGGAGTCAGGTCGCACGCTGGAGCGTGGTGGCGGGATGACAGGGTGACAGGGACCGGGGTATTGCAGAGGTGACAGAGGCGGCGTTCTTCAATGAAATGTACGATGCGGGCTGCGTGCGGGCGCCCTATCGGCGACTTCAGGACTGGATGGGCGACATGCCCGCCGAGTTGCGCAGTCTGAAACAGGCCGAGGCCGAGGAACTGTTCCGCCGCATCGGCATCACCTTTGCGGTCTATGGCGAAGGCGGCGACCCGGAGCGGCTGATGCCCTTCGACATGTTCCCCCGCGTCTTCGCGCAGGACGAGTGGCGGCGACTGGAACGCGGCGTGGTGCAGCGGGCCAAGGCGCTGAATGCCTTTCTGGCCGATGTCTACGCGCGCGGCGAGATCGTGCGCGCGGGTCTGGTGCCGCGCGATCTGGTCTATCGGAACGAAGCCTACGAGTCCGCCGTGGTCGGCTTCACACCGCCGCGCGGGGTGTTCAGCCATATCGTCGGCGTGGATCTGGTGCGCACCGGCCCGGATGAATTCTTCGTGCTCGAGGACAATTGCCGCACGCCTTCGGGCGTGTCCTACATGCTGGAAAACCGCGAGATCATGATGCGGCTGTTTCCGGGCCTGTTCCGCGAAAACCGGATTGCGCCGGTGGACGGGTATTCCGAGGAACTGCGGCGCACGCTGGCCTCGGTCGCGCCGCGCAAGTGCGAGCGTGACCCGACCATCGTGATCCTGACGCCCGGTGCCTACAACTCGGCCTATTACGAGCACAGCTTCCTGGCCAACCTGATGGGGGTGGAACTGGTCGAGGGGCAGGATCTGTTCGTCGAGGGCGAGTTCGTCTGGATGCGCACCACCGAAGGCCCGCGCCGGGTCGATGTGATCTATCGCCGGATCGACGATGCCTTCATCGACCCGCTGTGCTTCCGCCCCGATTCGATGCTGGGCGTGCCGGGGCTGATGGATGTCTACCGCTCGGGCGGGGTGACGCTGGCCTCGGCGCCGGGGGCGGGGGTGGCCGATGACAAGGCGATCTACTGCTTTGTCCCCGAGATGGTGCGCTTCTACCTGGGCGAGGAGCCGATCCTGCAGAACGTGCCGACATGGCAATGCGCGCGGGCCGACGATCTGAAACACGTGCTCGACAATCTGGCCGACCTGGTGGTCAAGGAGGTGCATGGCTCGGGCGGCTACGGGATGCTCGTGGGGCCGAAAGCCACGCGCGAGCAGGTCGAGAGCTTCCGCACGCGGATCACCGAGAACCCCGCCAACTACATCGCCCAGCCAACGCTGGCCTTGTCCACCTGCCCGACCTTTGTCGCCGAAGGGGTGGCGCCGCGCCATGTGGACCTGCGGCCCTATTGCCTGGTGGGCGAGCGGGTGACGCTGGTGCCCGGCGGCTTGACCCGGGTGGCGATGAAGGAAGGCTCGCTGGTGGTGAACTCCAGCCAGGGCGGGGGGGTCAAGGATACATGGGTGCTGTCGGAATGAGCAGGCAGGCGGTTTGGCAGCGGGGGCCGGGGGGGGGGGGGGGCGCGCCCCCGCCCCGCCCCCCGGGGCCCGCCCCGCCCCCC
>JAFIEE010000033.1 GCA_020832705.1 Paracoccaceae bacterium
CAGCGCCCCCGAAGCGCCATGGGCGGGCGGGCGGGGCGCTGAGGGGGCGCTTTTCGCACGGCGCGCGAGGCTTGCGCGGGGTTCGCAGGTGTTGCGCCGCCGGGCCGTCAGAGCATCCCCGGCACCACCTGATCCGGCGGGCGGTGGCCGTCGGCAAAGGTCTTGATGTTGATGATCACCTTCTCGCCCATCTCGATCCGCCCTTCCAGCGTGGCCGACCCCATATGCGGGAGCAGCACGACATTGGGCAGTTCGCGCAGGCGCGGGTTGATCTGATGACCGTGTTCGAACACATCCAGACCCGCGCCCGCCAGTTCGCCCGCGCGCAAGCCCCGCGTCAGCGCGTTCTCGTCGATCACCTCCCCGCGCGAGGTGTTGACGATCACCGCCGTCGGCTTCATCAGCTTCAGCCGCCGCGCGTTCATCAGGTGAAAGGTCGAGGGCGTGTGCGGACAGTTGATGGAAATCACATCCATCCGCGCCACCATCTGATCCAGGCTCTCCCAGTAGGTCGCTTCCAGCGGTGCCTCGATCTCGGGGCGCAGGCGCTTGCGGTTGTGGTAATGGATCTGCATGCCGAAGGCGCGGGCGCGCTTCGCCACCGCCTGACCGATTCGCCCCATGCCAAGGATCCCCAGCCGCTTGCCGCCGATCCGCCCGCCCAGATGCGCCATCGGCGACCAGCCGCCCCAATCGCCCGCCTGCATTTCGGCCAGACCTTCGGGGATGCGCCGGGTCACGGCCAACATCAACGCAATGGCCATGTCGGCGGTGTCCTCGGTCACCACGCCGGGGGTGTTGGAGACCAGAACGCCGCGCTGGCGCGCCGACTGGACGTCGATATGGTCCACCCCGGCGCCGAAATTGGCGATCAGTTTCAGCTTCTCGCCCGCCTGCGCCAGCAAGGCCGCGTCGATGTGGTCGGTGATGGTGGGCACCAGCACGTCGGCGCGGCGCATGGCGGCGGCCAGCTCCTCGCGCGTCATCTTGCTGTCGGGGTCGCGCAACTCCACGTTGAACAGTTCCTTCAGGCGGGTTTCCACCGGGTCGGGCAACCGTCGCGTGACGACAACACTCAGACGTTCTGCGGGCATCCCTGATCTCCGTTCTGCTTTGCTTGGCGCGCGCCTTGGGGCAAACTGGCGCAGAACGGCGCAGGGGACAAGCGCCGGATTGAGCAGCGGCGATACGCCAGGGCCGAAAACGGGCAAGGGACAGGCGAAAGCGATGAAACACCTTCTGGGCAAGGCGCTGGCACTGGCGCTGATATGGGCTGCGGTATCCTTTGGCGGCGGCGGCGCGGGCGCGGTCGAAGCACGCGGCCCGGTCACCGACCTGCCGCTGCCACGCTTCGTGTCGCTCAAGGCGTCCGAGGCCAACGCCCGCCGCGGCCCAGGCACGGCGCACCGGATCGACTGGGTCTACCGGTTGCGCGACATGCCGCTGCGGGTGACAGCGGAATACGAGCACTGGCGCCGGGTCGAGGATGCCGAGGGCAAGGGCGGCTGGATGCATTACGCCCTGCTGTCGGGGGTGCGCACGGTGCTGGTGACAACCGATCTGACCGCGCTGCAAAGCCAGCCGGTCGAAGCGGCCCCGACGCTGGCCTATCTGGAGGCGGGCGTGGTCGCGCGGCTGTTGCAATGCGGCCCCGACTGGTGCCGGTTGCAGGCCGGGGGCACGCGCGGCTGGGCGCCCAAGAGCGCGCTCTGGGGAGTCGGCGCGGACGAGATCATCGACTGACATTCCGAGCGGCCGCGCGGCCGGTTTGCGCGGGAAGCGCCCCCTCAGCGCCCCGCCCGCCCGCCCATGGCGCTTCGGGGGCGCTGACCGGCGCGCGCGCGCGCCGGTCGGGAACAGGCGCCCGGGAACAGGCGCCGGTGTCACGGGACCTTGCTCCCCCGGGCGGGGTCACGCCGGCAACCCGGATAACCCGCAGGAAGGGTAATCCGGCGCTGGACCGCTGCGCGCCAGCACCGGAGCCCTGGACGGAACGGTGCCCGCAGGCCGTCAGATCTGTTTTTCGGGCATGAACACCTTCAGCCCGTCCAGCGCGTCCGAGACCTTCAACTGGCAGGTCAGGCGCGAGCGTGCCGGGTCGGGCTCGTAGGCGAAATCCAGCATGTCCTCTTCCATCGGATCCTTGGCGGGGAGTTTCTCCACCCAGGCCGGATCAACATAGACATGGCAGGTCGAACACGCGCAGGCGCCACCGCAATCGGCCTCGATCCCCGGAATGCCGTTGTCCCGGGCGCCCTCCATCACGGTCAGCCCGTCCGGCACATCGACCACGTGCTCGGTGCCGTTGAATTCCACATAGGTGATGCGTGCCATGCCTTGCCCTGCCTTGCTGCCTCGGTCCGTTTGCGCCTGCCCGGCGCGCCGGGGTTGGATGTAAGCCAGGCGGCAGGCTTTGACCAGAGCGTGCGAGCGCGTCCCCGGCGCGCCGCCATCTTTTGCCACGCCGTTTCCCCTGGATTGCCCGGACCCTGCCCCGTATCTGCCCGAATCCGGCGCGATGGTCACGGACAGGAAACTCCGGAACCGGGAAGCGCAAGATGTCCACCCAGCACCTGATCAGAGCGATCACGGCCGCCGCCACGCTGGCGTTGCTGGCAGGGTGCCAGATGGCAGCCGAGCCGCCGCAGGCCACGCGCGGGGCGGGCGATACGGCGCTGGCCGCGCGGGCCGTTTCCGCCGACCATGCCCTCCAGACCCGGCGCCAGTGCTGGCACGCCGCACCCGAGGCCGATATGCGCGTGCCCTGCCCCGAGGAGCTGACCGAAAGCTTCATTGCGTCGCTGCAACGGGCGCTGGCCGTGCGCGGTTACATGGAGGGCGATGTCACCGGCTTTGCCGATCCGCAGACGATCGCCGCCGTGCATGCTTTCCAGGCCGCGCGCGGGCTGGACAGTGCGGTGCTGAGCTATCGCACCGGGCAGGATCTGGGCCTGCTCCCGGTCGACCCCGCGGACCTCTGACCCCCGCCACAACAAGCGGCGCCAGGGTTGCCCTGACGCCGCCGTGTCTGCCGGTGCGCAGCCGCGCGGGCCAGCGCAGGCGTTCTGCCGCAGGATCAGTCGTCGTTGTCGACATCCTCGATCCCGAGCGCGACGAAGCGCGGGTCGCCATCGCGGCGCAGCAGGATCAGAAGCGACCGCCGCCCCGCCTCGCGTGCCTCCAGCGCACGTTCGCGCAAGTCAGCGACCGAAGCAACCGCGCTTTGCCCGGCCTCGGTGATGACATCGCCGGGGCGGACATCCTTGCGCGCGGCGTCGCTGTCCGGGTCCACCTCGCGCACCACAAGGCCGGAGATGTTGGCGCCAAGCCCCAGTTCCTCGCGCAGTGCATCGGTCAGCGGCTCCAGCGTCATCCCCATCAGGCTGGCACCGGCATCGGGCGCGTCGTCGGGCAGGGTGCCGTCCGGGCCGGGCGTGGCCACACCGGCCAGTTCGCGCTGACCCAGGGTCACGCTCAGGGTCACCTCCTCGCCGTCGCGGAACACCACCACATCGACCGTTTCGCCGACGCCGGTTCCGGCCACGCGGCGCACAAGCTGGCGGGTGTCGCGCACCTCGCCGCCATCGAAGCGCAGGATCACGTCACCGGTCTGCATTCCGGCCTCAAGCGAGGGGCCTTCCATCACGTCGGTCACCATGGCGCCCGTGGCATCCTCCAGCCCGATGGCATCGGCCATTTCCGGGGTCACGTCCTGGATGCGCACGCCCAGCCAGCCGCGCCGCGTGGAGCCGAATTCCTGCAACTGTTCGATCACGCCGACCGCCACGTTCGAGGACATGGCAAACCCGATCCCGATGGACCCGCCGGTAGGCGACAGGATCGCGGTGTTCACGCCGATCACCTCGCCGTCCATGTTGAACAGCGGCCCGCCCGAGTTGCCGCGGTTGATGGCGGCATCGGTCTGAATGTAATCGTCGAAATTACCCTGCAGCGCGCGGCCCCGGGCCGAGATGATTCCGGCGCTGACCGAAAAGCCCTGCCCCAGCGGATTGCCCACGGCGATCACCCAGTCACCGACGCGCGCGGCCTCGGAATCGCCCCAGGGCACATGCGGCAGCGGGCTGTCATGTTCGACCTTCAGCAGCGCCAGGTCGGTGTCCGGGTCGGTGCCGACGATGGTCGCGGGCAGCTCCAGCCCGGCGAAGAACTCGATCAACACCTCGTCGGCGCCCTCGATGACGTGGTTGTTGGTGACGATATATCCGTCATCCGAGATCACGAACCCCGAGCCGAGCGCCTGGCTCTGGCGTGGCCGGTCCTCGCGGTCGAAGAAATCGCGGAAGAAATCCTCGAACGGGGTGCCTTCGGGAACCGACGGCGCCGGTCCGGAACGGCTGGCCACGGTGGTCGACGTGGTGATGTTCACCACCGCCGGGCTGACGCTTTCGGCCAGATCGGCAAAACTGGCCGGGCGGTCCTGAGCCGTTCCGGGCTGGCCGGCCAGTATCAGAAGGAACGCGGCAAACAGGGCTATGGCAAAGACCCGCGCCAGCACCGGGCGCGGCGGAGAAACGGGGTGGCGCATGGCGCGTGTCATGATGTCGATCACTCCCTTGGACAAACCTTGCTGGCGCAGAGCGCGCCGTCGGGGCCACCACGGTGGCCCGACCTTCAGGCGGCAAGATAGAGGCGCGCGACGGAAACGCAAAGCCTGCGCGCGCGTCTCAACCAGACGTGAAACCGCGCGAGCAGGTTCAGCGCGTTGCCCACCCGTCCGGGCACGCCGCAGGGGTGCGTCGACGTCCGGTGTTCAGCGGGCGCAGTTGCGGCAGAACGGCGTGAACGGCAGCAGGTCAAGCCGCTCTTCGCTGATGCGCGTTCCACAGACGGCGCAATGACCGTATTCGCCGGACGCGATCCGGTCGAGCGCGGCATCGATCCGCACCACCTCGGCCTGTGCGGAAAGCCCCATGCCTTCGAGCACCTCGTCCTGCTCGCGCTCGGTGGCGGCGTCCTCCCAGTCGCGGGTGTTGTGCGTCTCAAGCTCCGCTTCGACCGCTTCCATGCGCTCGATCAGTTCGGCGCGGCGGGTCTCAAGCTGGCTGCGGCGTTCTTCGGCAGTTTTCATGGGCCACCTCCTCTGGTGGCCCATGATGCGCCCGGCACGCCACGCGCGCCTTGATCCGGGTCAATCAGCCCGCGGCGGCACAAGGGCGGCGGCGGCGGTCACTCGACGTCGACGATCTCGAACGCGAAGGTCAGGTCCTTGCCCGCAAGCGGGTGGTTGGCGTCCAGCACCACCACCTCGTCGCTGATTTCGGTCACGGTGACAGGCACGGCACGCCCTTCCGGGGTCTGCACCTGCAACCGGCCACCGATCTCAAGCGGGATGTTGTCCGGGATCTGGTCACGCGGGATGCCCTGGCGTGCCTGCGGCTGATAATCGCCATAGGCTTCGGCGGCCGGGATGGTCACGGTCTTTTCGTCGCCCGCGCCCATGCCTTCGACTGCCTGCTCCAGCCCGGGGATGATCTGTCCGGCACCGATGGTGAACTGCAACGGCTCGCGCCCCTCGGAGCTGTCGAATACCGATCCGTCATCGAGCGTGCCCTTGTAGTGCATCCGCACGGTGTCGCCCTTCTTGGCCTGGGTCATGCATGGTCCTTTGTGTTGGGAAGGGTGGCTTGGCAGAGGCCGCAGACAGCGCTGCGGGTGCTCCCGATAAAGCCGCCAGTATACAGAAATCGCGCGCAGGCACAAACCCGGCGGGTCACGGCGGGTGCGTGCCCTTTTCCTTGCCCCTGCGCTGTGCCAGTGTTCCGCGCAAAGGAGCGTTGCAATGCCGGTGAGAGCCTGTGTCTTCGATGCCTATGGCACGTTGTTCGATGTCGCGGGCGCGGCGCGGATCGCTGCCACCGAGTCGGGCAGTGAGTCGGGCGCCGGGGCCTGGGCCAACCGCTGGCCGCAGATCGCCCAGGACTGGCGGCGCAAACAGTTGGAATACACCTGGATCCGGGCCAGCGCCGGTGTGCATGCGGATTTCTGGCAGGTCACGGAGGACGCGCTGGACTGGGCGCTGGAAGCAGCGGGACTGGACGGCAACGCCGCCCTGCGCGACCGGCTGCTGGCGCTCTACCGCGACCTGCCCGCCTATCCGGACGTCGGCGCCACGCTGGCCGCCCTGCGCGGCGCCGGGCTGCGCTGCGCGATCCTGTCCAACGGCAGCCCGGCGATGCTGGAACGTGCGGTGGCGTCGGCGGGGCTGGACGGCGCGTTCGAGGCCGTGATCTCGGTCGAAGAAGCGGGCGTCTTCAAACCCGACCCGCGCGTCTACGCGCTGATCGAACGCCGCCTGTCGCGGCCGCCCGCGCAGGTGGCCTTTGTTTCGGCCAACGGCTGGGATGCCTGCGCGGCGGCGGGGTTCGGGCTGCGCACGATCTGGCTCAACCGCGGGGGCGCGCCCGTGGACAGGCTCCACGCCCGGCCCGCGCATGTCCTGCCCGACCTTGCCCCCCTGCCCGATCTTGTCCGGAGCCTGTGACCCATGCCGCAGTTCACCGCCCCCGATGGTGCCCGCATCCATTACACCGACGAAGGCCACGGCGTGACGCTGCTGTGCCTGGCCGGACTGACCCGGGACGGGCGGGATTTCGATTACCTTGCCCCGCATCTGCCGCCCCTGCGGCTGATCCGCATGGATTATCGCGGGCGGGGCAAGTCCGACTGGACCGGGGCCGAAACCTATACCGTGCCGACCGAAGCCGCCGACGCGCTGGTCCTGCTTGACCATCTGGGCATCGAGCGCGCGGCGCTGCTGGGCACATCACGCGGAGGGATCATCGGCATGTATCTGGGCGCCACCGCGCCCGAGCGGCTGCGCGGGCTGTGCCTGAACGATGTCGGCCCCGAAATCGACGCGCAGGGGCTGGAGCGGATCACCCATTACATCGGCCGCACCCCCGCCGCGCGCACCCATGCCGCCGCCGCCGTGGCCATGCAGCACAGCATGGACGAATTCGCCAATGTCCCGCCCGAGCGCTGGTATCAGGAAGCCCGGCGCCGTTTCATCGAAACCGAACAGGGGCTGGACCTGACCTATGACCCGGCGCTGCGCGATGCCTTCATGGCGGCCATGACCGGCGGCACCGGCGATCTGTGGCCCATGTTCGACGCCTGCGCGGGCCTGCCCATGGCGCTGATCCGGGGCGCGAACTCCAGCCTGCTGTCGGATGCCACGGCGCAGGCCATGTGCGCCCGCCGCCCTGACATGGTGTTCACCGAGGTGGCGGACCGGGGCCACGTCCCGTTTCTGGACGAACCCGAATCGCTGCGCGCGATTCACGAATGGCTGGGCAACTGCCTGTGACGGACGCCCGCGCTCTTCCCCCCGATGCCGCCCTGATCGCCGCCACCGCAGCCCGGCTGGCCCCGGTGGTGCGGCGCACGCCGCTTTTGTCCGCGCCCGCGCTGGACCGGATCGCCGGGCGCCGGGTGCTGGTCAAGGCCGAGTGCCTGCAACACACCGGCAGCTTCAAGTTCCGGGGCGGATTCGCGGCGGTCTCGGCTCTGGCAGAGGCGGATCGCGCGCGCGGGGTGCTGGCCTGGTCCTCGGGCAATCACGCGCAGGGGGTGGCGCTGGCCGCGCGGATGCACGGGGTGGCGGCGGTGATCGTCATGCCCTCGGACGCGCCGCGCGCCAAGATCGATGCCACGCGCGCACTGGGCGCGGACCTGATCCTGCATGACCGCGCCACCGAACCGCGCGAGGAGATCGGCGCGAAGCTCATCGCCGAACGCGGGCTGACCCTGATCCGTCCCTTCGATGACCCGCAGGTGATCGCCGGGCAGGCCAGCGTGGGGCTGGAACTGGCCGCGCAGGCTGCGGACGAAGGGGTAAGGGACGCCGATGTGCTGGTCTGCTGCGGGGGCGGTGGTCTGACGGCGGGCGTGGCGCTGGCACTGGAAACCAAGGCCCCCGGCCTGCGCGTCCGCCCGGTGGAACCCGAAGGCTTCGACGATACCGCGCGCTCGCTCGCCGCCGGGCGGCGACTGGAAAACACCGCCCGCACCGGGCTGTGCGATGCGATCCTGACGCCCGCACCGGGGGCGCTGACCTTTCCGGTGCTGCAGCGGCTGTGCGGGCCGGGGCTGGTGTTGCCGGACCGGGACACGCTGCGCGCCATGGCGGCCGCCTTCGCGCATCTGAAACTGGTGCTGGAACCCGGCGGCGCGGTGGCGCTGGCGGCGGCGCTGTTCCAGCCCCGGGCGGTGACGGGCGCGGCGGTGATCGTGATCGCCTCGGGCGGGAATGTGGATCGCGCGGTGTTCACCCGCGCACTGGAAGACGGAGGAGACTGACATGCAGATGGCCGATCTGGGCGACATCCGCCTGCACTACCGGATCGACGGGGCACCCGACGGTCCGCCGGTGGTTTTCTCGAATGCGCTGGGCACCGATCTGCGGCTCTGGGACAAGCTGATTCCGCGCCTGCCGCAATCGCTGCGGCTGATCCGCTATGACCGGCGCGGGCACGGGCTGTCGGACTGCCCGCCCGCCCCTTACAGCATGGGCCAGCTTGTGCGCGACACCGAGCGGCTTCTCGACCATCTGGCCGTGCGCGACTGCGTGTTCGTGGGCCTGTCCATCGGCGGGATGGTGGCGCAGGGGCTGGCGGTCAAGCGGCTGGACATGGTTCGCGCGCTGGTGCTGTCGAACACGGCGGCCAGGATCGGCACGGCAGAGATGTGGCAGGAGCGCGTCGCGGCAGTTCAAGCGGGCGGAGTCGCGGCGCTGGCCGATGCCACGCTGGAGCGCTGGTTTTCGCCAGGGTTTCGCGCCACGCCGGAACTGACCGGATGGCGGCACATGCTCGCCCGCACCCCGCGCGAAGGCTATGCCGGCTGCGGCGCGGCCATCGGGGGGACGGATTTCTACACCACCACCGCATCGCTGCGCCTGCCCGCGCTGGGCATCGGCGGGGATCATGACGGCTCCACCCCGCCCGACCTGATGCGCGAGACCATGGCGCTGATCCCAGGTGCGCGGTTCGAACTCCTGCGCGGGACCGGGCATCTGCCCTGCGTGGAGGATCCGACAGCCTACGCCGCACTGCTGACCGGGTTCCTGCGCGATATCGGGCACCTCTCAGGCTGACCCCCGCCCCCTTCCCGCCCGATGCAAGGCATCGGGCGCGGCCCCCGGGGGCCCCCCGGGGGGGGGGGGGGGGGGGGGCCCCCCGGGGGCCCCCCCCCCCCCCCCCCCCCGCCCCCCCGCGCCCCCCCCCCCCCGCGGCCCGGGGGGGGCCCGGGGGGGGGGGGGGGGGGGGGGGCGGCCCGCGGGCGCTCCCCCGCCTGCGCACCGCGCTCTCGGATCAGGCCGAGGTCACCGCTTCCAGATCACGCGGCACAACGAAATCGATCACCTGCGCCGCGTGCGGCCGGACCTGTCCCCATTCGGTGGCGTCGAATTCAAGCACCACCGTCGCGCAGGTGGGAAAGCGCGCAAAGGCCGGGTGCGCAGGCGCCCGCACCGCCAGTTCGGCGGCCAGCGCGCCGATACCCGGATTGTGCGCAATCACCATGACCGCGCTTTCCTCGGTTGCTGACAGCGCCCGCAGGATGACTTGCGGCGAGGCGCAGTAGAGCGCGCTCAGAAAGCGCACGGGCACCGGGCCGGGCAGTTCGCGGGCCAGCAGGTCCCAGGTTTCGCGCGTGCGCCGGGAATCCGACACCAGCGCCAGCGATGGCAGGTGCCCGTTTCCGGCCAGCCATTGTCCGATCAGCGGCGCCGAGCGGCGCCCGCGGGCGTTCAGCGCCCGCGCATGATCGGATGCAAGCGGATCGTCCCAGTCGGACTTGGCGTGGCGGGTGAGGATCAGGCGCAGGGTCACGGGTGAAAATGCCTCATGTGGTGGGCCGATTGTGCCGACACTCTGCCATAGCCCTGCGATACGGGGCAAGCGCGTCGCACCGCGCAGCCCCGGTCCATGCAGTCCGCGCCCGGCAGAGTTTTCAGAAACCCGTGGCAGGCGCCCAGATCATAGGCACCCGAGGACCCCAGCGCCCCCACGGGGCAGGCACTCAGGCAGGGCTTTCCCGCACAGCTTTCGCAGGGCCTGTCCGGGGCGGGCGGCAGGTCCAGCCGCCCGCGCAGCGCGACCGCCCCGCGATAGGACACCATCAGCCCCGCGACATCATGCACCAGCAGCCCCACCGGCGAAACCCAGGCCCGCCCGGACCGCAGCGCCCAGCCGATGAAGGGCGCATAGGGCGGCCCGCCGAAGGGAAAGCGCGCCTTGCCGCCGAGGCCGCAGGCCAGTCGCCCGATCACCCGGCGCGACCAGCGGTCCAGCGGGTCGGGCGCGCCGTCGGTGAATTCGGGTTCCGCGCTGACATGCGCCCAGAAGCCGGGCTCCCCGGGACCGAGCAGCACAAGGGTCCCGAACCCCTCGGGCAACCCGTCCTCGGGGCCGACATGCAGCGCGCCCATCACCGCAAGCCGGTGCGGCGCGGCGGCACTGGCGACCGCCTCAGGTGTCGGCATGGCGCGGGGTGATCCGGGGCGGGGTGGCGCGGATCAGGCTGCCCGCGCCATGGTCGGTGAACAACTCCAGCAGGCAGGCATTGGGCGCGCGCCCGTCCAGAATCACCACCGCACGCACGCCACCCTGAAGCGCGGCCAGCGCGGTTTCGGTCTTGGGGATCATGCCACCGGCGATGACCCCGCGCGCGGTCAGGTCGGCCACCTCCTCGGGCGAAAGCTGGGTGATGACGGCGCCGCTGTCGTCCTTCACCCCCGCCACATCGGTGAGCAGCAGCAGCCGGTCGGCGTTCAGCGCGGCCGCGATGGCGCCGGCGGCGGTGTCGCCGTTGATGTTGTAGCTCTGGCCGGCCTCGTCGGCGCCCAGGGGCGCGATCACCGGGATGAACCCGCCCGCGAACAGATGCTGCAGCACGGTCGGGTCCACGGACTCGGGGCGGCCCACGAAGCCGAGGTCCGGGTCATCGGGCACGCAACCGATCAGCCGCGCATCCTTGCCCGAAAGCCCGACGGCACGGCCGCCCTCGTCATTGATGGCCTGCACGATCCGCTTGTTGACCAGCCCCGAAAGCACCATTTCCACCACGTCCATCGTGGCGGCATCCGTCACCCGCTTGCCGCGCACGAAGGTAGATTCGATGCCCAGACGTTTGAGCAGGTCGTTGATCATCGGCCCGCCACCATGGACGATCACCGGATTCACGCCCACCTGCCGCATCAGCACCACATCGCGGGCGAAACTGGCCATTTCACTGGCATCACCCATGGCGTGGCCGCCGAACTTGATGACGACAATGGCGCCGGTGTAGCGCTGCAGATAGGGCAGCGCCTCGGACAGGGTGCGGGCGGTGGCGAACCAGTCTTTGTTCATGGCGGTCTGGGGCTTCATTGCAGGTGGTCCGGTGTGGGGCGGGCGTCACGTCCTAGCGCGGATCGGCGGGCGGGGGAAGCCTGCCCGGCGATGGTGCTGCGATGGCTGATGTGGCGAAAGCGCCCCCTCGGCGCCCCGCCCGCCCGCCCATGGCACCTCGGGGGCGCTGCCCGGCGCAGGCGCCGGGCGGCACGGGCGTTGCGCGACGACTCAACCCAGCCCGGCGATCACCGCGCGCAGCGTGTCCAGCCCCGCGCGCTTCTCGGACGAGGTGACCAGCAGTTCGGGGAACGCCGCCGGGTGGCGCGCCAGCGCCCCGCGCACCTGCGAAAGCGTCTTGTCCTGCGCCGCCGTACCGATCTTGTCGGCCTTGGTCATCACCACCTGGAAGGTCACGGCGGAGCGGTCCAGAAGATCCATGATCTCGTGGTCCACATCCTTGACGCCGTGGCGCATGTCCACCAGCACGAAGGCGCGGCGCAGGTTGGCGCGCCCGGCCAGATAGGCGCGCAGCAGCGCCTGCCATTTCTCCACCACCGGCACCGGTGCCCTGGCGAAGCCATAGCCCGGCAGGTCCACCAGATAGTGGCTTTCGCCCAGAGTGAAGAAATTGATCTCCTGCGTGCGCCCCGGCGTGTTCGAGGTGCGCGCCAACGCCTTGCGCCCGGTCAGCGCATTGATGAGGCTGGATTTGCCGACGTTCGAGCGTCCGGCGAAACACACCTCGGGGCGGTCGCCGGGGGGCAGCCCGTCCATGGCCACCACGCCCTTGAGGAACTCCACCGGGCCGGAAAACAGCTTGCGCCCGCGCTCTGCGGCCAGCGGCTCGGGGTCGGGGGTCAGAGGGAAAGGCAAGGTCACGGCAGCACCGTCACCGCATCGCCCGCGCGGATGTGGCCGGGCTGCGTGATCACCGCGTAGACGCCGAAATCGGTGTGGTCATAGGCGGCGTCCAGCGCGTCCAGCGTATTCGCATCGATCCTGCCGGTGGCGGGGTTGGCCATGGTGGCGCGGCAGCGGGTGATGCGTTCCACCACCTTCAGCCGCGAATCACCGATGGCGAGTGTCTGGCCGATCAGGTCGAATTCCTCCCACGGGGCCAACCCCTCCAGCCACAGGTTGCCGCGCCAGCGCCCGATGTCCAGATCGACGCCCATGCGCTTCGACAGGATACGGTTCGACGTCAGCGACAGGACCGAGACGCTTTCGTAATCGGTGTCGGTCATGCCACGCCCGGCGGCGACCAGTTGCACCGGCCGGGCGCGGTTCTCGGGGACCAGCGGGCGCACCCAGTCCAGAAACCGTGCCGCATCGCCGGGATCATCGGGGCGCACGGTCAGCGCCGGACGGTCCGGGTGCGTGAGGATGAGCGTGGCCGTGCCCTCGTCCAGCGTGGCGTTGATCGCCTGCAGCGCCGGGGCTTTCGCCCCGATCGAGAAGTTCTGGCACGGGTTCCAGCCGTCGGACAGTTTCGCCGCCTCATGCGCCACCGCCCAATGCCGGTCCCAGGGCAGGCAGCGGCCCTGCGAAAGCGCCACTGCGGCCAGTTCCTCGCGCCCGTGTGCCTTGATCGGATGGCGGAAGATATGCGCCAGACGCAGGCTCACTTGCCCTTGCCGCCCTTGGCCTCGGCCGGTTTGTCGGGTTTCGAGCGCTTGAAGACACCCAGAATGTTGCCCACCAGATCAGGCTTGTGCCCGTTCATGCGCATGATCGAATACTGCTGCGCGAAGGTGATCACGTTGTTGGCGATCCAGTAGAGCACCAGCCCCGAGGCGAACCAGCCCAGCAGGAACATGAACAGCCAGGGCATCCAGTTGAACACCGCCTGCTGGATCGGATCCGTCGGCGCGGGGTTCAGCCGCATCTGGAACCACATGGACACGCCCAGAAGGATCGGCAGGATGCCGATGAAGATCAGCGACAGGAAGCTTTCGGGGTGCGGCGCCGCCCAGGGCAGCAGGCCGAAGAAATTGAAGATCGAGGTCGGGTCCGGGGCCGAAAGGTCCTGGAACACCCCGAACCAGGGCGCGTGCCGCAATTCGATGGTGACGAAGATCACCTTGTAGAGCGAAAAGAAGATCGGGATCTGAAGCAGGATCGGCAAACAGCCCGCGGCCGGGTTCACCTTCTTCTCCTTGTAGAGCTTCATCATCTCCTGCTGCATCTTCTGCCGGTCGTCGCCCGCGCGCTCCTTGATGGCCAGCATCTCGGGCTGAAGTTCCTTCATCCGGGCCATGGAGACATAGGATTTCCACGCCAGCGGCAGCAGCACCGCCTTGATCAGCAGCGTGAGCGTGATGATCGACCAGCCCATGTTGCCGATGATGCCGTTGATGAAATACAGGATCGAGAAGATCGGCTTGGTCAGGAAGAAGAACCAGCCCCAGTCGATGGCGTCGATGAACCGGTCGATGCCCCAGGCGTGCTCATAGGTGCGGATGGTGGTCCATTCCTTGGCCCCGGCGAACAGCCAGGTGGTGATCTCTTCGCGCTCGCCCGGGCCGACGACGACGGTCGGCAGGTCGGCGCGGGTCTGATACAGATCGCGCGAGGGCACATACCGCGACACGGCGGTAAACGCCTGACCCGGTTGCGGGATCAGCGCCGCCATCCAGTATTTGTCGGTGATGCCCAACCAGCCGTTCTCGGCCACCTCGGTCACGGAAGCATTGGTGCCTTCGCGCTCGTGGACGCGGTTGTTGCGGGTGTTGCGGTAGCTGTCCTCGTTCAGGGTGCCGTCGGTGACCTTGAGGATACCTTCGTGCAGGATGAAGAAGTTTTCCAGGTCCGACGGCTCGCCATGGCGCGAGATCAGCCCGTAGGGCGCCAGCCGCGCGGTGGCGTCGCCCGTGTTCTCGACCGACTGCGTGACCGAGAACATGTAGTTCTCGTCGATCTCGAAGCGCTGCAGGAAGCGCAGCCCCTGGCCGTTGTCCCAGCCGATGGTGACGGGGCGCTCCGCGGTCAGCCGGTCGCCATCGACCAGTTCCCAGGGCGTGGTCGCGCCGGGCACGGCGTCCCAGTCCAGATCGCGCCCGGGGCGCCAGCCGTAAAGCGCGTAGAATGCCTCGTTCCGCGTCTCGGGGCGCAGCAGTTCGACGATATCCGCGCCCGGTTCCGTGGTTTCGCGGTAGTCGCGCAGCGACAGGTCGTCCACACGCCCGCCCAGCAGGTTGATCGACCCTTCCAGCCGGGGCGTGTCGATGGGGATGCGCGGCAGTTCGGCCAGCGCGGCATCGGGTTCCGTGCCGGGCAACGCGCCCGTCAGGGGCGAGTCATCAGCGAGGGGGGCGTCGGTTTCTTCGGTCGCGACGGTCTGCGGCGGGGGTTCCGGCGGCGGGAACATCCACATCCAGACAACAAGCACCATCAGGCTCAGCACGAAAGCCAGGAGCAGGTTACGGTTCTGTTCGTCCATGATGGGCGCCACCCGTCGCGATCAGGAAGGTCTGTTGCGGGTCGGTTCAAACAGTTTGCATTGCCGAAGGTCAAGCGGTTTTCCCCGTGACCGAGGAAATGTGACGCCTGCGCCGCGTGCCCGGTGTGGTCGCGGCGCATGGCCCGCATGGACGTTTCCGGCCCCGGATGCGGGGTGATCAGCGGCGGGTATCGGGGTATCGAAACAGAGCGGGAGACCGGGCGCGCGGGGGCGCGGCAGATCAGCGCCGCGAGCGTGGGAGGGCTTGAATTCCCTTGGCAGGGCGCTGATCCGAAAGCACGCCGATGACCCTGATATCTCCAGACCGGGGCGGTCTGTGCGTACCGGCACGCGCTGCGGTGGCGCGCGCAGCGTCAGGGTCCGCCTCAGGGTCCGCACCGGGCCGGGCACCGGGTTCTTCGGCTGTGGCGTCAGTCGGTGCGGCGTCAGTCGGTGCGGCGGATCTTGCGCACAGCCAGTCTGTCAGCGCGTCCAGCGGCATCGGGCGGCCGATCGCGTAGCCCTGCAGCGCGTCGCAGCCCAGCGCGGCCAGTGCCTCGGCCTGCGCGTCGGTCTCCACCCCCTCGGCCAGGGTGCGCAGGTCCAGTTCCTGCGCCATGGACACGATCGCCGAGACCAGCCGGTGCTGGCCGGCGTCATGGTCCACACCGGTCACGAAGCTGCGGTCGATCTTGAGCCTGTTGACGGCGAAATGGCGGATATTGGCAATCGAGGCGTGGCCGGTGCCGAAATCATCCAGATCGATCCCGCAGCCCGCGCGCGCCAGCCGGGCAATGGTCCGGGCGATCCCGCAATCGGCGGGGCCCGCGACCACGGTTTCCAGCACCTCGATCACCAGCCGTTCCGGCGCGATCCCGCGCCGATCCAGTTCCCACAGCACGGTATCGGCCAGACCGGGCAGGCGCAGTTCCGGTTCGGACAGGTTGATGGCGACGCCGGGCACATGCAGGCCCTGCGCATCAAGCTGCGCCAGAGCATCCAGCGCCTGCGCCAGCATCCGTTGCATCAACCGCTCCGACAGGCCCAGATCATGCAGGTCCGGCAGGAACGTATCCGGGGGGGCCATGCGCCCCTCCCGCTGCCAGCGCACCAACGCCTCCATCCCGGTCACGGCGCCGCTTCCGGTGGCGACCTGCGGCTGGAAATGCGCGATGATGGCGCCGTCCTCCAGCGCCCGGGCCAGTTCCTGCGCACGGGCGCGGCGGCGCGCGGCCGTGCCCTGCATCCCCGGAACATAGGCGCACAACCCGCCGGGACCGGCGGCAAGCGCCGCCTCGGCGGCGGTTTCGGCGTTTTCCAGCAACGCCTTCGCGCGGGCGCCGGACGTCCGGTCACGGTCACCGTGGGGCGCCGGGCCAAGGACATGACCGCTGCACAGCCCGACCGAAACCGTCGGCCTGACCGGGCTGTCATTCACCCGCACCGGATCGGCCAGCGCGCTCTGGATGCGCCGGGCCAGCGCGGTCAGCGTGTCATGGGACATCCGCGGCTCGGGCGACAGCGCCACGCCAAAGGCGCAGCCATCCAGCCGCGCGATATAGTCGCCCGCGCGCAGCATGCTGCGCAGACGCCGCCCGATGTGGTTCAGGATTTCATCGCGCGCGGCCTGGCCGATCCGGTCATCAAGGGCCGGGCAGCGGTCCAGCGCCACCACCAGCACCGCCGCCTGCAGGCGGGCAAGTTGCGCAACGCTGTCCTGGGCCGCAATCTCGGCCAGCAGCGCCCGGCGCAGCGGCAGCGGTGCGTTGTCGGTCACGCCACGGTCGGCACCCGGCAACGCCCGGCGTCCGCGCGGCAGCCACAGCACCAGCGCGCCCAGGCCCGCAGCCCCGATCGCGGTAACCGCCAGCCACGGCTCCCCGCCCAGCCGGAACCCGGCCAGCGGCAGGAGCGGCAGTGCCAGCAGGATCAGGCCCCGCCATACATGGCGGCCAAGCGCTTCCCGGATCAGCGATATCCGCAGCATCACCCCGTTCCGTCCCTTGTGCCCGCAATGGGCACGACGGGCCGGAGCATCGCAGCGCAAGGCTGCGGAATGCTTAATCGCGGGGGGGAATCTCTTTCAAATTGTTAGGGCTCACACCCTGCACGTCATGGTTGCCGCCGCCGACCGCCAGCGCGGCGAAGTCGAACAGCGCCGGATCGGCCAGATGCGACGGGCGCACGTTCTGCAGCGCCCGGAACATGACCTGCCGCCGCCCGGGCGCGCGGCGCTCCCACGCGTCCAGCAGGGCTTTGACCTGCATGCGCTGCAACCCGTCCTGGCTGCCGCACAGGTCGCAGGGGATGATCGGATACTGCATGGCCCGCGCGAAGCGGTCGCAATCGGACTCGGCCACATGGGCGAGCGGGCGCAGCACGAACAGGTCCCCCTCCTCGTTCACCAGCTTCGGCGGCATGGTCGCCAACCGCCCGCCGTGAAACAGGTTCATGAAGAAGGTTTCCAGGATGTCGTCGCGGTGATGGCCCAGCACCACGGCCTCGCAGCCTTCCTCGCGGGCGATTCGATAGAGGTTGCCGCGCCGCAGCCGCGAACACAGCGCGCAATAGGTCCGGCCCTGCGGCACCTTGTCCATGACGATGGAATAGGTGTCGGCATATTCGATCCGGTGCGGAATCTGCATCCGCGTCAGGAACTCGGGCAGGACAGTGGCCGGGAACCCGGGCTGGCCCTGATCCAGATTGCAGGCCAGCAGATCCACCGGCAGAAGCCCGCGCCACTGCAACTCGGTCAGCGCGGCCAGCAGCGTGTAGCTGTCCTTGCCGCCGGACAGGCAGACCAGCCAGCGCGCGCCGGGGCGGACCATGGCGTATTCTTCCAGCGCCGCGCGCGTGTCGCGGATGATCCGCTTGCGCAGCTTGCGGAACTCGGTGCTGTCGGGCGCGCCGCGCAGGAGCGGGGGCAGGGTTTCGGGATCGTCGAACATGGGGCACCTTATGCCAGAGCGCCGCGCGCGGGGGAAGCGTTCAGGCCCGCGCGGCGCGGGGTCGCTCACGGCTCGGGGCGATCCCCGGTGCAGTCATGGGGCTGCGCGGCGCCGTGCCGGGTCTCATGCGTCCCCGGCACCGGGTCATAGCCGCTGCCGCCCCACGGATGGCAGCGCCCGATCCGCCGCAGCGCCAGCCAGCCGCCGCGCAACGCCCCGTGACGCTCCAGCGCTTCCAGCGCATAGGCGGAACAGGTGGGCTGATACCGGCAATTGGACCCGATCAGCGGGCTGATGACAATGCGATAGAAACGCACCGGCCACGACAGAAGCCATGCACCCGGACTCATGACGCCCGCCTTGATTGCGCGGGCCGGTCGTGCAGCGCCGCAAGCGCGCCGCGCAGGTCCGCGCAAAGCGCCCCGAAATCGCGCGAAACGGTGGCGCCGGGACGTCCGATCAGCACGTAATCCCAGCCCGGCCGCCCACATTCGGGCAGCACCTGCCGCGCCACCGCGCGCAGCCGCCGCTTGGCCCGGTTGCGCGTCACCGCGTTGCCGATCTTCTTCGAACAGGTGAAGCCGATGCGAATCAGCCCCGGATCGGTGGGCGGGAGGTCGGTGTCCCGGCGCGGCCGCGCCTGCAGCAGCAGGCCGGGGGCATGCTTGCGCAGCGCCTGCGCAGCGCGCAGGAAATCGCGCCGCACGCGCAGGGTTTCCACCCGCGCGGCAGCGCCCGATCCAACAGCAAGCGACGCCGCACCCCCGGGGGCTGCGGCGCACATATCCCTGTCATCGGTGCGGATCATCGGCCCGGTCCCTGCCAGGAGCCCAGACACCTGGCGCAGTTTACCGCGCGCGCCCCGCTCAGGCCGAAAGCTTCTTGCGGCCCTGGGCGCGGCGCGCGTTGATGATCTTGCGCCCGGCCTTGGTGGCCATGCGCGCGCGGAAGCCGTGGCGGCGCTTGCGCACGAGGTTGCTGGGCTGGAAAGTGCGTTTCATCGGTCGGGTCCTCAGGTTTCCGGTCGGCGCCCCAGCCGGGGAACGGCGGCGCCAAATGCGAATTCAGGCCCGGGGATTACTGCCGCGCGGGCGCGAAGTCAATTCGTCCCTTGCCGGAAAGCAGCCGGAAAGCAGCCGGAAAGCGGCGAGAACCGCGCCGGAACCCGGCGACACCCCTTGCGCCCGCGTGGTGCGCCCCGTGGCGAAGCGGTGGGGCGTGCGGCGAAACTGAAACATTGCGCGGTTTTTCGGCGCTCCCCATCAACCCGGCGTGATCCGGTCTGTCAAAGCCGTAACCTGCGCGCCACTCTGGGCGGACGCTCCTGCATGACGCGCAGCGGGCGCACCCTCTTCGAAGGACAGACAGACGTGACCGAGAACCCCGTTTCCACCGCGCCCGGATGGCGTCAGCGGCTGCCCCTGCTGCTGGTGCTGGCCGTCGCGCTCACCGGCGCGGTGCTGCTGCGCGATCACCTGAGCTTCGAGGCACTGCGTGCGCACCGCGAAACCCTGCTGGGCTGGCGCGATTCGCATTTCGCGCTGGTGGCGCTGGCCTTCGTGGCCGCCTATGTGGCGATTGTCGCGTTTTCGCTGCCCGGGGCGACGGCGGCCACGCTGACGGGCGGGTTCCTGTTCGGCCTGTTCCCCGGCGCGCTTTTCAACGTGGTGGGCGCCAGCATCGGCGCGGTGCTGATCTTCCTGGCGGTGCGGGCCGGGCTGGGGCGCGGACTGGCGGCGCGAATCGACGCCAGCGAAGGGCACCTGGCGCGCATCGCCGCCGCGATTCGCGAGAACGCGTTTTCGGTGCTGCTGTCGATCCGGCTGGTCCCGGTGGTGCCCTTCTTCGTCATGAACGTGCTGCCCGCGCTGATCGGCGTGCGGCTGGGGGTGTTCGCGGCCACCACCTTTCTGGGCATCATCCCCGGCGCGGTGGTCTTCACCTGGGTCGGCGCCGGTCTGGGCGAGGTCTTTGCACGCGGCGAGACGCCGAATCTGGGCATCATCTTCGAATGGCATGTCCTCGGCCCGCTCCTGGCGCTGGCGGCGCTGGCGTTGCTGCCGCTGGTGTTGCGGCGCTTGCGCCTGATGGGCGAGGCGCGCCCATGAGCCGGTTCGACACGGATATCTGCGTGATCGGCGGCGGCTCGGGCGGGCTGAGCGTGGCTGCCGGGGCGGTGCAGATGGGCGCGCGCGTGGTGCTGATCGAAGGCCACAAGATGGGCGGGGACTGCCTGAACTACGGCTGCGTGCCCTCCAAGGCGCTCTTGTCAGCGGCGAAGGCCGCGAAGGCCGCCGGACCGGTGGAGGCAGAAGCCGCGCGCGCGCGATACAGGTCCGCGCAGGCGCAGGTCCGCGCCGCCATCGCCGCCATCGCACCGCATGACAGCGTCGAACGCTTCGCGGGGTTGGGCGTGGATGTCATCCAGGACCATGCCCGCTTCATCGCCCCCGACACCGTGCAGGCCGGGGGGCGCAGCATCCGCGCGCGCCGCTTTGTCATCGCCACCGGCTCCAGCGCGGCGATCCCGCCGATCCCCGGACTGGACAAGGTGCCCTGTCTGACCAACGAAACCCTGTTCGACCTGCCCGAGCTTCCGGGGCATCTGCTGATCCTGGGCGGCGGGCCGGTCGGGCTGGAAATGGCGCTGGCGCACCGGCGGCTGGGCGCACAGGTCACGGTGATCGAAGGCGCGCGCGCGCTGGGCCGCGACGACCCCGAGGCCGCGGCGGTGGTGCTGACCGCGCTCCGGGCCGAAGGGATCGAGATCGTGGAGGGCGCGACGGTCGAAAGCGTCTCGGGCCGCGCGGGGGCCATTGAATTGCAGGTGGCGGGCGGGACGGTGTTTCACGGCACGCATCTGCTGGTCGCCGCCGGGCGCAGGCCCAATCTGGAACGTCTGGACCTGAAGGCCGGCAATGTGGCGTTTGACGGCGGCGGCGTGCGGGTGGGCGACGACCTGCGCAGCACAACCAACCGCCGGGTCCATGCCATCGGCGATGCGGCGGGGCGCGGGCAGTTCACGCATCTGGCGGGCTATCACGCCGGGGTCATCATCCGCTCCATGCTGTTTGGCCTGCCCGCCAGGGTGCGCGCCGATCATATCCCGCATGTGACCTATACCGACCCGGAACTGGCCCAGGTCGGCCCCACCGAAGCCGCGGCCCGGCGCAGGTTCGGCGCACGGCTTCAGGTCCTGCGCGTGGAGATGGCACAGATCGACCGTGCCCAGGCCGAGGGCCGCACCGACGGGTTCCTGAAGCTGATGGTGGTCGGTGGCCGGCCCGTCGGCGCCACCATCGTCGGCGCGCAGGCAGGCGAATTGATTGCGCCGCTGTGTGTCGCCATCTCGGCCCGGATGAAGCTGTCGGCACTGGCGGGCACGGTGCTGCCCTATCCGACACTGGCGGAAATCGGCAAACGGGGCGCAGGGGCCTATTTCTCACCGAAACTCTTTGATAATCCTTTCGTGAAGCGGGTGGTGCGGCTGGTGCAGAGGGTCCTGCCCTGAGCCGCGCCTGCGCGCGAGGGTTTGGGCATGTTTCTGCGATCGCTTTCCGGCCGGTTCCTGATGCTGACGATCATCTTCGTCATGCTGGCCGAAATCCTGATCTTCGTCCCCTCCGTTGCGCGCTACCGCGAGGATTACCTGCTGACCCGGCTGGAACGCGCGCAGATCGCCTCGCTGGCGCTGCTGGCCAGCCCGGGCTTCATCGAAGAGGATCTGGCCCGCGAACTGCTGGAAAACGCGGGCGTGTTCAACGTGGTGCTGCGGCGTGACGCGGCGCGGGAACTGGTGCTGTCCTCGCCCCTGCCGCAGCCGGTCAGCGATACGTTCGACCTGCGCGATCCTGGCGCGGTGGCGCTGATGCGCGATGCGCTGCACGTGCTGCTGGACCCGGAAAACCGGGTGATCCGGGTGATCGGCGACCCGGTGCGCGAGGCGGGGCTGCTGATCGAGGTGACGCTGGAGACCGGCCCGCTGCGCGCGGACATGCTGGAGTATGGCGAGCGGATCCTGTGGCTGTCACTCATCATCTCGGTGTCGACGGCGCTACTTCTGTTCGTGGCGGTGCAACTCCTGATGGTGGCGCCGATCCGGCGGCTGGTCCGCGCCATGGCCCGCTACGCCGAAGCGCCCGAGGACGGGCGCCGCATCATTACCCCCACCGCCCGCGTGCGCGAACTGCGCGAGGCCGAGGATGCGCTGCACCAGATGCAAACGCAACTGACCGGCAACCTGCGCCAGAAGGAGCGATTGGCCCAGCTTGGCGGTGCCGTGGCGCGGATCAGCCATGACCTGCGCAATATCCTCGCCGCGGCCAGCCTGTTCGCCGACCGGATGGAACGCAGTGCCGACCCGGCGGTGCAGCGCTCGGCGCCGAAACTGCTGAACGCGCTGTCGCGGGCCATCAACCTGTGCGAAAGCACGCTCGCCTTCGGCAAGGCCGAGGAACCGCCGCCCCGGCTGGCGCGTATTGCGCTGGCGCCGCTGGTGGCGGATGTGGTGGAGACCGAACAGCTTGCCGCCACGGGCGCGCCGCCGGTGGAATTCCTGGTCGATGTACCGCCGGGGCTGAGCCTGAGCGCCGATCAGGAACAGTTGTTCCGGGTGCTGGGAAACCTGATCCGCAACGCGCGTCAGGCGATCGAGGCCACGGGCCAGCCCGGAAGCATCGAGGTCTCGGCCTTTGCCGAGGACGGGGGCGTCGTGATCAAGGTGGGCGACACCGGCCCCGGCCTGCCCGAAAAGGCCCGCGAACACCTGTTCACCGCCTTCCAGGGCGGGGTGCGCAAGGGCGGTGTCGGGCTGGGACTGGTCATTGCCGCCGAGCTGGTGCGCGGACACGGCGGACGGCTGGACCTGCACCGCAGCGATTCCGAAGGCACCGAGTTCCGGATCACTCTGCCGACCGCAGGCTGAGGCCCGCCGCAGTCGCTTTTCCTGCGCCGCGCCTCTTGCATTGCTCCGGCAGGAGCGATATCAGGCCCCTGTTGCGCGCCCGTAGCTCAGCTGGATAGAGCACCAGACTACGAATCTGGGGGTCAGAGGTTCGAATCCTTTCGGGCGCGCCATTTCCGAACAAGAGTGGGAACTTCGGGCGGCGCAACGCCTCGGCCGCTCGCTGCCTTTTGAGCGAGACGATCTTTCGACCCGCTTAGGCGGATATCGTTGTCCGAGACGCGGACCTCGTCGAGAAGAAGCCGCGCGTAGGCCTGACGAAAGGCTGGATCCTCGGACCGGAAGCTGTTGCGCAGGAGTTCCGACAGGGCACGGACTTTCTCCACGGTGATTTGTGGGGCAGCCTCGGTCATGCGTCGGCTCATTGCGGTGATCTCGTCGGACAGTTCGTCGCGCCGGAACTTCAGGTCGATGAGGCGCTGGCGCAGTTCAGGGTCTTCGAGGTCCATGACGCCCTTTTCGACCAGTTCGAGCAGGCGTGTGATGGCGGCCTTGGTCTCGGCATGGTCGCTGCGCATCCGGGCCAGTGTGTCCCGGGCTTTGGCATCGCGATCACGCGCGGTCGAAAGATAGTCAGCAAGCAGCTTTTCAAGCCGGGCAGGCTGAAGGATGTGACGCTCCAGTTGTTGCAGGACGATGGTGTCAAGCTCCTCCATCCGCATGCGCAGTCCCCGGCACGCGTCTGGCCCCTTCTTGAGCTTCGAGGAGCAGCAGTAATAGCGGTAGCGCCCACCCTTTCCGGTGTTCTGAATCAGTGCGGCTTCGCAATAGGCGCATTTCGCCAGCCCGGCGAGGAATGTAGGGCCGTTGACCACACGCGGGGGTGTCGTTTTCGGGTTGCGGCTCTGGAGCAGGGCCTGAACGGTGTTGAAGTCACGGGCCTCGACGATCTGCGGCACGCGCACCTCGATCCAGTCCGAGGGCGGGCGGGCGCGCTGTCGTCGGCTGTCGTTTCGGTTGAAGTGATGGACGCCGGTATAGGTCGTCGATGTCAGGATGTCGTAGATGCTACCGGTAGAGAAGAGCCTGCCCCGGCGGGTGATGGCACGCTGATTCAGGTAGGTTGCGATAGCCTTGACGCCCATGGGTGGGCCTTCGGCGCCTGCGGCCAGCGCGAAGATGCGGCGCACGACGGCAGCTTCTCCTTCGTCGATGACCAGGATCTTTTTGTCGCGCCCACCACGCCGTTCCGTAATCTTGGTGCTGTAGCCGAAGGGCGGCTTGGCGCCGTTCCAGAATCCCTGCCGCGCGTTCTCCAGCATGGCGCGGTGGACATGTTTCGCATTCTCGCGGCTCTGGTGTTCGTCCATGAGGTGAAAAACCTTGCGGACGAATTCGCCCAGCTCGCTTTCGCCGAGATCCTGTGTGATCGAGACCAAGCGGACACCGGCCTTGTCCAGATCGCGTGTGTAGATGCCGGCCTGGAGCGAGTCACGGCTGAAACGACTGAGCGAATGGACGACGATCACCTCGAAGGGCTGGTCGGTCCGGGTCGCTGCGTAGATCATCTCCTGGAACTGCGGACGGTCGTCGTCACGGGCCGAGGCACCCGGCTCGACATATGTGGCGGCGACAGGCCAACCTTGACGCGCGCAATAGGCCTCGCATTGGGCGATCTGGTCGGGCAGCGAAATCTCGCCGTCAGCCTGGCGAGTGGTGGACACGCGGGCGTAGATGGCGGCCTTCGTCATGAGATGTCTCCGTCGAACAGGATCGCGTCTATTGCCGGGCCGAGATGGGCACGCAGCAAGGCGATCTCGGTGCGCGAGTTCGGCAAGATAGGCGCACGTCCCGAGCCGGCCGATGGTGCGAAGCTGTTCTCCGTGCCAGGCCGCGGAACGACAACATCGATCCGATCCGGCGTTCGTCGTGACAGCGCGGGATCAGTGTCCGATGCCGACGTTTCGTGCCGGTCTGGATCCGGCAGCCTTGTCGCGGCGGTGTTCTTGTCTGGTCTTGCCCGTTTGACCAGGGAGAGCCCGGTTGCAGAGAGAGAAACACGGGTCTGGAAGATGCCGCGGGGAGTGCCAGCCACCGCTGCTGCCGACCCTCCCGGCGATCTCTTTTCCAGAGACAGCGGCAAGTCACCACACTCCCCGAGAAAAGGAGGACGCGCTGCCTGGCTTGCTGTCTGTATGCGTCGTCATCCCTGTTCGCCCCGTCGCGCTTCTTCCTGCACCCCGCTCCATCCGCCAGCGCGGCGTTAAGAGTGCATTCAGGCATATAACGCAAAGGGAATGCGATATCTGCCCGTCGGCGAGAGACATTTGGGGATTTGAAATTCTTTAACGCATTGAAGTTGATATACAAATTGGCCTCCAGAAACAGGGTTTGGCCTTCCAAAGGGGAACGGATCGGCTGTTTTTTTAAAGGCTTCTGGCATACAGGGTTCCTTCAGGGGGGACGGCGGGGGCGATGGACGGTTTGGCTCTGGGTTAACGTCAATGTGAACATAGGGACTGTGCAGGCATGAGGTGCACGGCGCGCCCTCTGCGAGGAGTCGATCCATCCGTATGCTTTTTTTTCAGGCAGGAGCTTGGCCGAACTCATCGGGCAGATCCTGAACTGATCCGTCGGCGCCATGCGCCGGGCGGCGTGCCTGAGGCGGCTTTGTTCGGTTCTTCTGGGTAAGGGGGGCGGTTGTGGTCTTTGGTTGTTGAGCCCTCTGAATAGAAATGACAACGGACGGCAGATCCGGCCGCCGGGTGAAAAGGGCGCGCTGAATGCGGGCGCCTTCGGTCCGGACTGGCGCTGCGCTCAAGGCCGTCGCTGGACTCGGGGTATCGTGAGCCGCGCTGTGTGACGCCACCGCAGCGCCGGTGCCGCGGCGCCGGACGTGGCGCCTCGCGATGCGCGGGCCGGTGAGGAAGGGTCGTGGCAGTCTGGTCGAAATGGGGGAGGTATTGGTCATGGGCGCTCTCCTTGTGTATGTTCTGTTGGTGGCGTGGGGAGGCTGGGCTTGGGCCAGCCCGGCCCCGGAGACCGGGCCGACCGCGGGCCGGACCCGTCAGGCAGCAAAAGGTCGGCTAAGGTCGGGCCCAGCGTTGGTGTTGTCGGCCCGGTCCGGATGGATGAGCAGACCCTGATCCGCCTGCCCGGCGCGATAGCGCGGGATGACGGCCGGGGCATCGCTCGCCGACAGCCCCGGCCGGTCCCCGGCCCGGGCTGAGATGCCCGCGGGTGCGGCGGTCCGGGCGCCCGCCGGGAGCGTGGTGATCGCGGGTTCACGCGTGACGCGGGCGAGCAGGGCCTCGAGTGCCGGGCCGGTGAGCAGGGCCGAGCGGCACAGTGTGCCTGCGACCTCCTCCAGCAGCGGGCGGTGGGCCTCGACAATCCGCAAGGCCCGCGCTTCAGCCCGGCGCAGATGCACTTCGACCCGGGCGCGCAGGTCGGCGTCGAGGGCCAGGCGCTCCAGGATGGTCTGCGGGCTGCCCTCCCAGACAAGGCTGTCGCCGAGGCCGAGCGATGCCTCGATCGCCACTGCGAGCAGCGATGCGCGGGCGAGGTCCGACTCGGCGTCCCCGCCTGCGCCTCCGGAGGGTTCTCCGAAGACGGCGAGCTCGGCGGCGCGCCCGCCGAGGTCGAGAGCCAGCGTCGCCTCCATCTCGGACCGGCGTTGGCCGATCATGAGGGGCTTGGCATGGGTGACCCCGCCATTGCCTTGCAGGGCGAGAAGTCGGGGCCTTGCGATGCCGGTCGCGGCAGCCACGAGCGCGTGGCCGGCCTCGTGCACGGCAACCTGCCAGCGCACGGCATCCGGCATCGGCGGGCGGATCTCTGACAGTGCCGCGGTGAGGTCGTCGACATCGAGCGCGCGGCGTGCCCGCCGCGCGCGGGCCCGGGCGGCCCGGACAAGGCCCGCGATGTCCGCGCCGCTCAGGCCGACCGCTTGCGCGGCGAGCCCCGTCAGGTCGACCTCGGCGAGGTCCGGATAGGCCTGAAAACGGAACGCCGCGGGCAGGAGGTCCGGCGTGGGATTGCCCAGATGGAGCACCCTCTCGAAACGGCCGGGGCGCCGGATCGCAGCATCGATCCGTTCCAGGTTGTTCGTGGCGGCCATGGGCACGACACCTTCAAACTGAGCGTAGCCGTCCAGACACTCGAGCAAGGCCGCGACTACATACTCCGTCCACGACGCGTTGTGGTCCCGGCGCTCTCTATTGCCGAAGGCGTCAACTTCATCGATGAACACAATGCACGGTGCTTCGGCCGCGGCTTTCGTGAAACTCTCCTTCATGGCCCTGACGATCCCACTCGCCCGTTCGCCTTGTGCCTGCCATGTGGCGACCGACCCGGCGATCACCCCGATGCCCGCCTCGCGCGCTTTGGACCTGTCACGGTTTGGTGCCGCTCCTTTGATCACGTAATGTGCAGCAAAGGA
>JAFIEE010000248.1 GCA_020832705.1 Paracoccaceae bacterium
CTTCCTCCGAATCCAGGAGTTCCATGTTCAGGCCGAGGCCGCGGACTTCCTTCACCAGCACGTTGAAGGATTCGGGCACGCCGGCCTCGAAATTGTCCTCGCCCTTGACGATGCTCTCATAGACCTTGGTGCGGCCCGCCACGTCATCGGATTTCACCGTCAGCATTTCCTGCAGCGTGTAGGCGGCGCCATAGGCTTCCAGCGCCCAGACCTCCATTTCGCCCAGCCGCTGGCCGCCGAACTGCGCCTTGCCGCCCAGCGGCTGCTGGGTGACCAGGCTGTAGGGCCCGGTGGAGCGTGCGTGCAGCTTGTCATCGACCAGATGGTGCAGCTTGAGCATGTATTTCACGCCCACGGTGACCGGACGCGCGAAGGCCTCGCCGGTGCGACCGTCAAAGACCACCGACTGGCCGGACCGGTCGAAGCCCGCCCGCACCAGCGCATCGTCCACGTCGCCTTCCTTGGCGCCGTCAAAGACCGGCGTGCCGATAGGCACCCCGTTCGTCACGGTCGCGGCGGCCTCTGCCATGGCATCGTCGTCCATGGCTTCGAACACCTCGGCGAAAAGCTCGTCGCCATAGGCCAGCTTCATCGCATCGCGCACCGGGGACATGTTGCCGGCGCGGCGATACTCCTGCAGCGCCTCGTCGATCTGAATCCCCATGCCGCGCAGTGCCCAGCCCATGTGGGTTTCCAGGATCTGCCCGACGTTCATGCGCGACGGCACACCCAGCGGGTTCAGAACCATGTCGACGCTGGTGCCATCCGCCAGGAAAGGCATGTCCTCGACCGGGACAACCTTGGAGATGACGCCCTTGTTGCCGTGGCGCCCGGCCATCTTGTCGCCGGCCTGCAGCTTGCGCTTCACGGCGACGAAGACCTTGACCATCTTCATCACGCCCGGGGGCAGGTCGTCGCCACGCCGCACCTTTTCGACCTTGTCGTCGAACCGGGCCTGCAACTGGCGCTTCTGCTGGTCATAGAGCGCGTTCAGGGCCTCGACCTCCTGCGCGTCGGCGTCATCGCCCAGCGCAAGCTGCCACCACTGGCCGCGGCTCAGCCCGTCCAGCAACTCTTCGGTGATGTCCGAGTTGGGCTTGACGCCCTTCGGACCCTTCACCGCCACCTTGCCGATGATCAGATCGTGCAGGCGCGCGTAGATGTTGCGTTCCAGGATTTCCAGCTCGTCGTCGCGGTCGCGGCTCAGGCGCTCGATCTCCTCGCGCTCGATCTGCAGCGCGCGCTCGTCCTTGTCGACGCCGTGGCGGTTGAACACCCGCACCTCGACGATGGTGCCGTAAGCCCCCGGCGGCAGCCGCAGCGAGGTGTCGCGCACGTCGCTGGCCTTTTCGCCGAAGATCGCGCGCAGAAGTTTTTCTTCCGGCGTCATCGGGCTTTCACCCTTGGGGGTGATCTTGCCGACCAGAATATCCCCGGCCTGCACCTCGGCGCCGATATAGACAATCCCCGCCTCGTCGAGGTTGCGCAGTGCTTCCTCGCCCACGTTGGGAATGTCGCGGGTGATTTCCTCGGGGCCAAGCTTGGTGTCGCGGGCCGCAACCTCGTATTCCTCGATATGGATCGAGGTGAACACGTCATCCTTGAGGATGCGCTCCGAGATCAGGATCGAGTCCTCGTAGTTGTAGCCGTTCCAGGGCATGAAGGCGACGACCACGTTGCGGCCCACGGCCAGTTCGCCCATGTCGGTGGTGGGGCCATCGGCGATCACCGCGTCGCGGGTGACCGTATCGCCCACCTTCACCAGCGGGCGCTGGTTGATGCAGCTTGACTGGTTGGAGCGCTTGAACTTGCGCAGGCGGTAGATGTCCACGCCCGGCTCGCCCGGTTCCAGCATCTCGGTCGCGCGCACAACGATCCGCTGCGCGTCCACCTGATCGACCACCCCGGCGCGGCGCGCCATGATTGCGGCGCCCGAATCGCGGGCGACAACGCCCTCGATCCCGGTGCCGACCAGCGGCGCGTCGTTCTGCAGGAGCGGCACCGCCTGCCGCATCATGTTCGAACCCATCAGCGCGCGGTTGGCGTCATCGTTTTCCAGGAACGGAATGAGCGAGGCCGCCACCGAGACAAGCTGCTTCGGCGACACGTCGATCAGGTCCACAGCCTCGCGCGGGTTGAGCATGAAGTCACCGGCCGTGCGGGTGCTGACCAGTTCGTTGACGAACCGGCCTTCGGCATCGAGCTTTGCATTGGCCTGCGCGATGGTGTGGCGCTGTTCCTCGGTGGCGGAAAGATACACCACCTCGTCCGTTACCTGCCCGTCCACAACCTTGCGGTAGGGGGTTTCGATGAAGCCGTACTTGTTCACGCGGGCAAAGGTTGCCAGCGAATTGATCAGGCCGATGTTCTGGCCTTCGGGCGTTTCGATCGGACACATCCGGCCGTAATGGGTGGGGTGCACGTCGCGCACCTCGAAGCCCGCGCGCTCGCGCGTCAGACCGCCCGGGCCAAGCGCCGACAGGCGGCGCTTGTGCGTCACCTCGGACAGCGGGTTGGTCTGGTCCATGAACTGCGAAAGCTGGCTGGAGCCGAAGAATTCACGTACCGCCGCCGCTGCGGGCTTGGCGTTGATCAGATCCTGCGGCATCACCGTGTCGATCTCCACGGTGGACATGCGCTCGCGGATCGCCCGCTCCATGCGCAGCAGGCCGACGCGATACTGATTTTCCATCAGCTCGCCCACCGAACGCACCCGGCGGTTGCCAAGGTGGTCGATGTCGTCGGTTTCGCCCTTGCCGTCGCGCAGCTCCACCAGCCCGCGAATGCAGGCGACGATGTCCTCGCGGCGCAGGGTGCGCAGCGTGTCGGGCGCATCCAGTTGCAGGCGCATGTTCATCTTCACCCGGCCCACGGCGGACAGGTCATAGCGTTCGGAATCAAAGAACAGCGTGTCGAACAGGGCCGAGGCAGTGTCATAGGTCGGCGGCTCGCCCGGGCGCATCACCCGGTAGATGTCCGTCAGCGCGGTTTCGCGGTTCCAGTTCTTGTCCGCCGCCATGGTGTTGCGGATGTAGGGTCCGACGCTCACGCCATCGATATCCAGCACCGGAATGTCGGTCACGCCGTTGTCCAGCAGGTCCTTGAGCGTGCCGCCCTTGACCTCGCCGTCCTTGTCCAGATCCCAGGTCAGTTCTTCCCCGGCCTCGGCCCAGATGGCGCCGGTTTCCTCGTCCACGATGTCGCGGGCGACGAAGCGGCCCACGATGTAGTCGAACGGCACCAGAAGCTCGGTGAACGTGCCCTCGTCCAGCCACTTCTTGACCATGCGCGGGGTGACCTTGTCGCCCGCCTTGACGATCACCTCTCCGGTGGCGGCATCGACCAGATCCATGGACGGACGGGTGCCGCGCACGCGCTCGGGGAAGAAGCGGGTGACCCAGCCCTTGTTC
>JAFIEE010000249.1 GCA_020832705.1 Paracoccaceae bacterium
GCCGCCGGTGAAGCGCTATCTAGGCAATCAAAACAATCACCGCAAGAGAGAAATGAACAGAATGGGGCGATTTTTCCGGGCCACCCAGGGCAGGGCTGCGGCGGATGCCATATAACGCTTTGCAATATAATATATTTTTCGCCAACATGCGCTTGTCGCCGACTTCGCGCCCGACACAGACAAGGTGCCGTTGGTCCGGCCGCAACCGCCCTCCCGGGGGCGGGGCGCCGGGGAATCGCCCCGCTGCGGGCACGCTCAGGACGCCGAGTCGCCCCTGTCCGATGCGCTGCGCCCGAAATCAGGCGCGTCCACGTCCTGCCCGGCCTCGATGATTCCGCGTCGAATCGCTCGGGTGCGGGTGAAATAGGCGTGCAGGTGATCCCCGTCCTCGCGGCGGATGGCGCGCTGGAGTGCGAACAGCTCTTCGGTGAACCGGCCGAGGATCTCCAGGGTCGCGGCCTTGTTGCTCAGGAACACATCGCGCCACATGGTCGGGTCCGACGCGGCGATTCGCGTGAAGTCCCGGAACCCGGCGGCGGAATACTTGATCACCTCGCTGTCGGTGACGCGGCGCAGATCATCGGCCACGCCCACCATTGTATAGGCGATCAGATGCGGGGCGTGGCTGGTCACCGCCAGCACCAGATCATGGTGCGGCGCGTCCATCAGGTCCACGTTCGCGCCCATCGCCTCCCAGAGCGCGCGCAGCCGTGCCACGGCCTGCGGGTCCGCGTCTTCGGGCGGGGTGAGGATGCACCAGCGGTTGCGGAAAAGGGTGGCAAAGCCCGCGCGCGGGCCGGAATGCTCGGTGCCCGCCAACGGATGGCCGGGAACGAAATGGACGCCCGCAGGCAGATGCGGGGCGACGGCCTCGATGACCGCCTGCTTGACCGAGCCGACATCGGTGACGATGCAACCCGGCGCCAGATGCGGGCCGATCTCCCGTGCGATGGACGCCATGGCGCCCACGGGGACAGCCAGCACCACGAGATCGGCCTCCGCGGCCGCCCCGGCCGCCGTGGCGTGGACGGAATCCACCAGCCCGATTTCCAGCGCCACCGCGCGGGTTTCGGCGCTGCGGGCGTGGCCGGTGATCGATTCGGCCAGCCCGGCGCGGCGCATGGCCAGCGCCATGGACCCGGCGATCAGCCCCAGCCCGATCAGCGCCACCCGGCGAAAGGGCGGCATCAGCGCCGCCCCAGGAACTGCGCGATGGCATGAACAACGCGGCGGCAGGCGGGCTCATCGCCGACGGTGATGCGCAGGCATTCGGGCAACCCATAGGCACCCACCTGCCGCACGATCAGACCTTCGGACAGCAGGTGCGCGTTGCAGGCCTCCGCCTCGGCTTCGGTCTCGAACCGGGCGAGAACGAAATTCGCATGACTGCGGTCGCATTGCAGGCCCAGATCCTGCAGGGCGCGCTGAAGCCATGCGCGCATGCGGGCATTCTCGCGGGCGCTGCGTTCCAGATGCTCGGCGTCGCCCAGCGCGGCCTCGGCGACTTCGAGCTGGGTGTTCGACAGGTTGAAGGGTCCGCGAATGCGGTTGAGCACATCGATCACATGCCGCGGCCCATAGCCCCAGCCGATGCGCAAACCGCCCAGCCCGTGAATCTTGGAAAACGTGCGGGTCATCACCACATTCTCGCGCGCATCGACCAGCGCCGCGCCGCCGTCGAAACCCTCCACATATTCGGCATAGGCGCCATCAAGGACCAGCAGCGCCGCGGGCGGCAGCGCATCGGCCAGCCGCGTCACCTCGGCGCGCGAGATCATGGTGCCGGTGGGGTTGTTGGGATTGGCCACGAAAACCAGCCGGGTGCGCGCGCTCATCGCCGCGATCATCGCGTCCACATCGGTGGTGCGGTCGCGCTCGGGGGCGACAACCGGCACGGCACCGACGGCCAGCGCCGAAATGCGATACATCAGGAAGCCGTGCTGGCTGTAGAGCACCTCGTCCCCGCGCCCGGCATAGGCCTGGCAGAGGAAGGTGATGATCTCGTCCGAGCCCACGCCGCAGATGATTCGCTCCGGGTCCAGGCCGTGGGTTGCGCCGATGGCCAACCGAAGGGCGGCGTGATCAGTGGACGGATAACGGTGCAGCGCATGCCCGGCGCGGCGATAGGCGTCGATCGCGCGTTCGCCGGGGCCGAACGGGTTTTCGTTGGAAGACAGCTTTACCGCATCCGGACGTCCGGCAATCGACGCCTTGCCGCCCTGATAGAGGGCAATATCCAGAATACCGGGCTGGGGGCGAATGATATCGTTCATAAGCGCTGCGGACCTCCGTATTCCGGGGTTCTAGCGCCGCGAAGGCCCGGGCACCAGCGACGAAGTGACAACGACGCAACGCCCATGTCGCCTTCTGGGCCGGGCGTTGCCGTTCTGCATCCATTCCGGGCCCGGTTCATGGTCCGGTTGCCCGGCGCGGCCTGATCCGGCCCCGAACGCGCCCCCGGGAAACGCAGCGACCCCGGCACAGCGGGCCGGGGTCGGGGAAAGCCAGTGCCGGTCAGACCGATCAGTTCTTGGCGTAGAATTCCACCACCAGGTTGGGTTCCATCTGCACCGGATACGGCACATCGCCCAGCGCAGGCGTGCGCACGAAGGTTGCGGTCAGTTTGGCATGATCCACCTCGAGGTAGTCGGGGACATCCCGCTCGGGCAGGCCGACGGCTTCGAGCACGATGGCCAGTTGCCTGGACTTGTCGCGCACGGCGATCACGTCGCCTTCCTTGACGCGGTAGCTGGGGATGTTCACGCGCTTGCCGTTCACGGTGACATGGCCATGGTTGACGAACTGGCGGGCGGCAAAGACGGTGGGCACGAATTTCGCGCGATAGACCACCGCGTCCAGGCGGCGCTCCAGCAGTCCGATCAGCATCTCGCCGGTGTCACCGCGCAGGCGCTCGGCTTCGGCATAGATGCGGCGGAACTGCTTCTCGGTCAGGTCGCCATAATAGCCCTTGAGCTTCTGCTTGGCCTTCAACTGGGTGCCGAAGTCCGACAGCTTCTGCTTGCGGCGCTGACCGTGCTGGCCGGGGCCGTATTCGCGGCGGTTCACGGGGCTTTTCGGGCGGCCCCAGATGTTTTCGCCCATGCGGCGGTCGATCTTGTACTTGGCAGACGTGCGTTTGGTCACGGCTGATCTCCTTCTGCGATGTGAAGGGCGTTGTCCTTTCCGCAGGCCGCAGTTGCGGCCCTTGGCGACAGGCATCCCCTTGCGGGGGCCACCAACACCAAATCTGTTGCCCCGCTGGACGGGACCGCGCGCTTATACAGGCGGCGCGGGGGGAGTCAACCGTCGGCGGGATGCGCGGGGTGGCGGCGGCGCGGGGGGGGGGGGGGGGGGGGGGGGGGGGGGGGGGGGGGGGGGGGGGGGCGGCGGG
>JAFIEE010000034.1 GCA_020832705.1 Paracoccaceae bacterium
CTGGCGCGGCTGGCCTGGGAGGGCGAGGTGATCGCGCTGGCCGCGCTGCCAGCGCAGACCTTCGGGCGCGCGCAGGTGGTCCCGCCGCCCGGCGCCTTCCTGCAGGCGACCGAGGACGGCGAGGCGACGCTGCTGGCCGCCGTGCGCGGCGCGGTGGGCGATGCCGCGCGGGTGGCGGACCTGTTCGCGGGCTGCGGCACCTTCACCCTGCCGCTGGCCGAACGCGCCGAGGTCCACGCGGTCGAGGGCGACGCGGCGATGCTGGCCGCGCTGGACGCGGGCTGGCGCCGGGCGGCGGGGTTGAAGCGGGTGCGCACGGAGACACGCGACCTGTTCCGCCGCCCGCTGCTGGCCGATGAGCTGGCGTGCTTCGACGCGGTGGTGATCGACCCGCCGCGGGCGGGGGCGGCGGCGCAGGTGGCGGAACTGGCGCGCGCGCAGGTGCCGGTGATCGCCGCCGTGTCCTGCAACCCGGTGACCTTCGCCCGCGATGCACGCGTGCTGGTGGCGGCGGGATACTGCCTGCAAACCGTGCAGGTGGTGGACCAGTTCCGCTGGTCGGCGCATGTGGAGCTTGCGGCGCGCTTCGTGTTTGGCCATATCGCGGGGGCCGCGGCCATCGGAGACTGAGGGCGCGCGGCCCTTGCAGCCCCGGGGGCCAGCCCCCGGACCCCCGGAGTATTTCTTGCAAGAAAATGGAACCCATGCAGGAACGGTCAGAAGAAGCGCAGGAGGCGACAGCGCCCGAACCAGGGTCCGCACGGGCGAAGGTGGCGGCGTTTCTGGATCAGCGCTGGGTGCAGAACGGGATCATCGGCGTGATCCTGTTCAATGCGGTGATCCTGGGCATGGAGACATCGGCCGGGATCATGGCGGCGGCGGGGCCGCTGATCATCGGGCTGGACCGGCTGTGCCTGAGCATCTTCGTGATCGAGATCGCGCTGAAGCTCTATGCGCAGCGGTTGCGGTTCTTCCGCTCGGGCTGGAACCTCTTTGATTTCGTGATTGTGGGGATTTCGCTGGTGCCCGGTGCCGGCGCCTACACGGTCCTGCGTGCGCTGCGCATCCTGCGGCTGCTGCGCGTGGTCTCGGTCACGCCGAGCCTGCGCCGGGTGGTCGAGGGCTTCCTGAAGGCACTGCCGGGGATGGGCTCGGTGTTTCTGCTGATGACGATGATCTTCTACATCGGATCGGTGATGGCGACGAAGCTGTTTCAGGACAGTTTCCCGGAGTGGTTCGGCAGTCTTGGCCGGTCGGCCTATTCGCTGTTCCAGATCATGACGCTGGAGTCGTGGTCCATGGGAATCGTGCGCCCGGTGATGGAGGTCTACCCCCATGCCTGGGTGTTCTTTGTCCCGTTCATCATGATGACCACCTTTGCGGTGGTGAACCTGCTGGTTGGTCTGATCGTGAACTCGATGCAGGATGCGCATGCCGAGGAGAGCAACAAGCAGACCAGCGACTACCGCGACGAGGTGCTGGCGCGGCTGCGCACCATCGAGGCGCGGCTGGGGGTCGAAACCGCCGGGAAGGCGCCACCGCAGCGAGAGGACACGTCGAAGTGACCGGCGAAAAGGGCTTGATGACGCGCCCGGCGGGGGGCGCGGCGCGGTTTTTCTGGTCCGAGGGCGTGAATTACGGCATTGTTGCGGGAAAAATCGCCCGGGGCAGAGCATGATTCTTTCGCGTCTGATGGCCGTGGTCGCGGTCTTGCTGGTACTGGCAGGCTGCGGCACCCCGTCCAAGTTCCGCACCTACAACGGTCCGGAAGTCACCCATATCCGCGTGTACAAGGCCGAGCGGCGGATGGAGCTCTGGCACCATGACCGGATGCTGCGGGCATTCCGGGTGCAACTGGGCAACCCCGACGGCCACAAGCAGCAGGAAGGCGACCGCCGCACGCCCGAGGGGCGCTATTACATCGACCGGCGCAACCCCAACAGCCGCTTTCACCTGTCGATCGGCATTTCCTACCCCAACGCCGAGGACCGCGCCCGCGCCGCCGCGCGCGGGGTTTCACCCGGCGGCGACATCTTCATTCACGGGCGCGGGCCGCGCTTCCAGAACGCGCGCGGCGACTGGACAGACGGCTGCATCGCCGTGACCGACCGGCAGATGGAAGACATCTACGCCATGGTGCGCAATGGCACGCCCATCGACATCTATGCCTCGCGCGCGGCGGCGCGGGCACCGAAGGCGCCGGTTCTGGTTGCACCCGTCCCGGCGCCCCCGGTGGCCGTGTCCGCGCAGCCGGTGATGCCTGCGGCGGCGGATACCGCAGTGTTGCCGGACGGGGGTGCGCCGCTGGTGGCCGCCGACTGGCTGACCCGGCTTCAGGAGCCCTGACCCTTCATCCCATGCGCCTGCACGCGGGCCTGTGATCAACCCGAGGTAGAGAATCCGCCCCCGCTGTGCTATGCGGGTCCTTGTTTGCAGCAAGACAGGGGGGAATCATGACCCAGAGCATTCTTGACCGCGACCGTGCCGCCAGCGCAGCGCGCACAGCGCCCTATCTTGCGATGGAGCGGGGCAAGGGCACGCCCCATCCGGCCAGCCAGAGCCTGATGCGGCGCCCGCGCGCGGAGCCGACGCGGCTGGACGTGTATTCGGCGCTTGACAGCGCCCGCGCACGCGAGGCGCAGCGGCCCTGAGCGTGACGCCGCGCGGCCGCGCGTTCCGTTTCCACTGAGCGCACCCGGCCCCCGGCATGGAGGCCGCGCCGGGGGTGACATGCGCCGGACCCTTGCACAGAATCCGTCCGCCGCGCCGGGCGCAACCGGCACCGGACGGCGCCGCGGCATGATGCCGGATGCTGTGGCGCCCGATGCTGTGGCGCGCGCAGGCTGGAAGCGCTCAGGCGCGGACGTGGGCCTCGTAGGCCTGGGCGATATCGCGGGTCAGTTGGCCGACCTGGAAATGATGCTCGCCAATCTGGCCCACGGGCGTCACCTCGGCGGCGGTGCCGGTCAGCCAGCATTGCTGGAAGCCGGGCAGTTCCTCGGGCAGGATGTAGCGCTCGTGCACGGGCACGTTCATTTCGCGCAGCAGGCCGATCACGGTGCGCCGGGTGATGCCGTTCAGGATGGCATCGGCCAGCGGCGTGTGCACCTCGCCGTCCTTGACGAAGAAGACATTGGCGCCGGTGGCCTCGGCCACATAGCCGCGCCAGTCCATGAACAGCGCGTCCGAGCAGCCCTTGGCCTCGGCTGCGTGCTTGGACATGGTGCAGATCATGTATAGCCCGGACGCCTTGGCCGCGGTGGGGATGGTCTCGGGTGACGGGCGCTTCCAGCGGGCGATGTCCAGCTTGGCGCCCTGCATCTTGGCATCGCCGTAATAGGCGCCCCATTCCCAGGCGGCCACCGCGACCCGGACCGGGTTGCGCGCGGCGGCCACGCCCATATCCTCGCCCGCGCCGCGCCAGGCGACGGCGCGCACATAGGCATCGCGCAGGTTGTTGGCGTCCAGCACTGCGGCCTTGGCGGCGTCGATCTCGTCCGCCGTCAGCGGCAGCGGCATGTCCAGCAGCCGCCCCGATTCGATCAGCCGTTCGGAGTGTTCGCGGCCCTTGAAGATCTTGCCGCCATAGCAGCGCTCGCCCTCGAAGACCGAGGACGCATAGTGCATGGCATGGGTCAGGATATGCACCTTTGCATCCCGCCACGGCACCATGGCACCGTCCATCCAGATGTATCCGTCCCTGTCGTCATACGCTCCGGCCATGGCGCCACCCCTTGCAGCTTTTCAGATGTTGCGCAACTTAGGTCCGAACCGGACACAATCTTACGCGAAATCCGGAACTCGCTAGCAATTGATTCTTGGAATGTCAACAACACTGACATAAAATGCGGCACGGTGGCTGGATTTGTGATCTGCGGGAGAGCGGGAGCATGCCCGAAAGCGGTGTCGGCGGCGGCGAGAACCTGCTGTTCCTGACCGACGAACAGTTGCGCAAGGGGATCGAGGCGATGTTCTTCGCCTATCGCGGCTTCACCGCCGATCCGGACCGGATCCTGGCGCAGCACAACTATGGCCGCGCCCATCACCGGGCGCTGCATTTCATCAACCGCAGCCATGGCACCACGGTAAACAACCTGCTGTCGGTGCTGGGGGTGACCAAACAATCGTTGAACCGGGTGCTGCGCACATTGATCGAGGACGGGCTGGTCGAAAGCCGCGTGGGCCGCCGCGACCGGCGCGAACGGCATCTGTATCTGACCGAGGCCGGGCGCGCGCTGGAGGCGGAATTGTCCGAGGCGCAGCGCGCCCGGATGCGCGCCGCCTATCGCGCCGCCGGGCCGCAGGCGGTGGCCGGGTTCCGGCAGGTGCTGGAGGCAATGATGGAGGATGACATCCGCCAGCAGTATCTGCAATTGCGGGACGGCAGGCCATGAGCGGGGCCGCGCAAACCGGGCCGGCGGAGCAGGTGCTTGCGTCGCATCTTCTGGTGGTTGATGACGATGCGCGCATCCGGGCGCTGCTGCAGCGATACCTGGTCCGGCAAGGGTTCATCGTCACCGCTGCGCGCGATGCCGCCCATGCGCGGCGGCTTCTGGCGGGGCTGGAATTCGACCTGGTGGTGCTGGACGTCATGATGCCGGGCGAGGACGGCATCAGCCTGACCCGCCACATCCGCGGGGTTTCGGACACGCCGGTTCTGCTGCTCACCGCGCGCGGCGAGGCCGAGGACCGGATCGCCGGGCTGGAAGCGGGGGCGGACGACTACCTGCCCAAGCCGTTCGAACCGCGCGAGCTGCTGCTGCGCATCGCCGCCGTGCTGCGCCGCGCGCCGCCCGCCGAACCGGTGGCGCTGACGCCGCAACTGCTGATGCTGGGCCCGTTGCGCTATGACGTGGAGCGCGGCGAGTTGCGCCGCGGCGAGGAACTGATCCGCCTGACCCAGACCGAGGCGGCGCTGCTGCGCCATTTCGCGCGCACCCCCGGCGCGGTGGTCACCCGCGAGGCGCTGGTGGATCATCTGGACCGCGAGCGCGGCGCCCATGGCGGCACCATCGGCCAGGAACGCGCCGTGGACGTGCAGGTGACCCGGTTGCGCCGCAAGCTGGAGCCCGATCCGAAGCGCCCGCGCTATCTGCTCACCGTGCGCGGCGAGGGCTACATGCTTTCGGCGGAGTGATCCACGCCCGGGCGCTGCGCTCTGCGCCGGGGCGCGGGGGGCGTCTTTTCAGCCATCTACCGCCCGGATCAGCTTGCGCTCCAGCACCCGCAGCACCTGCGGCAGGTCATGGCCGCGCTTCAGCACCCGGCCGTCCAGCGCAACCACGGCATACATGCCCTGACGGTTGCGCAGGCGCGGCGTCTTTTCGATCCGGTAAAGCGGGTTTTCGGCGGCGCGGCGGAAGACCGAGAACACCGCCCGGTCGCGCAGCATCGAGATGCCGTAGTCGCGCCACTCGCCCGCTGCGACCATGCGCCCATAGAGCCCGAGTATCTGGCCCAGTTCGCGCCGGTCGAAGCTGACGCGATCCTCGGCGGCGGTGCTGGACGGCAGGTTCTGGATATTCATTGCCTAAGCCTGCGCCCGTTCGGCGGCAAAATCAAGGGTGATGCGCCGGGCTGCCCAAGGGCGGCGGGTCTGTTCGCCCCGCGCGCCCAACCGCCTGCACCATCTCGCCGATCCGCGCCAGTTGCGGTGCCAGCGGCGATGTGCGGCGCCAGATCATGCCGATGGTGCGGCTGGGCTGCGGCTCCGGAAAGCGCGCCACCGCCACCGGGGCCGAGCGCGTTTCCACCGGCACCGCCATTTCCGGGATCAGCGTCACCCCGATTCCCGCGCCGACAAGCTGCACCAATGTGGCCAGCGACGAACCGTCCAGCACCTCGCGCGGGCGCCCCGGCGCCAGTTTGCAGAACGAAAGCGCCTGATCGCGGAAGCAATGCCCCTCTTCCAGCAGCAGCAGGCGCATCGCATGCAGGCCTTCGGGGCCGGGCACCGGCTGGCCCGCCTGCGCCTGCGGGCGGACCAGCACGAAGGATTCGGCAAAAAGCGGCACCTCCTCGATCCCCGGTTCGGACACCGGCAACGCCACGATCGCCGCATCCAGCACACCCGCCCGCAACTCTGTCAGCAGCCGCTGGGTCAGCGCCTCGCGCAGATGCAGGTCCAGGTCCGGCCAGGCGCGGGTCAGCTCCGGCAGCAGCCCCGGCAGCAGATAGGGCGCGACAGTGGGAATCACTCCCAGCCGCAACTGCCCCGCCAGCCCCCCCTGCGCGGCGCGGGCCAGATCGCCCAGTTCATCGACCGCGCGCAGGATGTCGCGCGCCCGCTCGGCAAAGGCCGCGCCGAAACTGGTCAGCCGCACCTGCCGGGCGCTGCGTTCGAACAGCGGGGTGCCCAGTGCGGCCTCGAGGTCGCGGACCTGCATGGACAGGGCGGGCTGCGAGATCGCGCACACCTCGGCCGCGCGGCCGAAATGGCCCTGACGGGCCAGCGCGTCGACATAGCGCAACTGCTTCAGGGTCAGAGTCTTCATAAGCGCATCATATCGTCGCAATCAGAAAAACCAACTTCAACTGATGGACGCCCGGTGTTAGAACCGTTCCAGAAATTCGGAAGCGCCAGCGTTCCACATACCGGGACCGCGGCGCGAAATACATGGGAGACGATCATGGACGGAAGCAATCCCGGTGGCGGCGGCTGCCCGATGGGCTTTGGCGGCGGCAACCCGAACGCAACCCAGCGCGGGCGCACCAACCGCGACTGGTGGCCGGAGCAACTGAACCTGAAGCTGCTCAGCCAGAACAACCCGGCGACCGATCCCTATGGCCGGGCTTTCAGCTATGCCGAGGCATTCCGGAACCTGGACCTTGTCGCGCTGAAGAAGGACCTCACCGACCTGATGACCGACAGCCAGGATTGGTGGCCTGCGGACTATGGCCATTATGGCGGCCTGATGATCCGCATGGCCTGGCACGCCGCCGGAACCTATCGCACGGCGGACGGGCGCGGCGGTGCGGGCACCGGTCAGCAGCGGTTCGCGCCGCTGAACTCGTGGCCGGACAACGCCAACCTGGACAAGGCGCGGCGCCTGCTGTGGCCGATCAAGCAGAAATACGGCAACGCCATTTCCTGGGCCGACCTGTTCGTGCTGGCGGGCAACGTGGCGATCGAATCCATGGGCGGCAAGACCTTCGGCTTCGGCGGCGGACGCCAGGATGTGTGGGAGCCCGAGGAAGATGTCTACTGGGGCTCCGAAGGCGAATGGCTGGGCGATGCGCGCTATGAAGGCGAGCGTGAGCTGGAAAACCCGCTGGCCGCCGTGCAGATGGGCCTGATCTACGTCAACCCCGAAGGCCCGAACGGCAACCCGGACCCGCTGGCCTCGGCCCATGACATCCGCGAGACCTTTGCCCGGATGGCCATGAATGACTACGAAACCGTGGCGCTGACCGCCGGTGGCCATACCTTCGGCAAATGCCACGGCGCGGGCGATGCCGCCCATGTCGGGCGCGAACCCGAAGGCGCCGCGCTGCAGGAACAGGGTCTGGGCTGGATCAGCAGCTACGGCAGCGGCAAGGGCCGTGACACCATCACCAGCGGCATCGAAGGGTCGTGGACCCCGAACCCGATCGCCTGGGACATGGGGTATTTCGATGTGCTGTTCGGCTATGAGTGGGAGCTGGTCAAAAGCCCCGCGGGCGCCTGGCAGTGGACGCCGAAGAACCCCGATGACGCCTGCATGGCCCCGGACGCCGAGGACCCGTCCAAGCGGGTGCCGATCATCATGACCACCGCCGACATGGCGATGCGCATGGACCCGGCCTACGAGAAGATCTCGCGCCATTTCCATGCCAACCCGGACGAGTTCGCCGACGCCTTTGCCCGCGCCTGGTTCAAGCTGACCCATCGCGACATGGGGCCGAAGGCGCGTTATCTGGGCGCCGAGGTTCCCGCCGAAGACCTGATCTGGCAGGATCCGGTCCCGGCTGTCGATCATCCGCTGGTGGACGCGAGCGATATTGCAGGCCTGAAGGGCAAGCTGCTGGATGCGCTCCCGGTGCAGGATCTGGTGTTCACGGCCTGGGCCGCGGCGTCGAGCTTCCGGCAGTCGGATTATCGCGGCGGGGCCAATGGCGCACGCATCCGGCTGGCCCCGCAGAAGGACTGGGACGCCAATGAACCCGCGCGGCTGGCGCGCGTGCTGGGTGTCCTGGAAGGGATCAAGGCCGAGTTCGACGCCAGCGCCGCGGGCGGCAAGAAGGTCTCGCTGGCCGATCTGATCGTGCTGGGGGGCACCGCAGCGGTGGAGAAAGCCGCGAAGGACGCAGGCCACGCCATCGAAGTGCGCTTCACCCCCGGCCGCACGGATGCGAGCGAAGAGCAGACCGACGCCGAGTCCTTCGAGCCGATGGAGCCCATCGCTTGCGGATTCCGTAACTGGCAGAAGGGCGTCTACAGCATTTCGGCCGAGGCGATGCTGGTTGACCGCGCGCAGCTTCTGGGCCTGACAGCGCCGGAAATGACGGCACTGGTCGGCGGCATGCGCGCGCTGGGCGCCACGCATGGCGAAACCGCACATGGCGTGCTGACCGACCGTCCGGGGCAGTTGACGAACGATTTCTTCGTCAACCTGCTGGATATGGGCACGGTCTGGGCGCCCGTGGACGGTGACGAGCAGCAGTTCGAGGGCCGCGACCGCAAGAGCGGCGCGGTGAAATGGACCGGCACGCGGGTGGACATGGTGTTCGGGTCGAACTCGCAACTCCGGGCGCTCGCGGAACTCTATGCACAGGATGACAATCGCGCGAAATTCGTGGCCGATTTCGTCGCCGCATGGACCAAGGTAATGGACGCCGACCGCTTCGATCTGGCCTGACGGGGCGCGCCCTTTCAGCATCAGACCAGCCCGGGCGCAGCCGCTGCGCCCGGGCTTTTCGTTTCTGCGTGCGCTGGATGCCTTGCCGGGGGCGGCTGACCCACACACGGGCGGATCGATTGCCTTGCGATCAACTCCGCGGATGATGCTTACAAAACGGGCATCCGCGACGCTCAATGTGCTTGACCCAGCGACGTCAATCGGCACAAACTTGCCGATGGCATTCGGGCATGCTCCGCTATGTCGCACATCCCGGTCGTTCCGGGACAGACCGCCGCGAAGGCGGCGACAACAGAGAGGTTGAAATGAAGAAATCCGTACTCCTCGGCGCTTTTGCCGCCTCCGCGCTGGTTGCCGGAATGGCACAGGCGCAAACCCTGCAGACCGTGCTGGATCGCGGCGAGCTGAACTGCGGCGTGTCCACTGGCCTGGCCGGGTTCTCGGCCCCCGATGCCAACGGCGTCTGGCAGGGCTTTGACGTTGACAAGTGCCGTGCGATTGCCGCCGCCATCTTCGACGACCCGATGGCCGTGAACTTTGTCCCCACCACGGGCCAGACCCGCTTTTCGGCGCTCGCCTCGGGCGAGGTCGACATGCTGGCGCGCAACACGACCTGGACCTTCGCCCGCGACATCGACCTGAACCTGACATTCGTTGGCACCAACTATTACGATGGCCAGGGCTTCATGGTGCCCCGTGACCTGGGCGTCAGTTCGGCCACGGAACTGGATGGCGCCACCGTGTGCATCCAGACCGGCACCACCACCGAACTCAACCTGGCCGATTACTTCCGCGCCAATGGCATGAGCTACGAGCCGGTTCCGATCGAAACCAACGCCGAGGCCCAGCAGCAGTATCTGGCCGGCGCCTGCGACGTCTACACCACCGACGTCTCGGGCCTTGCCGCGACCCGCGCCTCGTTTGCCGATCCGGGCGAGCATGTGATCCTCCCCGAGGTGATCTCGAAAGAGCCGCTGGGACTCGTGGTGCGTGACGGGGACAAGCAGTGGGAAGGCATCGTCCGCTGGACCCTGATGGCACTGATCGCCGCCGAGGAACTGGGCGTCACTTCGGCCAATGTCGCCGAAATGGCCGAGGGCAGCGACAGCCCCGAGATCAATCGCCTGCTGGGTTCCGAAGGCGACTTCGGCGCCATGTTCGGACTTGATTCGGATTGGGCCGTGCGCGCCATTGCCGCCCGCGGCAACTATGGCGAAATCTTCGCGGCCAACATCGGCGAGCAGACGCCCATCGGTCTGGCCCGCGGGCTGAACGCCCAGTGGACCCAGGGCGGGCTGATGTACGCCCCGCCGTTCCGCTGAGACCATCCGGTGGGGGGGGCCCCGGGGGGGTTTTTGTCCCGCCGCGCTGTGCCGCTCCCCCGTGCGGGGGCGCCCCCGAAAGGGCGCGCACCTTGCATTGATGATCCCGCATAATCCCTGAGCACTGCTCTGGCGGCGCGGCCCTTGTGCGGGCCTGCGTCAGGAGAAGTCCATGTCCACAACAAGCGACCTGCGAACCAAGTCGGCGCCGCCCAAGCGCAGCTTCGAACTGAGCATGCTGCTTTATGATCAGCGTTACCGGTCGATCACCATTCAGGTGTTCTTCCTGTTCCTGCTGATGCTGTTCGCGGCCTGGCTGATCGACAATACCGTCAACAACCTGCGTGCGCTGGGCCGGGACTTCAGTTTCGCCTTCCTGAACGCCCCCGCGGGCTATGACATCAGCCAGCGCCCCATCGAATACAACAGCCAGATGACCCATGGCCGTGCAGCGCTGGTGGGGCTTCTGAACACCCTGATCCTGGCGGTGATGGCCTGCGTGCTGGCCACCGTGCTGGGTGTCATTGCCGGGGTGCTCCGGCTGTCGAACAACTGGATCGTCGGGCGGCTGATGACCGTCTATGTCGAAGTGTTCCGCAACATTCCGACGCTGCTGTGGATCCTGATCTTCGGCGCGATCATGACCGAAGCGATGCCCGCGCCATCGGCCTTTCGCGGGGATGATCCGGCCTCGCGCATGCTGTTCAACGATGCGGTCGCCATCACCAACCGCGGGGTCTGGGTGCCCTCCATCATGTTCCTGCGTGATCTGGGCTATTTCCAGCTTGGCCCGGTGGCGCCGTCGATTACATGGGTGCTGGCCATTGCCATCGTGGCGGCCGGCATCTGGGCCAACAAGAAGCTGATCGACCACGCCACGCGGGTCCAGAACGCCACCGGCGTCCGGCCCAAGACCTGGTGGAAATCCATCCTGATCCTGCTGGGGCCGATCGCGCTGTATTTCTTCGCGCTGGGGGCGCATCTGGAATACCCCGAATTGCGCGGCTTCAACTTTGCCGGCGGCACGCATCTGCGCAACTCCCTGATCGCCATGTGGCTGGGACTGGGCATCTACACAGGCGCCTTCATTGCCGAGATCGTGCGCGCGGGGATCCTGGCCATCAACAAGGGCCAGACCGAGGCCGCCTTTGCCCTGGGCCTGCAGCCGGGCAAGACCATGCGGCTGGTGATCCTGCCGCAGGCGCTGCGGGTGATCATTCCGCCGCTGATCTCGAATTATCTCAACATCACCAAGAACACCTCGCTTGGGCTGGCGGTGGGCTACATGGACCTGCGCTCCACGCTGGGCGGCATCACCATCAACCAGACCGGGCGCGAGCTGGAGGGCATGCTCCTGATGATGCTGATCTATCTGGCAATCAGCCTGGCCATCTCGGGGGCGATGAACGTCTACAACTCCCGCGTGAAGCTGAAGGAGCGATGAGATGAGCAATATCGAATCGCAGACCATCGCCTATGTCCGGGACACGATGCTCCCGGAACAGGACCCGCCGCTGATCGAAAGCGGCGCGATCAAGTGGCTGCGCGAGAACCTGTTCTCGGGCTGGTTCAACACGCTGCTGACGCTTCTGTCGCTGGTGATCATCTGGTGGTCGGTGGCGGCCATCGGGCCGTGGCTGTGGAACATGGTCTGGAATGCCGGGTCGTTGCGCGAATGCCGCGAAATCCTCGCCGGGGCCGAGGGTGCCTGTTTTGCCGTCATCAACGACCGCTGGCATCAGTTACTGTTCGGCTTCTACCCGCCCGCCCTCTACTGGCGGCCGGTGCTGGCGCTGGTCCTGCTGTTCGTGGCGCTGGCGCCAATCCTGTTCCCGGACCTACCGCGCAAGCTGCTGTGGTTTTCCGCCATCTATCCCTTCGTGGCCTATCATCTGCTGTGGGGAGGCTCGGTCTGGCTGCCGGTGGGCGCGGCACTGGGTTTTGTGGCCGGCGCGGTCGCTTTTGTTCTTGTGCGCCGGATCAACGGGCTTGCGGCGATCTTCGCTGCCGTGCTGGCCCCGGTCTTCTGGTGGCTGTTCCTGGCCGCGCCCTTTGATTCCACCATGAGTTCGGTGCTCCCGTGGGGGCTGGAATTCGTCCGCTCGGACCGGTTCGGCGGCTTCCTGATCTCGCTGGTGATCGGCATCACGGGGATTTCGCTGTCGCTGCCGCTGGGCATCCTGCTGGCGCTGGGGCGGCAATCGGACATGGTGTTCCTGAAATCCGTCTGCGTGATCTTCATCGAATTCATCCGCGGCGTGCCGCTGATCACGCTGCTGTTCACGGCCTCGCTGCTGCTGAACTACTTCCTGCCGCCGGGGACCAGCTTCGACCTGATCCTGCGGGTGATCATCATGGTCACGCTCTTTGCCGCCGCCTACATGGCCGAGGTGATCCGCGGCGGTCTGGCCGCCCTGCCCCGCGGCCAGTATGAAGCTGCCGACGCATTGGGGCTGGACTACTGGAAGGCGCAGCGGCTGATCATCATGCCGCAGGCGCTCAAGGTCTCGATCCCGGGGATCGTCAATACCTTCATCGGGCTGTTCAAGGATACCACGCTGGTGGTTTTCATCGGGCTTCTGGATCCCATCGGGCTGTCGAACGCAATCCGCGCCTCGACCGACTGGCAGGGTATCTACTGGGAGTTGTTCATCTTCATCGGGGTTCTGTTCTTCGTCTTCTGCTTCGGCATCTCGCGCTATTCCATGTATCTGGAACGGCGGCTGAAGACAGACCACAAGTAAGGATACACGCATGACCGACATAGCCATCGAGCACGGCATCGACCGCAAGATCGACACCAGCCAGATGAAGGTGACCGACGAGGTTGCCATCCAGATCACCGACATGAACAAATGGTTCGGCAGCTTCCATGTGCTGCGTGACATCAACATGACGGTGAACCAGGGCGAGCGGATCGTTGTCTGTGGCCCCTCCGGGTCCGGCAAATCCACGCTGATCCGCTGCATCAACCGGCTGGAGGAGCACCAGTCCGGCCAGATCATCGTTGATGGCACGGAACTGACCAGCGACATCAAGAACATCGACAAGGTGCGCTCCGAGGTCGGGATGGTGTTCCAGCACTTCAACCTGTTTCCGCATCTGACGATCCTGGAAAACTGCACGCTGGCGCCGATCTGGGTCCGCAAGACGCCCAAGAAGGAAGCCGACGAGATCGCCATGCACTTCCTGGAAAAGGTCAAGATCCCGGAACAGGCGCTGAAGTATCCCGGCCAGCTTTCGGGCGGGCAGCAGCAGCGCGTGGCCATCGCGCGGTCGCTGTGCATGCGCCCACGGATCATGCTGTTCGACGAACCCACTTCGGCCCTGGACCCCGAGATGATCAAGGAAGTGCTGGACACCATGATCCAGCTTGCCGAGGAAGGCATGACCATGATCTGCGTGACCCACGAGATGGGCTTTGCGCAGGCGGTGGCGAACCGGGTGATCTTCATGGATCAGGGCCAGATCGTCGAACAGAACACGCCGAGCGAATTCTTCCGCAACCCGCAATCCGACCGCACCAAGCTGTTCCTGAGCCAGATTCTGGGGCATTGACCGCAACGCAGGCGCGCTTCATCGGCTCCGAGGTCTATCGCGGCTCCAGCTACGGGGCCTGGCATCCGCTGCGCATCCCGCGCGTGTCCACGGTCATGGACCTGGCCCGCGCGCTGGGCTGGTTCCCGGCAGGCACCTACGTCACCAGCCCGCGCGCCAAACCCGCTGCGCTGGAACTCTGGCACACGCCCGATTACATCCGCGCCCTGCAACGGGCCGAGGCCGAGGGGGCCGTGAAACCGGCCACCCGCGCCCGCCACGGCCTGGGCACCACCGCAAACCCCGTGTTTCCGCAGGTGTTCCGCCGCCCCGCCACCTCGGCCGGGGGGGTGATGCTGGCCGCCGAACTGGTCCTGCACGGCGGCGTGGTCCATGTGCCCGGCGGCGGCACGCATCATGCCTTTCCCGACCGCGCGGGCGGGTTCTGCTACATCAATGATCCGGTCCTGTGCCTGCTGGCGCTGCGGCGGCTGGGGCTGGGGCCGCTGGTCTATGTGGACATCGACGCGCATCATTGCGACGGGGTGGAACATGCGTTCGCGGGCGCCGGGGATGTGCGCCTGATCTCGGTCCACGAGGAACGCCGCTGGCCCTTCACCGGTGCGCTGGAAGATTGCGCAGGCGGCGCGGCCTTCAACCTCCCGGTGCCGCGCGGGTTGAACGACACCGAGATGCGCGCCATCCTGCACGAGCTGATCCTGCCGCGCGTGGCCGAGCTCCACCCGCAGGCGATTGTCCTGCAATGCGGCGCCGACGCGGTGGACGAGGACCCGCTGTCGCGGCTGCAGCTTTCCAACAATGCCCACCGCGAGATCGCCGAAAAGTTGCGCGACATGGCGCCCCGGCTGGTCGTGCTGGGCGGGGGCGGCTACAACCCGTGGTCGGTGGCGCGGCTCTGGACCGGGGTGTGGGGCGCCCTGTCCGGCCAGACCATCCCCGAACGCCTGCCGCCCGTGGCCGAGGCCGTGCTGCGCGCGCTGCGCTGGGACCGCGCACGCGGCGGCAAGGCGCCCCCCGAGCACTGGTTCACCACCCTGGCCGATCCCCCGCGCGAAGGCCCGGTGCGGGCGGAAATCCGCGCGCGGCTGGATACGCTGGCACGGCGCTGAAGCTCAGAACCGGGGCGCGTGGTGCAGGATCACCGGCACCACCAGTTCCTCTTCGTCGATCAGATGCCGATCCAGGAAGCCCGCGAACTGCGTCAGGTGCGCCTCCAGCCGTCCCGCCGCATCGCGCCCCTGCACCGCATCGCGCGCCCGCAGATGACCCAGCATCGCGTTGGTATCCGTCGCCAGCCCGTGCAATTCCGCGTCCAGCGCATGATGGTCGCTGTCCAGCAGCTCGAACCCCGGCACCAGCCGCGCCTCCAGCCCCATCAGTTGCGGGAAGTAGTGCATGTCCTCGATCTTGTGGTGACCATCCAGCTGGTTGAGGAAGAAGCCCATCATCCGCGCGGTTTCGGGGGTGAACCGGGCCGGGTCCGCGCCCCGGTCGATGAACGCACGCGTGTCCGCCTGCAGCCGCGCCAGCACCTGCCGGAACATCAGGTGGCGCTCCAGCCAGAACCGCGTCAGCCCGTCGAAATTGCGGTGTGATTGCCAGATGTCGCGCGGATACTGCGCCAGCAGCACCCGCAGCGGCTCGGGCAGCCCGTCACGCGTATTCAGGTCGTTCGTCATGGGCCCCCACTTGGCATGCCAACGGATCGCCAGCGCGGCTTGTCGGCGCGGCGGTTTGCTGACCCGTAATATAGGTGCCGGTGCGACATGCCAGAAGGCGCTGAAGCCCTGCACCGACGCAGGGTCACTGTGCGCGCAGGCGGTCCCTCAGCCGCGCGGTGCGCGCCAGCCTGCCGCCTCGGCCTCTTCGACCGAACAGAACCAGCGCTTTTCGGGGTGGTTCATGTTCACCCGGTCATAGTGGCGCGATCCGGGAACGTGGTAGATGCGCCCGCTGCCCGAGACATTGCCCTTGATCCGGCAATCCCCCTCGGCATCGATCAGCGCGACCGGCGCCGCCTGCGCGCCGCGCACGCGGCAGAACCCCGCCTGCGGGTTCAGCGGCCCGCCGAAAATGCCCGCACCATCCGCACGCGCCTGCGCCTCCACCGCGCTGTAGCGTTCCAGAACACCCTGTTCGGCGGCAAACCGGTCGCAGACCCGCGCAATCCCCCGACCAATCAGATCATGGGCAATATCGCGCCCGTCCAGGTAGCAGCGCCCGACGATCCGGTTGTAGCTGCGATCGCCCAGGTCCTCGCAACGCAGCGCCACGCCGTCGAACAGCGCCACGGTGGCCTCGGTCGCCCATCGCCCGCAGGGCCAGTCGGCACCGCGCGCATCCGTGCAGGTCTCGGCCATCTCCGGCGCGTCGAGTCCGCCCAGCCGGATGCGTGTCCCCGCCACCTCGAGCGTGTCGCCATCGATCACCCGTGCCGGGCCCACGATACCGCCCGCCGCCGGCGCATCCTGCCCGGCCTCACCCGCCAGCCCGAGGGTGAGCAACGCCACCCCGGCCAGTATCATCATCACCCGACCCATGGCGCGCAGGGTGAGTCATGCCGCTTCTGGCAGCAAGGGTTTTGTTAACTTTTCGTTAACCTTCGTTAACGCTGTTGCGCCCGACACACGCTTTCAGGCCCGAACACCCCGCCGCGAGCCCCCGGTATCGCCTGTCAGCCGCAGCCCTGCGCCATTTTCTTGCTGAAAATACTCAATCTTCCCGCCCGTATCAGCGCTGTCAGATCGGCATGCCTGCACCCGGGCTACCGCTGCGCCACCCGCCAGTCCGGATGCACCCAGGGCTCCAGGTTCGCGCGCGGCAGCGGATCGCGGCCAAGGATGTGGTCGGCCATCTTCTCGCCCGCCATGATGCTGGGCGCGTTCAGGTTGCCGTTGGTGATGCGCGGAAAGATGGAACTGTCCGCCACCCGCAGCCCCTCGACACCGATCACACGCCCCTGCGGGTCCACCACCGCCATCGGATCATCCGCGCGCCCCATCCGCGCCGTGCCGCAGGGGTGATAGGCACTTTCGACATGGTCGCGAATGAAATCATCCAGCGCGGCATCATCCTGCACGTCCGCCCCCGGCTGGATCTCGTGGCGCAGATAGGGGGCAAAGGCCGGCTGCCCCATGATCTCGCGCGTGAGCCGGATGCAGGTGCGGAACTCGGTCCAGTCGTCGGGGTGGCTCATGTAGTTGAAGCGGATGCGCGGTGCATCCTCGGGGTTGGCCGAGGCCAGCTTCACCCAGCCCCGGCTTTTCGACCGCATCGGCCCCACATGGGTCTGGAACCCGTGCCCCTCGGCCACCGCCTTGCCGTCATAGCGCACGGCGATGGGCAGGAAATGATACTGGATGTCGGGATAATCCACCCCGGCGGCCGAACGGATGAAGGCCGCGGCCTCGAACTGGTTCGAAGCCCCCGGCCCGCGCCCCAGGAACAGCCATTGCGCCCCCACCCAGGCCTTGCCGAAAAGGTTCCAGTATTTGTAAAGCGTGATGGGCTGGCGGGCGGCATACTGCAGGTAAAGCTCCAGATGGTCCTGCAGGTTCTGCCCCACGCCGGGGCGATCCGCCAGAACCGGGATGCCATGCTCGGCCAGATGCGCGCCCGGGCCGATCCCCGAAAGCATCAGCAACTTCGGCGTGTTGATGCTGGACGCCGCCAGCACCACCTCGCGCCGCGCGCGCAACACTTCCACCGCGCCCCGGCGGCGCACCTCCACACCCACGGCACGGCCCGCATCGAAGACCACCCGCCGCGCCTCGGCCCGGATCAGACGGCAGTTGGCGCGCTTCAGCGCCGGGCGCAGATAGGCCTGCGCCGTGGACCAGCGCCGACCCTTCCAGATCGTCGCCTCCATGGCGCCGAAGCCTTCCTGCTGCGCGCCGTTGTAATCGGCAGTCACCGGATACCCCGCCTGCCGCCCGGCCTCGATGAAGGCGTCAAAGAGCGGGTTCTCGCGCCCCCCGCGCGAGACGTGCAGCGGCCCGTCCTGCCCCCGCCAGGGGCTTCCCCCGTCGCTCGCCCCCGCATCCGCGGCACCGTGCCAGCACTCCATCCGCTTGAAATAGGGCAGCACATCGGCATAGGCCCAGCCATCGGCGCCACGCTCCGACCAATGGTCGAAATCGCGCGCATGTCCGCGCACATAGACCATCCCGTTGATCGACGACGACCCGCCGATCACCCGCCCGCGCGGGCAGGCCAGTTCGCGCCCGCCCAGATGCGGCTCGGGCTCGGTCCGGAAGCCCCAATCATAACGGGCCATGTTCATCGGATAGGACAGCGCACCAGGCATCTGGATGAACGGGCCGACATCCGATCCTCCGGCCTCGACCACCAGCACCTGCGCCCCCGCCTCGGCCAGCCGACAGGCCACCGCAGCCCCGCCCGACCCCGATCCTACAACGATGAAATCCGCTTCCATCACCCCACCTTGCCCGAAGGGCAGTCACATGGCTGTCCGGGGCCGGGTCAAGGATCGCGCAGCGACCCCCGCAAGGGGGCCTTGTCCTTGACGCGGTCCCGGACAGCCGGAACACTCGATCTGGCGCGTTCAGGGCAGACCTGCCCCTGAACCGCCTCTCAGCAAGAAACCCACCACGGCACCCGCGCCGCCCAGCGGTCCGCGCGCATCCGGGGCGGTGGTGCTCCCGCCCCCTGCCACACCCGCAGGTTCCCTGCGCGCGTGCAGGGGTTGGGGCGGGGGGGGGGGGGGGGGGGGGGGGGGGGGCGCCCGCCCCGCCGGGCCCCCCCCCCCCCCCCCAACGGGAGGGCGCGGATTTTCAATCCGTGACCGACGGGCGGGAGCACCCTCTTCCGGCAAAACGCGTCAGAACGGGGCATCGACAGCCCCCATGCTGACATGCACGGTCTTTACTTGCGTGTAATGCTCCAGCGCCGCGTGACCGTTCTCGCGTCCGACGCCCGAAAGCTTCACCCCGCCGAAAGGCATCTCCACCGGTGTCAGGTTGTAACCGTTGATCCAGCAGGTCCCCGCCTGCAACCGCGACACCACCCGGTGCGCACGGCTCAGATCGGCGGTGAACACGCCCCCCGCCAGCCCGAAGCCGGTGGCATTGGCCCGCGCCACCGCCTCGTCCTCGGTGTCGAACGCCAGCACGCACATCACGGGGCCGAATATCTCCTCGCGCGCGATGGCCATGTCGTCGCGCACATCGGCAAACACCGTCGGTTCCACAAAGAACCCGTCGTTGCGCCCGCCATTGCCGCCCCCGCAAACCAGCCGCGCGCCCTCGGCAACGCCCTGCCGGATGTACCCCATGACCTTGTCGCGCTGCGCGGCACTCACCAGCGGCCCCATCTGGGTCGCCTCATCCAACGGATCGCCGAGCCGGATCGCCCGGGTGCGCGCCTCCAGCCGCTCCAGAAACGGCGCCATCGCCCCCTTCTGCACGAACACCCGTGTCCCGTTGGAACATATCTGCCCGGCGGAGTAGAAGTTCCCCAGCATCGCCGCACCCACGGCATCGTCCAGGCTGGCATCATCGAAGACCAGCAGCGGCGACTTGCCGCCCAGTTCCATCGTCACATGGCGGATGCCTTCGGCCGCCGCCGCATAGACCTTGCGCCCGGTGTCCACCGAGCCCGTCAGCGAAACCTTGGCCACCCGCGGGTCGGTGACCAGCGCCGCGCCCACGGCGCCTGCGCCCTGCACCACGTTGAACAGCCCCGGCGGCAACCCGGCCTCGGTCAGGATCTCGGCCAGCTTCAGGGCCGACAGCGGCGTCACTTCCGACGGCTTGAACACCATCGCATTGCCGAAGGCCAGCGCCGGGGCCGCCTTCCACGCGGCGATCTGGATGGGATAGTTCCACGCCCCGATCCCCGCGCAGACGCCCAGCGGCTCGCGCAGGGTATAGGCGAAATCGCCGCCGCCCAGCGCGATGGTCTGGCCCGTCACCGTGGGGGCGAAGCCGCCGAAATATTCCAGCGCATCCGCACCCGAGGCCGCATCGGCCACCAGCGTTTCCTGCAAGGGCTTGCCGGTGTCCAGTGTCTCCAGCTCCGACAATGCGCGGTTGCGGTCGCGGATCATGTCCGCCGCCCGGCGCAGGATGCGCCCGCGCTCCACCGGCGGGCGCGCGGCCCAGTCGGCCTGGGCGCGTTCCGCCGCTGCCAGCGCACGCTCCAGCACCGCCGGGGTGGCCGCATGCAACCGCGCAACCGCCGCGCCGGTATAGGGATAGATCACATCGAAGGCTGCGCCGCCCGCATCCTCGACATAGGCGCCATCGATGTAATGGCTGGCCTGTGGTTGTGCCTGCATTGCTGCCCCTTTCATTCGTGCCCCGTCATTCCCCACGGGGAAAGCGCTGGTTCTCCTCCAGCACATTCAGATCCATATGGTTGCGCATGTAGCGTTCCGAGGCCCGCTGCAGCGGCTGGAAATCCCAGGGGAAATACGCGCCGTTGCGCAACGCCTCATAGACCACCAGCCGCCGGGCCTGGCTGTGGCGCACCTCGGCGTCAAAGGCCGCCATGTCCCAGCGTTGCGCCGCGATGGCGCGAAACCCCGCCAGCCGCGCGGCCTGCGCCGGGTCAGCCGCCAGATTGCGCTGCTCCTGCGGATCGGCGCGCAGGTCGAACAGCTGGTCCGGGTCCACCGGGCAGGCAGTGTATTTCCACCCCTCCGCCACCAGCGCGACCATCGGCGCGATGGACCCTTCGGCGGCGTATTCCATCGCCACCGGCGCCGTGCGCACCCCGCCGCCCGCCAGCGGCACCAGACTTTCGCCGTCCACCCAGGGGCCGACCGCTTCCATTCCCACGCCCGCCAGTTCGCACAGCGTCGGGCAAATATCGATCGTGCCGACCGGCGCCGTGACCGTCCCCGGCGCCAATCCGGGCGCCGCGATCATCAGCGGCACCCGCGCCGACCCTTCGCGAAAGCTCATCTTGAACCACAAGCCCCCCTCGCCCAGCATATCGCCGTGGTCCGAGGTAAAGACGATCACCGCCTCCTGCCGCGTGCGGTCCAGCACATCGAGGATCTGGCCGATCTTGTCATCCACATAGCTGATATTGGCGAAGTATCCCTGCCGCGCGCGGCGAATGTGGGCGTCGGTGATGTCGAAGTTGCGCCAGTCGTTGGCATCGAACAGCCGCTTGCCGTGCGGGTCCTGCGCGTCATAGCCGGGGTCCGGCACCTCGGGCAGCAGATGGGCGCAGCCTTCGTACAGGTCCCAATACTGCCGCCGCGCCACATAGGGGTCGTGCGGGTGGGTGAAGCTGACCGTCAGGCACCACGGGCGCCCGTCGTCCCCGCGCGCCAGATCATAAAGCTTCGCCTGCGCATGGTGCGCCACCTCGTCGTCATACTCCATCTGGTTCGAAATCTCGGCCACCCCCGCCCCGGTGACCGAGCCAAGGTTGTGATACCACCAGTCGATGCGCTCGCCGGGCTTGCGCCAGTCCGGGGTCCAGAGGAAATCGGGTGGGTATATATCGGTGGTCAGCCGCTGCTCGAACCCGTGCAACTGGTCGGGGCCGACAAAATGCATCTTGCCCGACAGCGCGGTCTGATACCCCGCCCGGCGCAGATGATGCGCATAGGTGGGAATGTCCGAGGCAAACTCGGCCGCGTTGTCATAGACCCGCGTGCGCCGCGGCAACAGCCCCGACATGAAACTCGCCCGCCCCGGCGCACAGAGCGGGCTGGCGGTATAGGTGTTGGCGAACCGCACCGAGCGTTCCGCCAGCCGTCGCAGGTTCGGCGCGTGCAACCAGGCGGCGGGGCCGTCGGGGAACAGCGTGCCGTTCAGCTGGTCCACCATCAGGATCAGGATATTGGGCGCCCGGCTCATTTCAGCACGCCAAGCTGCGCCTGCAGCCACCCCTCGACCATCCGCGCCGCCGCGCGGCCATCGGGTTCGCCCGCGCCCAGCGCCTCGCGCAGATAGACCCCGTCCACCATCGCCGCCACCCCCTCGGCCAGCGCCCGCGCCCCCGCGCCTGCGACAGGGCGCAGCGCATGGGTCAGGTTGGACACCAGCCGCCGCTGATAGACCGCCAGCAGCCGCGCCGCATCCGCCCGCGTCTGCGCCAGCACATAGAAGTTCAGCCAGGCCGCGATCACCTCGCGCCGGAAGCTGGTGGGCGTGAAACTGGCCCGAATCAGCGCCCGCGCGCGCGCCTCCGGATCGTCGGCCACGGCCAGCGCGCCGCGCACCTCGGCGCCATAGACCGCCAGCACATGGCGCATGGCGGCCAGGAACATCGCATCCTTGGAGCCGAAGTAATGATGCGCCAGCGCCGAGGACATGCCCGCCCGCCGGGCGATCCGGCTCACGGTCACATCCAGCGACCCTGCCGCGCCGATCTCGGCAATCGTGGCTTTGATCAGCGCATCGCGCCTGATAGGCTCCATTCCAAGCTTCGGCATGTCACGGTCCCTGGCACAAATCACTTGCACCCGTGATAGCCGCAGGTTTATTGATTGGTCAATCAACAAAACACACCGGGAGGCTACACCATGACCCTGCGCCCCATCGCCCTTGCCGCCGCCACCGCCCTGCTGGCCGCGCCCGCCGCCGCAGATTGCGACTCCGTGACCTTCTCGGATGTGGGCTGGACGGATATCACCGCCACCACGGCCGTTGCCACCACCATCCTGGACGCGCTGGGCTATCAGACGCAGACGCTGGTGCTGTCGGTGCCGGTCACCTATACCTCCATGGCCAATGGCGATGTCGATGTGTTCCTGGGCAACTGGATGCCGACCATGGAAGCCGATATCACCCCCTACCGCGAGGCCGGAACCGTCGACACCGTGCGCCGCAACCTCGAAGGGGCGAAGTACACGCTCGCCACAAACGCCGCCGGGGCCGCACTGGGGATCGCCGATTTCGCCGATATCGCCGGGCAGGCGGATGCGCTGCAGGGCCGCATCTACGGGATCGAGCCGGGAAATGACGGCAACCGTCTGATCCTGGACATGATCGAAGCCGATGCCTTCGGCCTGGGCGGCTGGCAACTCGTGGAAAGCTCCGAACAGGGGATGCTGAGCCAGGTCGCCCGCGCCGACCGCCGCGATGAGCCGGTGATCTTCCTGGGCTGGGAGCCGCACCCGATGAACGCCAACTTCGACCTGACCTACCTCGAAGGCGGCGACGACTGGTTCGGCCCCGACCTCGGCGGCGCCTCGGTCTACACCAACACCCGCGCCGGATTCGTGGACGAATGCCCCAACATCGGCCAGTTCCTGCAGAACCTCGAATTCACGCTGGAGATGGAAAACGCCATCATGGCCGCCATCCTCGATGACGGACAGGACCCCGAGGCCGCCGCGCTGGCCTGGCTCTCTGACAACCCCGATGCCATGGGACCCTGGCTTGCGGGCGTGACCACCCGTGACGGCGAAGACGCGCTCGCGGCAGTGACGGCGATCCTGAACTGACCCGCACACCTGCATTTTCTTGCCCCAAATACTCCGGGGGGGACCGGCCCTGAACAGGGCCGGTCGGGGGCCGCGCCCCCGCCCCGCTCCCGCCGTTGTGAGCGGCCCAGCCCATGCGGGACACCCATTAACCCCCCCAAACCGGCGCGCAAAAAACCCACGCGCGCTCCGTCGCCGATGCCTTTGACTGGATGCAGGACAGTTTCATCGGCTTCTTCGACGGGCTGGAAATGGGGCTGCGGCAGGCGGTGACTCTGCTGGCGACGGCACTGAACACGCCGCATCCGGTGCTGATGATCCTGATCTTCGGCGCCATCACCTGGGCGCTGCAGCGCCGGGTGGCGCCGGTGCTGATCGTCATGGCCTGCGCGCTCTTTGCGCTCAACCAGGGGTACTGGCTGCTGACCATGCAGACGCTGACGCTGGTGCTGGGCTCGTGCTTCGTCTGCATGGCGATCGGCGTGCCGATGGGCATCTATTCGGCGCATCATCCGCGCTTCTATCGCTGGCTGACGCCGGTGCTGGACCTGATGCAGACGCTGCCGACATTCGTCTATCTGATCCCGGTGCTGGTGCTGTTTGGTCTGGGCATGGTGCCGGGGCTGGTGGCGACCGTGATCTTTGCCATGCCGGCGGCGATCCGGCTGACCGAACTGGGCATCCGCTCCACCCCGAAGGCGCTGACCGAGGCGGCGACCGCCTTCGGCGCCACCAACCGCCAGCGCATCTTCAAGGTCGAGCTCCCCTATGCCTTTCCGCAGATCATGGCCGGGCTGAACCAGACCATCATGCTGTCGCTGTCCATGGTGGTGATCGCCGGGCTGGTGGGCGCGCCGGGGCTGGGCGTGCCGGTGGTGCGCGCGCTCAACCAGGTCAACGCCTCGCTGGGGTTCGAGGCCGGCGCGGTGATCGTCGCGGTGGCAATCATGCTCGACCGGATGCTGCGGGTGGAGGTGAAGCGATGAGCACTCCCGACCCGGCGGTCCGGTTCCGCAATGTCTCGATCGTCTTTGGCGACAATCCCTACCGCGCCCTGCCGCTGATGGAGACCGGCCAGAGCCGCGCCGACATCCAGAAGGCGACGGGCCAGATCCTGGGCGTGCATGATTGCACGCTCGATGTCGCCGAGGGTGAGATCGTGGTGCTGATGGGCCTGTCGGGGTCCGGCAAGTCCACGCTTCTGCGCGCGGTCAACGGGCTGAACCCGGTGATCCAGGGCGATGTGCTGATCAATGACGGCGAGCGCATGATCAGCGTGCCCAAGGCCAGCAGCGCCACCCTGCGGCGGCTGCGGATGCACCATGTGGCCATGGTGTTCCAGCAATTCGGCCTGCTGCCCTGGCGGTCCGTGCGCGAGAACGTGGGGCTGGGGCTGGAACTGGCGGGCGTGCCCCGGCGCGAACGCCACGCCCGGGTCGAGGCGCAACTGGAACTGGTGGGCCTTGGCGCCTGGGCCGACCGCGCGGTGTCCGAGCTTTCGGGCGGGATGCAGCAGCGCGTGGGGCTGGCCCGCGCCTTTGCCACCGAAGCGCCGATCCTCCTGATGGACGAGCCCTTTTCGGCGCTCGATCCGCTGATCCGGACCCGGTTGCAGGATGAGTTGCTGGAACTCCAGGCGCGGCTGAAACGCACCATCATCTTTGTCAGCCACGACCTGGACGAGGCGTTCAAGATCGGCAACCGCATCGCCATCCTCGAAGGCGGGCGGATCATCCAGTGCGGCACGCCCGCGCAGATCTTCACCGCGCCCGCGAATGATTACGTGGCGGATTTCGTCGCCAACATGAACCCGCTGGGCGTGCTGCGCGCGCGTGATGCCATGCTGCCCGCCAGCTTCCCGCCGCCCGGCGCGCAGATCGATGCCAGCGCCCCCATCCGCGACGTGCTGCGCGCGCTGCAATCGGCAAGCGACGGCGGGCTGGCGGTGATGGAGAACGGGCGGCTGATCGGTCGCGTGAACGCCGATTCGGCCCTGCGCGCGCTGTCCCGCAGCCGGGGCCATGGCGGAACCGGCGCCGCAACCGGCAGCCCCGAAGCGGACAGCCCGGAAGCGGACAGCGCGGAGAAGGGCACCGACACACGGGGCGCGGGATAAGATGAGCGACACCGCCCCCCCGGCCATCTACGGGCTTGCCAACTGCGATTCCTGCCGCGCCGCGCGCAAGGCGATGCCGGAGGCCAGCTTCCGCGATGTGCGCCGCGACCCGCTGTCCGCGCAGGAGCGCGCGCAGCTTCTGGCCCGCTTCGGCGATGCGCTGGTGAACCGCGCCGCGCGCAGTTGGCGCGCGCTTGACCCGGAAACGCAGGCCCTGGATGCCGACAGCTTGCTGGCCGCGCATCCGGTGCTGATGAAGCGCCCGGCGATCCTGGCCGCCGGGCAGGCGTTTCTGGGATGGACCGCACAGACCCGCACGGCGTTGCGCGCGGCCGGTGCGCTTCCGCCCGAGGACTGATCCCTCCGCGACCTGAGCCTCGCGGACTGGGCACCGCGGACTGGGCAGCGCGGACTGGGCACGGCCTGCGCGCGCTCTGCTCCGGTCCGTTCGCGCTGCCGCTGCGGCGCGTCAGAGTGCGGCGCGTCAGAGCAGCTTCAGATCACTTGCCGAGGCGCGCCCGTCGCGCCCTTCCTGAAGCTCGTAGGAAACCTTCTGGTTGTCGGCCAGCCCGGTCAGCCCCGCACGCTCGACCGCCGAGATGTGAACGAACACATCCTTGCCGCCCGCATCGGGCGCGATGAAGCCATAACCCTTGGTGGTGTTGAACCATTTGACAGTGCCACTCGGCATCAGCCTTCCTCCGTTGGTCTTCCCCGGGCGGGATTGCGCCGGGGCCGTGCAGCCAGGTCTTCCAGTTCGTGCCGGCTGCCAGAGGCGTAGGCGGTCGCAGAAAGTCTTTGCGCACAGGGCCAAGAGTGCCACAGGCGCGGTGAAAATCAAGGTTCTTCACGCCGGGCCCTGCGGACGCTATGCAGGGGATTGCGCTGCAGGGCCGGAAACCAGCCGCGACTGCGCGCGAAACCGGCAGAGGCGAAACCGGCACAGGCGAAGGGAAGGCACATGCGTAACGCGGCACTCGTTCTCGGCATCATCGGCGGGCTGTGGGGCATGGTGGTGGGGTTCTTCAGCTTCGGCTACACGGAGTTGCTGGCCCGCTATGAAGAACTGGCCGAGATCACCGGCGGGGTCGCCAATCCCGGGCTGATCCGCGCCATGAGCCTGGGCGCGCCGCTCATGGCGATTGCCGGGGGCGCCATGGCGCGCAGCGCCAATGTCCCGGCCGGGGTGCTGCTGCTGGCTTCGGCGGGGGGGATGCATGCGGCCTTCGGCTTCGGGGTGTTCACCATGTTCCCGATCAGCTTCTGCGCCCTCGGCGGCGTGCTCGCGCTGGCCGCGCGCCGTCCCGATCCGCACTGACACAGGGCCCTGCGGCGGCGGCACGGCAGGCCGGAAAGGGGTGCTCCCGCCCGTCTTCCGTCCGCTGGCGCGTCCGTCATCCCGTTGGGCGGGGCGG
>JAFIEE010000250.1 GCA_020832705.1 Paracoccaceae bacterium
CCCAGCGCGGCAGGAACAGCCGGTCATTGCGCAGGGTGGTCATGGCAAAGGCGCGCGGGCGGCTCATGCGGGGTCCGTGAATGGCGGCGCGGGGGGCGGGACAGCCGCCATGGAGCCGTGCGCCAGATATCCCGGCACCAGCGTGTCGCGCACATAGCGGCGGATGCGGAATGCCTCGCGGTAGTCCGGCTTCTGCGCCGCCCAGCCCATCCAGAACCTGCGCGCGCCGTTCCAGTGCCGCAGCCGGGCGCGCAGCGGCATCGGTCGCGGTCGCACCGGGGGCAGAAGATCGGAGATCGGCGCGGCCTCGTGGTGCCAGATCGCGCCGAAAGGGCGGGGGCTCATCCAGGGTTTCGGGGTGATGGTGAAGTGGATGACCCGAATGCTGTCCGGTCGGTTGAACGCGGGCTGAAAGACGGACTCGTTGGCATAGACGTTCAGCCCGGACGGCAGCTTCCGGAAGATGCCGCCACACATTGCGTTCAATGTCGCCTCGTCGCCCTTCAGCCATGTGTTCGACGGATCGGACAGCTTGCGCAGGCCCGCCCGCCCAATCTCCGCACGCCGCCAGGTGTCTACGTCGAAGACCAGCAGCCCCGCGTTGAAATAGCTGCCCTTCTGCAGTCCCAGCGCGGCGCAGACGTCGGCCGTCGGTGTCGGGCAGGGCACGGCCGCCAGCAATTGCCCCTCGGCGATGCGCGCGCGCCAGGCATCGTCCAGCGCGCCGGTCACCACCATGTCGCAATCCATGTAGATCACGCGCCCGGCCTCCGGCATCAGGTCCGGGATCAGCAGCCGCAGCGCGGTCGCGCGGGACAGATGCGCGCGCCGGATGTTCAGCCGCTCAAGGCGGTCGGCCGCCACGTCAATCCGATCCAGCCTGCAGCCCAGCCGCGCCTGCATTGCCTCCAGCGCGGCCACGCTCGCCGCCTGCCAGCCGGTGGTCAGCACGGTGAACCGCGCCTGCGGGTTGTGGCGCTGCGCCGAGGCGATCAGCACCATCACCCCGATGGCGTAGGTGTCGTCGGATGCGGTGACGATATGCATGGCGCCGCCCTTTCCTTGCCGTTGCGCGGCTGGCGCGGTTCAGCGCGTGTCCCAGTCGCTGCGCCATTCGGCTTCATGGCGCAAGAGCCGACGGGCATTGCGCATATGCAGCAACAGCACGAGGACATGCAAATACCATTTCTTGTCGATTTTCAGGCCATCATGGGTGGCTGCAAGTGCCTCTGGCCAATGGCGGGCGAAGAAATCCCGATAGGGTTGCGTGAATCGGACAGGGATGCCGCCGTAGACGCCCTTGAAAGGTTTACGCCGACCGGCGAAATGATAAAGGCAGATGTCGAACATCGCCGTGAAATACATCGTCTGATGGTTGAAAAAGAAATTCCACACCGGGTTCAGTTCCAGCCAGTTTCCCATGAAAACGGCATTCAACGCGGTCTGGTCATGATTGGTCAGTTTGTCGCCGGCATCTGCGGCGATCTTGAGCGTGCGCCGAGCGATCTGTTGTTCACGCCATGCAGGGCAATCTATCAGCAGTACGCCCGAGTTGAAATACCGCGCTTGCGGCAGGCCCAGACGCTGAAAATCCCTCGGGGTGCGATGCGGTTTGCGCATTTGTGGCATGTCGCGGACAGCGGCAACAGCATGGCCCTTCATGTCCAGATCAAGCAAGCGCGACAGATCGCCCCGCTGGTAAAACATATCGCAGTCCAGATAGAGCAATCGGCGATATTCATCGCCAAAGAGATCGGGCGCGAGTATTCGCAGATAGGCAGCCAGCGGAATGCGGCTATCGGTGTGAAGCTCGTCTTGAATGGCGGCCAGATCGACATGAACTATCCGCAGATCATGGGCGGCGATCAGGGGATGATCGGGCAGTGGCTCAGGCGATAGGATCACCAAGTCGAAATCGCGCGTGGGTGACTTGCAAGCGATCTGGTCCACGACAAAGAGCGCATAAGGAAAGAACCGCGCATCCGCACAAAGAAATACGGCCTTGTCGTGACGGGCCACACCAACGGACGCTGAAATCGGAAACTGCATATCTACACCTTGGCGATGGGTCGTTCGGGGGCGCGGTCTGGGGCGGACGGGACCATGCCGGACCATGGTTCTAGGCGGCGTGTCTTGCATGCGCTGCATGGCTTGTCCAGCCGTCACAAAAGGTTGCGAATGGTGTTGCCGGGAAGACGGTACGGCGTGGAGTTTGTCTTTCAGGGGTGCGGGGCGGATTGCCGGATGGCCGATCAGAGCGTGTCCCAGTCGCTGCGGAAATAGCCCTCGAAGCGGAGATATCTGCGCGCATAGAGCATATGGAAGAAAAGAACGCCCACAAGCAGGTGCCACTTGCGCTCGGCGTCCAAGCCGTCCTGCACGGCTGGCAGGGCCTCGGGGAAATGTGCCGCCATGAACCGCCGATACGGTTCGGTAAACCGCATCGGAACGCCGCCGTAACTCCCCATGAAGGGCTTCCGGCGACCCACGAAGTGATAAAAGCACACGTCAAACATGCTCGAAAAGAACATGGTCTGTTGCTGGTAGATGAAGTTCCACACCGGGCTCATTTCCAGCCACTGGCCCTGAACGATGCCGTTCAGCGCGCTCTGGTCTTGAAGTTTCAGCTTGTCGCCCATCCTTGCCGCGAATTCCAGCGCGCGCGCCTCGATCCGGTCGGCCTGCCACTGCGGCACGTCGATGAGCATGACACCGGCGTTGAAGTATTTGGCCTGCGGCAGGCCCATCACCTTGAAGTCATCCGGCACGCGCCGGGGCTTGCGCATCTGCGGCAAGTCGCGCACCCCGGCGATGGCGAAGCCCTGCATGTCCCGGCGCAGGAGTTTCGACAGATCGCCGCGCTGATAGAAGATGTCGGCATCCAGATAGAGCAGGCGGTCATAGTCATCGGCAAAGATGCCCGGTCCGAAGATGCGCAGATACGAGGCCAGCGAGATGCGCGCATCGACCGGAAGCTTGATGTCCAGTTCGTCCAGGTCGATCTGCACCACGCGCACGTCATGCGTTTCCAGGAGCGGGTGCGTCGGCAGGGTCGTCGACGACATCAGCACCAGATCGAAATCGCGCGCGGGGTTGCGGGTGGCGATCTGGTCGATCAGGAACAGCGCATAGGGGAAGAACCGCGCATCGCAGCACAGATAGATCGCGTGGCGGTGCGTCGCGCGCCCGCGAATGGTCTCGAAGGCTCGGGTCATCGGAGTTGCCTGTGGCGGATCAATCGGGGGTGCTGGGTGCGCCGGGTGCCCCGCGCGGCACCTTATGGC
>JAFIEE010000251.1 GCA_020832705.1 Paracoccaceae bacterium
AGCCTCTGCCCAGCACACGCGGCACGCTGCTGGCCGCCGCCCCCGAAGCGGACGTGGCCAATCACATGCGCGAGGCGATCATCCTCGCCACGCTGGCCGCGCACCCCGCCCTGCTGCCCGCCTTCGAGGCCGAGCTGGACCGCGCCGCCATGCACGACCCGGCCCACGAGCGTCTGCGCCACGCGCTGCTGACCGCGGTGACCGAGGACAGGCCCCCCGAGGCGCTGGCGGAGCACCTGCACGCCGCCGCCCCTGATTCGCTGGCGCAGATCATGGATCAGCCGCATGTCCGCATTGCCCCGCCGGTGCGCAACTGCGCCGACACCGAGCTTGCGCGGCGCTGCCTGAGTGACGAGTTCGCCAAGCTCTTCGCCCGCCGCGCCGCCGAGGTCGAGACCCGCGAGGCGATGGAGGACATGGCCCATCTGGCCGACGAGGGGGTGACCTGGCGGCTGGGACAGGCGGCCGAGGCGCGGCACCGTTCGGAGCGCTCGGATCTGCAGGACACCACCGACCTGGGCGAGGACCGCGCGGCCCTGTCGCGCCAGTTGCAGGACCTGATCGATTCGCAGGTCTGGGAAAAGCGGCGGCGCTGAGCCTGCGGCATCGATGCGACGCAGGCGCGGGAATCGCACCGGATTCGGGCGCGGGTGCTGGAAAACCGCAACGTGGCTTCCTAAATCTGGCGCAACCGGGCGCTGCCGACTGTGATTCGCAAATGCGAATCGCTACACAGTTCCGGACCGAATCAGTTCGCGCAGGAGCATCCATGGCCGCCAAGGACACTGACGAGACCAAGACCGAGGATCAGGACACGGATGTCGCCATCGACATGAGCCAGGCGTCGGTCAAGAAGATGATCGCGCAGGCCCGGGAACGCGGCTTCATCACCTACGACCAGCTCAACCAGGTCATGCCGCCCGATCAGGTATCGTCGGAGCAGATCGAGGACGTGATGTCGATGCTCTCCGAAATGGGCATCAACGTCATCGAGGACGAGGAAGCCGAGGAGCCTGAAGGCGAGACCGCGGTGGTCGAAGCCTCCACCTCGCGCGAGGTGACAGTCGCCACCACCCAGTCCGAAACGCTGGACCGCACCGACGATCCGGTGCGCATGTATCTGCGCGAGATGGGCTCGGTGGAACTGCTGTCGCGTGAGGGCGAAATCGCCATCGCCAAGCGGATCGAGGCCGGGCGCAACACCATGATCGCCGGGCTGTGCGAAAGCCCGCTGACCTTTCAGGCGATCACCATCTGGCGCGACGAGTTGCTGAACGAAGACGTGCTGCTGCGCGACGTGATCGATCTGGACGCGACCTTCGGCAACGCCATGGACAGCGACGACGAGCTGCCCATCGACACTGCCCCGGCCGCCGCGGTCAGCGCCGAACCGGTCAAGGCCCGCCCCGCGCAGCGCGCCGAGGCCGAGCTTGATGCCGACGGCAACCCGATCCAGCAGACCGACGACGACGACGACGAGGACGACCAGTCCAACATGTCGCTGGCGGCGATGGAAGCGGCGCTGAAACCACGGGTTCTGGAAACGCTGGACCGGATCGCGCTGGATTACGAAAAGCTGGCCGAAATGCAGAAGCTGCGCATGAATGCGACCCTGCAGGAGGACGGCCGCTTCAGCGCGCGCGAGGAAGCCGCGTATCAGAAGCTGCGCGCCGAGATCGTGGAACTGGTCAACTCTCTGCACCTGCACAACAACCGGATCGAGGCGCTGATCGACCAGCTTTACGGGATCAACCGGCGCATCATGTCCATCGACAGCGCCATGGTGAAGCTGGCCGATCAGGCCCGCATCAACCGGCGCGAATTCATCGATGCCTGGCGCGGGGATGAACTGGACCCGACCTGGTGCGACCGCATGGCCGCCAATCCGGGCCGCGGCTGGCAGGCGCTGATGGAACGCTCGCGCGACAAGGTCGAGGACCTGCGCACCGACATGGCGCAGGTGGGCCAGTATGTCGGCGTCGACATCTCCGAATTCCGCCGCATCACCGGTCAGGTCCAGAAGGGCGAGAAGGAAGCGCGCCAGGCCAAGAAGGAAATGGTCGAGGCCAACCTGCGGCTGGTGATCTCGATCGCCAAGAAATACACCAACCGCGGGCTGCAGTTCCTGGACCTCATTCAGGAAGGCAACATCGGCCTGATGAAGGCCGTGGACAAGTTCGAATACCGCCGCGGCTACAAGTTCAGCACCTATGCGACCTGGTGGATCCGGCAGGCAATCACCCGCTCCATCGCCGATCAGGCGCGCACCATCCGCATCCCCGTGCACATGATCGAGACAATCAACAAGCTGGTCCGCACCGGCCGCCAGATGCTGCACGAGATCGGGCGCGAACCCACCCCCGAGGAGCTGGCCGAGAAGCTGCAGATGCCGCTCGACAAGGTCCGCAAGGTGATGAAGATCGCCAAGGAGCCGATTTCACTGGAAACCCCCATCGGCGACGAGGAAGACAGCCAGCTTGGCGATTTCATCGAGGACAAGAACGCCGTCCTGCCGCTGGATTCGGCCATTCAGGAAAACCTGCGCGAGACCACCACGCGGGTTCTGTCCTCGCTCACCCCGCGCGAGGAGCGCGTGCTGCGCATGCGCTTCGGCATCGGCATGAACACCGACCACACGCTGGAAGAGGTCGGCCAGCAGTTCAGCGTCACCCGCGAACGCATCCGCCAGATCGAGGCCAAGGCGCTGCGCAAGCTCAAGCACCCGTCGCGGTCGCGCAAGTTGCGGAGTTTTCTGGATCAGTGAGGCGAGGCATCGCTGCGACTCTCCGGGGTTAAAGCGTGTTGCGGCTCATCCCGGTTCGTGCCCAAAGCCAAAGGAGGCCGCACATGTCCCTGTTCTCGCGTCTGTTCGGCGGTGGCGGCAAGGCGGAGGCGCCCGCGCCGAGCGCCCCGCCGGAAATCTACAAGGATTTCGAGATCTTCGTCGAGCCGCGATCCGAGGGCGGCCAATACCGCGTCTGCGCCCGGATCGAGAAGGAGGTCGGCGGCACCCGCCGCACGCAGACCATCGTCCGCGCGGACACGACAGCCAGCCTGGACGACGCCCGCGCCATGTCGCTGGCCAAGGCGCGGAAGGTGATCGACGAACAGGGCGAGCGGCTGTTCGGCTGATCGCCCTGCCTCGGGCCATGGGGCGTAAGGCGACGGGGCGTGGCAGGATGCTTCCGATGGATCGCTTCGGTGCAGACCACCCGCGCGATCATCCGCCGCGCCTGCGCGAAAGCGCCCCCGGGGCGGGCGGGTGGGGGGGCGGG
>JAFIEE010000252.1 GCA_020832705.1 Paracoccaceae bacterium
GGGCGCGGGCGGTGGGCGCCCTTCCTTCCAGAACTCGCCGCACCCCCCGGGGCCGCCGCCAACGGAGTCACCGCGATTGCACCGTCCACGCGGCGGTCGCGGGCACCACCGGCCTCGCGCGAACGGCCGCGGCACGCCGCCCTGATGCGCCATCGGCCGCACCAGCGACAGCCGCGCCGCAGGCAACCCGACCGCATGCGCCCCTCAAACCTCGACCGCCAGCGCCTCTTGCGCGCCCACGCCGAACACCCGCTTGTAGCGCTCGATCTGATCGCGCGGTCCCATCGCCTTGTTGGGGTTGTCCGACAGCTTGACCGTTGGCCGCCCGTTGGCCGCCACCGCCTTGCACACCAGCGAGAACGGCGCCAGCCGGTCGCCCGCACACAGGCCGCGGAAATCGTTGGTCAGCAGCGTCCCCCAGCCGAAACTCACCCGCACCCGCCCCGAGAACCGCCGGTGCAGCGCCTCGATCCTGTCCACATCCAGCCCGTCCGAGAAGATGATCAGCTTCTGGCGCGGGTCCTCGCCATGACGCGTCCACCAGTCGATGGCAATCTCGGCGGCCTCTTCTGGTCGGCCGGAATCGACCCTGATTCCGGTCCAGCCCGCCAGCCAGTCGGGCGCCCGCTCCAGGAACCCGGCGGTCCCGAAAGTGTCGGGCAGGATGATGCGCAGATTGCCCGAATGCTCGGCATGCCAGTCGGCCAGAACCTGATAGGGCGCCTGCGCCAGCGCCTCGTCGCTCTCGGCCAGCGCTGCATAGACCATGGGCAACTCATGCGCGTTGGTGCCGATGGCCTCGACTTCGCGGCGCATGGCAATCAGGCAGTTCGACGTCCCCGCGAAGCGCGCACCCAGCCCCTCGAGCATCGCCTGCACGCACCAGTCCTGCCACAGGAAACTGTGCCGCCGCCGGGTGCCGAAATCGGCGATGCGCAGGTCCCCGATCGGCTGCAACCGCTCGATCTTCTCCCACAGCCGGGTCATGGCGCGGGCATAGAGCACCTGCAGTTCGAATCGCTTCATCTCGCCCAGCACGGCGCGCCCGCGCAATTCCATAAGCACCGCCAGCGCCGGGATCTCCCACAGCATGACCTCCGGCCAGGCCCCTTCGAATGTCAGCTCATACTGATCACCCACCCGCTCCAGGTGATAGGGCGGCAGGCGCAGCCCCTCGAACCACTCCATGAAATCCGGGCGGAACATCTGCCGCTTGCCATAGAAGGTATTGCCCCGCAGCCAGGTGGATTCCCCGCGCGAAAGCGACAGGCCGCGGATATGGTCCAGTTGCTCGCGCAACTCGCCCTCGTCCACCAGTTTCGCCAGCGGCACATGGGCCGACCGGTTGATCAGGCTGAAGGTCACCCGTGTGTCCGGGCGGTTGGTGAACACCGACTGGCACATCAGCAGCTTGTAGAAATCCGTGTCGATCAGCGACCGTACGATCGGGTCCAGCTTCCATCGGTGGTTGTAGACGCGGGTGGCGATATCCATGGCCGCGGTCCCTCAGCGCAGGGCCACACCGGCGGCCCGCATCGCCTCCAGCGCCGCGCCGAACGAGCCGTCCAGATCGATCCCCCGGCACAGATCCGTCAGCACCGTCACCGCGAACCCCAGCCGCGCGGCATCCAGCGCCGAATACTGCACGCAAAAATCCGTGGCCAACCCCGCCATGTCCAACGCCGTGATGCCGCGGGCGCGCAGATACCCCTCCAGCCCGGTCGGCGTTGCGCGATCATTCTCGAAGAACGCCGAATAGCTGTCGATCCCGCGCCGGAACCCCTTGCGGATGATCAGGTGCGCGGCATCCACCGCCAGATCGGGGTGAAACGCCGCGCCGTGACTGCCCTGCACGCAATGGTCGGGCCAGAGAACCTGCGGCCCATAGGGCATGTCGGTCATCTCCATCGGCGCGCGGCCCGGATGCTGGCTGGCAAAGGAACTGTGATCCGCCGGGTGCCAGTCCTGGGTGCACACAACCGCATCATAGGCCCCCAGGATCGCGTTGATCCCCGGCACGATCGCATCGCCCCCCGCCACCGCCAGCGCACCGCCGGGGCAGAAATCGTTCTGCACATCGATCACGATCAGCGCCTTGCCCGTCATCGGCTCTCTCCCTTGCCCAAGCGTCCCCATCGCTACGCCCGGCAGCCGGATGCGTCAATGCCGCAGCGCGCGGCGCAGGTCTTGCCCCGGCCGCCCCGCGCCGCTAAACCGCCCCCCCATGTTCACCGTGGCCGCACTCTATCATTTCACCCGCTTTCAGGACCCCGCCGCCCTGCGCGCGCCGCTCCTGGAGCATGCGCCGGCCCAGGCCGGCCGCGGCTCGCTCCTGCTGGCGGGCGAGGGGATCAACGGCACCATCGCCGGAACCCGTCCGGGGATCGACGCCATGCTGGCCCATATCCGCGCCCTGCCCGGCTGCGAAACCCTCACGTGGAAGGAAAGCACCGCCGGCGCCATGCCCTTCGGCCGCATGAAAGTGCGCCTGAAACGCGAGATCGTGACCATGGGCCAGCCGGATGTGGACCCGCGCGCCGGCACCGGCCACTACGTCGAACCCGCCGACTGGAATGCGCTCATCACCGCCCCCGATGTCGCCGTGATCGACACCCGCAACAGTTACGAGACCGCCATCGGCACCTTCGCGGGCGCCGTCGACCCCGGCACCGCCAGCTTCCGCGACTTCCCCCACTGGTGGCAACAGAACCGTCACCGCTTTCACAACAAACGGATTGCCATGTTCTGCACCGGCGGCATTCGCTGCGAGAAATCCACCAATTACCTGCTCGGCCAGGGCGTGCCCGAAGTCTACCACCTCAAGGGCGGCATCCTGAACTACCTCGAAGCGGTCCCCGTGAACCAGAGCCTCTGGCAAGGCGCCTGCTTCGTCTTCGATCAGCGCGTCTCGGTGGAACACGGGCTGCGCGAAGGCCCGCACAGCCTCTGCCACGCCTGCCGCCGCCCGCTGGCGCCCGAAGACCTGACCCGCCCGGAATATGAACCCGGCGTGCAATGCCGCCTTTGCGCGGACGCATTCCCCCCCGACCGCCGCGAAGCCTTTCGCGAACGCCAGCGCCAGATCACGCTTGCCCGCGCACGCGGCACACGCCACCTCGGCCGGTCGGACTGATCCCCACCCGCCCCATCATCTGTGCAAAAATATCCTCAGGGGGTGAATGCGCGCGGCTCGCGCGCAGAGGGGGCAGAATGCCCCCTTCAACCGCACGCAGTGCCAGAAGACCTGCGCC
>JAFIEE010000253.1 GCA_020832705.1 Paracoccaceae bacterium
TCACTTCGCCCATCTCCCTGAAGGCCGGTTTCAGCGCGCCAAGGCTCTGCATGTCCGTGCCTGGGCGGATATGTTCGTCCCGGTCCAGAATGGTCAGCCCGTTGATATCGGTGACGGGAACAACCGAGCGCGCGAACCGTCCCTCTTCCCAGGCCTGGACCGCGCGCTTCTGGCTTTCCACCGCCAGCGCATCCGCCATGTCGCGGCTGAACCCGTATTCCGTGGCGATGATGTCGGCGGCAATCCCCTGCGGCACGAAATACCGCTCCATCGCGACCGAGGGGTCGACGGCCACCGCCGCCCCATCCGAACCCATGGCGACGCGGCTCATCATCTCCACCCCGCCCGCGACATAGGCCATGCCGACACCGCCCTGGACCTGACCGGCGGCCAGATTGACCGCCTCCATACCCGACGCGCAGAAGCGGTTGATTGCCAGCCCCGGCACCGCCTCGTCGAAATCCGAGGCCATCACCGCCGTGCGCGCCAGGCAACCGCCCTGTTCGCCCACCTGGGTCACATTGCCCCAGATCACATCCTCGATCGCGGTCGTGTCCAGATCGTTGCGCGCCCTGAGCGCATTCAGCACGCCCGCAGACAGGCGTGCCGCCGTCACCTCGTGCAGGCTGCCATCGGCGCGGCCCTTGCCGCGCGGGGTGCGGATCGCGTCATAGATGAAGGCTTCGGTCATGGGGTCCTCCCGTGGGGTGTCTTGGGACGGGGCGCGGCCGGCAGGGCGCGCGCTGCTTGCATGGATCGCGTGGCCCTGATGTCGGGCCAGTTTGAGTATTTTTGGCAAGAAAATGAAGCATTGCGCTGCTAACCAATCCTTAACCGTGACGTGCCAACCTACGAGAGCGGTACAGGCTGGAGAGCCGATGACCGTGCAAGGAAATGCCCCACCCGCCGACCGCCCGGAACCGTATTGTTTCCACTGTGGGCCGCCGGTCGGGTGGGGTTGTCTTTGGCTGCATTTTCTTGCCCCAAATACTCCCGCCGGAGGCACCCGACCTGTCCACGGTTGCCACCGTCATCGCTTGCGCGCCTCCAGTTCCGCGTTGAACAGCCGCAGCCGGTGGCCGAGGTTGTCGGCATCGGTGACGGAGTCGAAATTCTCGAACAGGAAGCTGAGCGCCTCGCCCTCGTCCAGCCCCGCCTCATGCGCAAAGCGGCGCAGGCGGCGCCAGGCGTCCTCGGTCAGGGCAAGGTTGACGCGGCGGGTCAGGCGGAAGCGCTTGGGCATGGGCCGGGCCTCGGGGTTCAGAAGGCTTCGGCGGGCAGGGCCATCACCGTTTCGCCCCCGGCGCGGATGCGCGCGGCGTGCATCGAGGTCGCGGGCAGTTGCCGCGCCATGTAGTAGCGCGCGGTCGCCAGCTTCGCGGCGTAGAAGTCACGGTCCGGGGTGTCTGCGGCCAGCGCGTCATGGGCGGCGCGCGCCATCTGCGCCCACATCAGGCCCAGCGCCACATGCCCGAACAGGTGCATGTAGTCGGTGGCCCCTGAAAGCGCGTCATTCGGTGCCTTCATCCCCTGTTCTGCGAAATAGCCCGAGGCGGCCTGCAGCCGTTTCAGCGCCCCGCCCAGCGTGTCGGCCATGGGGGCGAGCGACTCGTCCCCGGCGAGGTCGTCGCAGGCGGCCTGCACCAGCGCAAAGAACTCCCTCACCTGCTTGCCGCCGTTGAGCGCCAGTTTGCGGCCCACCAGGTCCAGCGCCTGGATGCCGTTGGCGCCTTCGTAGATCATGGCGATGCGCGCGTCGCGGACGATCTGCGACATGCCCCATTCCTCGATATACCCGTGCCCGCCAAGGATCTGCTGCGCGGAGACCGCCATCTCGAAGCCCTTGTCGGTCAGGAAGCCCTTGATCACCGGGGTCAGCAGCGAGACCAGTGCCTCGGCGTCCTTGTTCCCGGCGCGGTGGGCGCGGTCGAGCTGGAAGGCGCCCCAGAGGGTCAGGGCGCGCGCGCCTTCGACAAAGCTTTTCTGGTCCATCAGCATCCGGCGGATGTCCGGGTGCACGATCAACGGGTCGGCCGGGCCTTCGGGGTTTTCCGCGCCGGTGACGGCGCGGCCCTGAAGGCGCTCGCGGGCATAGGTGGCGGCCTGTTCATGGGCCAGCGCGGCCTGGGCGTAGCCCTGCAGGCCGACGCCGAGGCGGGCCTCGTTCATCATGGTGAACATGGCGGGCATGCCGCGGTGCAGCTCGCCCAGCAGCCAGCCCTTGGCGCCGTCATAGTTCATCACGCAGGTGGCGTTGCCGTGGATGCCCATCTTGCGCTCGATGCTGCCCACGCTGACCGCGTTGCGCGCGCCGAGGCTGCCGTCTTCGTTAACCAGGACCTTCGGCACGATGAACAGCGAAACACCCTTTGTGCCCTTGCCGCCGCCCGGGGCCTTGGCCAGCACCAGATGCACGATGTTCTCGGTCAGGTCATGTTCGCCCGCCGAGATGAAGATTTTCTGCCCCGTGATCCGGTAGCTGCCGTCTTCCTGCGGCTCGGCCCTGGTGCGCATCAGCCCCAGATCGGTGCCGCAATGGGGTTCGGTCAGGTTCATGGTCCCGCCCCATGCGCCCGAGATCATCTTCGGCAGCCAGGTCTGCTTCTGCTCCTCCGTCCCGTGGGCGTGGATGGTCGAGGCCGCGCCATGGGTCAGGCCGGAATACATGTTCAGCGCCATGTTGGCGGCGCAGTGCATTTCGCCCACAGCCGAGTGGATCACATAAGGCATGCCCTGGCCGCCGTATTCAGGGTCCATGTCCAGCCCGGTCCAGCCGCCTTCGCACAGCTTTTCATAGGCGTCCTTGAACCCTTCGGGCGTGTAGACGACGCCGTTTTCCAGCCGGCAGCCCTGCTGGTCACCGATCTGGTTCAGCGGTGCCAGCACTTCGGTGGCCAGCTTGCCGGCCTCGGTCAGGATCGCCTCGACGGTTTCGGGGTCCATGTCCTCGAAGCCGTCGATCCCGGCCTTTTCGATGGCCAGCAGGTCATGCAGGACGAATTGCAGGTCGCGGGTGGCGGGGGTGAAGCTGGGCATGGCGGTGTCCTTGTGGTCAGGTCCGGATCGTGGGGTTCGGGGTGCGGAGGCCGTCCGGTGCGGGTGCGCGGGCGCTGCGGCGTGGTGCAGGGGTCATGGCGAGGGGTTGGTGCGGGTGTTGTCATCGTCGCGCCCCCCGGTCGCGCGGGGGGGCGGCCGGGCGCGGGGCGGGGGGGGGGGGAGATCGGTTACGGCGGGGGGGGAGGTGT
>JAFIEE010000254.1 GCA_020832705.1 Paracoccaceae bacterium
GGCGCGCCCTTGCGTCGGGGTGGGTGGGTGGGCGACGCAAGGGCGCGCCGGTCCCCCATCGGGCAAGGGCGCGCCGCTCAGCCCGTGGCGCTGCGCTTCGCCGCCGCCGGCTTCGCCTTGCTGGCGGGTTTCTTCGCAGCCGTCTTCTTGGCGGCTGGTTTCTTGGCTGCCGCCTTCGGCTTCGCGGCCTTCTTGCCGCCCTTCGATCCGGCCTTGGCGGCGATCAACTCCAGCGCCTGCTCCAGGGTCACGGACTCTGGCGTGACATCCTTGGGCAGGGTGGCGTTGACCTTTTCCCACTTTACATAGGGCCCGTAGCGACCCTCCATCACGGCAATATCGCCCCCCTCGGGATGTGCGCCCAGCACGCGCAACGGCTCGGGCGCCGCGCGGCCGCGGGACTTCTTGGCCGCCAGCACCTCCACCGCGCGGTTCATGCCGATGGTGAACACCTCGTCGACCTCGGGCAGGTTGGCGTATTTCTTCCCGTGTTTCACATACGGCCCATAGCGCCCGATTCCGGCCTCGATCAATTCGCCATCATCCGGGTGCGGTCCCACCGGGCGCGGCAGCGACAGCAGCATCAGTGCCTTTTCCAGGTCCATGTATTCCACCGCCCAGCCCTTGGGGAGCGAGGCGCGCGGCGGTTTCGGCACTTCCTCGCTTGGCTCGCCGCGCTGGACATAGGGGCCGAAGCGCCCGGTGCGCAGGGTGATCGGATCGCCATTGTCATGGCCCAGCAGCTTGCCCTCGCCGGACAGTTCCGCTTCGGATTCGTCCGTCACGCCCAGTGGGCGCGTGTAACGGCACTCGGGGTAATTGTTGCAGCCGATGAACGCCCCGCCCGAGCGCGCGGTCTTCAGGTTCAGTCGCCCCGCGCCGCATTTGGGGCAGGTGCGGGGGTCGGACCCGTCCTCGCGCGGGGGGTAAAGCTGCGGGGCCAGCACCTCGTCGATCTTTTCCAGCACCTCGGTGATGCGCAGTTCCGAGGTCTCGGCGATCGCGGCCGAGAAATCGCGCCAGAACCGGTCCAGCACCTCCTTGTAATCGGCATCCCCCGCCGAAATGTGGTCAAGCTGCTCTTCCAGCGCGGCCGTGAAGTCGTATTCCAGATAGCGCCGGAAATAGTTGACCAGGAAGATGGTCACCAGCCGCCCCTTGTCCTCGGGGATCAGGCGGTTCTTGTCCTTGCGGACATAGCCACGGTCCTGGATGGTGGTGACGATGCTGGCATAGGTCGACGGTCGCCCGATGCCCAGTTCCTCCATCTTCTTGACCAGCGTGGCCTCGGTATAGCGCGGGGGGGGCTGGGTGAAATGCTGTTCGGGCGTGACGGCGCGCTTGTCCATCCCCTCGCCCTGCGCCACCTGCGGCAGGCGCTTGTCGTCATCGTCCGCCACATCGTCGCGCCCTTCCTCATAGACGCGCAGGAAGCCGTCGAACAGCACCACCTGGCCGGTGGCGCGCAGGCCGATCTGCCCATCCTGGCTGCCGATATCGACCGTGGTGCGTTCCAGCCGCGCGGCCTCCATCTGGCAGGCGATGGTGCGCTTCCAGATCAGGTCATAGAGCTTGCGCTGGTCGGCGTCCGAGACCTTCAGCCGGTCGGGGCTGACGGCCATGTCGGTGGGGCGGATGCACTCATGCGCCTCCTGCGCGTTCTTGGCCTTGTTCTTGTACATGCGCGGGGATTTCGGCACGTATTCGGCGCCATAGCGGGCCTTTATCTCGTCGCGCGCGGCCATCACCGCCTCGGCGGCGATATCGATCCCGTCCGTCCGCATGTAGGTGATGTAGCCCGCTTCATAGAGCCGCTGCGCCGTGCTCATGCACTGCTTCGCGCCCATGCCGAACTTGCGGCTGGCCTCCTGCTGCAGGGTCGAGGTCATGAACGGCGCCGAGGGGTTGCGGCTGGCGGGCTTTGCCTCGACCGAGGTGACCGTCAGATCGCGCGATTGCACAGCCTGCACGGCCAGCTCGGCGGCCTCGGCGGTGGCGATGTCGAATCGCTCCAGCCGTTGCCCGCCGAGCACGGTCAGCCGGGCGTCGAATTCCGCCCCGCGCGGGGTGGCCAGCCGCGCGGTGACCGACCAGTATTCCCGGGCGCGAAACGCTTCGATCTCCATCTCGCGCTCGACGATCAGGCGCAGGCAGACCGACTGCACCCGCCCCGCCGATTTCGCGCCCGGCAGCTTGCGCCACAGCACCGGCGAGAGGTTGAACCCCACCAGATAGTCCAGCGCGCGCCGGGCCAGATAGGCGCGCACCAGTTCCATATCAACGTCGCGCGGGTTCTTCATCGCCTCGGTCACGGCGGATTTGGTGATGGCGTTGAACACCACACGCCGCACCGGCGTGTCCTTCTTCAGCGCGCGCGATTTCGCCAGCGCCTCGGTCAGGTGCCAGGAAATCGCCTCGCCCTCGCGGTCGGGGTCGGTGGCGAGGATCAGTTCCGGGTCATCCTTGAGCGCTTCCGAGATCGCGCGGATGTGCTTGCGCGAATCGCTGGCGACCTCCCACTTCATCGTGAAGTCGTCCTCGGGGTCGACCGAGCCATCCTTGGGCGGCAGGTCCCGGACATGGCCATAGGACGCCAGAACCGTATGCCCTGCGCCCAGATACTTGTTTATCGTCCGGGCCTTGGCGGGGGATTCGACAACGACGACAGCCATGAAATACCTCTGGGTCAACACGGTCCGGGGGGCGTCCCCGGTTGGCGGCGCAAGATGTGGGCCAGGGCCGCGCTTTGTCAATGCGTGTTCCCGGCGCGGCGCGGAGGTGTGGATGAAGACACCTTCGGGGGCAATGGGACAGCGATCGGCAAGACGGAACGCAAGCGCGGCGATTCCACGCTGCGGAAGCCGGGGCCGGAAATCGGCCCCGTTTGCGCGTTGCCGCCCCGCGGCGCCTCAGGCCCGCTGCAGCATGGCGCCGGGCAGGCGTGCGATCCGCCCCTCGATCTCGAGCGCAACCAGCGCGGCAAGGACGGTCTGCGTGGGGGCGTCCAGGTCGCGAATGATCTGGTCCTCGGCGACCGGGCTTGGTCCGAGCATGGACAGGATGCTGTGGTGCAGGGTTGCGGGGGCCTCACCGGCCCGCGTGGTGCAGGTGTCGGGCGTGCGCGGGCGCGGCGCTGTGGCCGCGGCGTGCAGGGCGGCGCGCTGCGTAGCGGCCGGGCCGCGCGGCTCTGGGTCCGGATCCGGACAGGTGGCAGGGCACGGCGGCGCGCCGGGGGG
>JAFIEE010000035.1 GCA_020832705.1 Paracoccaceae bacterium
TTAGGTTCTGGCGCCGCAAGGCGTGGGGGTTCAAGTCCCTCCACCCGCACCAGATGAAGCGAAGGGAAAACAAGGAATGCAGGTCACCGAGACCCTGAACGAAGGCCTAAAGCGCGGCTACACGATCACCGTGACCGCTGCGGAACTGAACGCCAAGGTGGACGAGAAGCTGGCCGAGGCTCAGCCCGAGATCGAAATGAAGGGCTTTCGCAAGGGCAAGGTGCCGATGCCGCTGCTCAAGCGCCAGTTCGGCAAGCGCCTGCTGGGCGAGGCGATGCAGGACGCCGTGGACGGCGCCATGGAACAGCATTTCGCCGACAGCGGCGACCGCCCCGCCCTGCGCCCCGAGGTCAAGATGACCAACGAGGACTGGAAGGAAGGCGATGACGTGGTTGTCGCGCTGAATTACGAGGCGCTGCCCGAGGTGCCGCTGCCCGAATTCGGTGAAATCGCGCTGGAGCGGCTGGTGGTCAAGGCCGACGATGCCGCCGTGGACGAGGCGTTGGCCAATCTGGCCAAATCGGCGCAGAGCTTCGAGGACAAGGACGGCGCGGCCGAGGACGGCGACCAGGTGACGCTGGATTTCGTCGGCAAGATCGACGGCGAGCCCTTCGACGGCGGCGCGGCCGAGGATTTCCCGCTGGTGCTGGGATCGGGGCAGTTCATCCCCGGTTTCGAAGAGCAGCTTGCGGGCGTGAAAGCCGGCGAGGAGAAGGCCGTCACCGTCAGCTTCCCCGAGGAATACGGCGCCGAACACCTGGCGGGCAAGGAAGCGGTGTTCGATTGCACCATCAAGGCGGTGAAAGCCCCCGCCGAGGCGACCATAGACGATGAGCTGGCCACGCAGTTCGGCGCCGAAAGCCTCGATGCGCTGAAAACCCAGATCCGCGAGCGGCTCGAGGCCGAATACGGGCAGGCCGCCCGCGCGGTGCTCAAGCGCGCGCTGCTGGATCAACTGGACGAGCGCGTGAGCTTCGATCTGCCGCCCTCGCTGGTCGAGGCCGAGGCGAAGCAGATCGCGCATCAGCTCTGGCATGACGAGAACAAGGACACCGACCCCAACGATCACAGCCATGGCGAGATCGAACCGACCGAGGAGCATGTGAAACTGGCCGAGCGCCGGGTGAAGCTGGGCCTGCTTCTGGCCGAGGTGGGGTCCAAGGCCGAAGTGCAGGTCAGCGATCAGGAAATGACCCAGGCGGTGATCCAGCAGGCCCGCCAGTATCCGGGGCAGGAGCGCGCGTTTTTCGAGTTTGTCCAGAAGAACCCGGACATGCAGCAGCAACTCCGCGCGCCGATCTTCGAGGACAAGGTGGTGGACCACATCATCGGCCAGATCGCCGTGACCGAGAAGGAAGTGGACAAGGACGGGCTGCAGAAGGCGGTCGAGGCACTGGACGAGGAAGACTGAGCCGCGCCGCGGCCCCGGTCAGCCGAACGGAAGCGCAGGGCGGCCCGTGTGGCCGCCCTGACGCGTTCCGGGTGCGGGGGGGGGGAGGGCGCCTGACGTGCTGCCGCTGCAGGCGCCCTGTGCGCGCTGGCGGGTATGGCGTGGCAGCTAGCCGGTTTGCCGCGCCGGGCGATTGATCGCCCCTTGCGGTTTTCGCGCCTACGGGTTTCTGTGGCGTCATGCTGCGGATGCTTGATTATCCTCCGGTCTGGCTGGTGGGCGCGCTGATCCTGGCCTGGTGCGCAGGGTGGGCGTGGCCGGTCATGGCGGGTGTTGCCGGGTTCACGGCGGCCGGTTGGGCGCTGGTGCTGCTTGCCGTGGCGCTGATGGCGGCGGCGGCGGCGCGCTTCCTGCGCCACCGCACCACGATCATTCCGCACCGCGCGCCCGATGCGCTGATCACCGGCGGGGTCTATCGCCTCAGCCGCAATCCGATCTACCTGGCCGATGTGGTGCTGCTGGCGGGGGTGATCCTGATCCTGGGCGCGCATCTGGCCTGGCCGCTGGTGCCGCTGCTGGCCTGGGTGTTGCAACGCCGTTTCATCGAACCCGAGGAGGCGCGGCTGCGCGCGGCATTCGGCGCGCAGGCCGAGGCGTATTTCGCGCGCACGCGGCGGTGGATCTGAGCGCCGGATGCCCGCCGGATATGAACAACAGGAACGGAACACAGCCGATGGCAAGCCACTCTGATCCCATTCGCATCAACCTGGCCCTGCAGGGTGGCGGCGCGCATGGCGCCTTTACCTGGGGGGTGCTGGACCGGATGCTGCAGGACCCCGATATCGAGATCGTGGGGATTTCCGGCACCTCGGCCGGGGCGCTCAACGGGGCGGCGCTCAAGGCCGGGATGGTGGCGGGCGGCCCGGCCGAGGCGCGGCGTCTGCTGGACCGCATCTGGCATCAGGTCGGGGCGGTGCGCGACCTGCGCATGACCGGCTGGTTTGCCAGCCTGCTGCCCCCGGTGGGCACGTTGAATTCAGCGATCGAGGCATTCATGCCGCTCAACCCGATGGAGGTGGCCTCCCGGCTGGTCAGCCCCTATGCCTATGGCCCGCTCTACCGCAACCCGCTGGAGGGTGTGGTGCGCAGCCTGCGCTTCGATCAGGTTTGCGCCAGCGAGGGCCCGGCGCTGTTCATCGCCGCCACCAACGTGCGCACCGGCAAGATCCGCGTGTTCGAGGGCGACGAGGTCAGTTGCGAGGCGATCCTCGCCTCGGCCTGCCTGCCGACGGTGTTCCAGGCGATCGAGTTCGAAGACCCCAGGACCGGCGCGGTCGAGGCCTTCTGGGACGGCGGCTACACCGGCAACCCGGCGCTGTTTCCGCTGTTCGATCCGGCGCTTCCGTCGGATATCGTGATCGTCAACATCAATCCGCTTCTGCGCGACATGGTGCCGACCAGCCCGCAGGACATCCAGAACCGGATCAACGAGATCAGCTTCAACTCCTCGCTGCTGCGCGAATTGCGCGCGATCAGCTTCGTCAAGCGGCTGATCGCCGAAGGGCGGATGCCGCAGGGCGCAATGAAGGATGTGCTGGTGCACATGATCGCCGATGACGCGCTGATGAACACGCTGTCGGTGACCAGCAAGCTGGCGCCTTCGCCCTATCTGCTGCACGAGTTGAAACAGGCCGGGCGCAAGGCCGCCGACGGGTTCCTGAGCGCACGCAAGGATGCGCTGGGCCGCGAGGCGAGCGTCGATCTGGTGGACCTTTTCGACTGACCGGACGGCCGCGTTCCGGCATGTCGCCGGGTCACGCCGGAGGGTCGCCGGGGGCGCCCAGCACGCGCTGTTCCAGATCAATCAGTGTCCCGGTCTGCAGCCCGGCATAATCGCTCAGCAGATAGACGGTCAGGCGTGCCACCTCGTCGGCGCGGAGCAAGCGCCCCAATGGCATGCCCGCCGCCGCGCGCGCTTCCCAGTCCGCGCCCTTGCCCAGCCGCCGCGCCTGCATGTCGCGTTCGGCGTCGGTGGCGGCCCAGCCCATGTTGATCCCGTTGACGCGGATACGGTCGGCCATGTGCGCATGCGCCGCGTTGCGCGTCAGCGTGGCCAGCGCGCCCTTGGTGGCGGCATAGATGGCCAGATCGGGGCCGCCGCAATGGGCATTCATCGACAGGATGTTGACGATGCTGGCCGGATGCCCGGCGGCCAGCGCGGCGCGGATGACGCCCTGCATCATGAAGAACGGCGCGCGGGCGTTGAGCGCGAACAGCCGGTCCCAGTCCGCCAGTGTCCCGTCCACGCACCCGGCCCGGTCGGTCAGGCCCGCCGCGTTCACCAGCCCGTCCACCCGGCCTTGCCAGTCCAGCACCGCGGCCACGAGGGTTTGCGGCGCTTCGGGCGCCGACAGGTCGGCGGGGAAATGGCGTGCGTCAGTCCCCAGCGCCCGCATTTCGGCGGCGACGGCGGCGCCGTTTTCCACCGAGCGCCCGGCAAGGGCGATGGCCTGTGCGCCGCGCCGCGCGGCCTCGCGCGCGATTTCGGCACCCAGCCCCTGTGTCGCCCCGGTGATCAGAAGGACCTTGCCCGCAAGGGTCAGCCCAGCATCTTCCGGTCCGGTCATGGCGTCGCTTCCCTGGCAATGGCAAGGGCGGCCTGCGCGCGCGCGTCCAGCGCTGCGGCGGCCAGCGGGCCGTCCGGCGCAGCCAGCACCCCCACCGCATGGCGGATACGCAGCGTGCCCCCCAGCGCGTGGCAGGTCGGCACGCCGGCGTCACTCAGCGGGTTCGGCGCCATAGACGCCGCATGCCCGTGCGCCGAGAAGGCGCAGGCATCCTCGACCCCCAGAACGCCGACATGGCGCCCGGCCCAGGGCAAGGTGTCGCGCCCGCCGTTCGAGATCCAGAGCATGGTTTGCGGCAGCACGTCCGCGGGCTTGACCAGCAGCACGCAATCGCCCTGCGCCGGGCGCCGGACGGCCGCCCAGCCGACGCTGCCGGGGGGCGGGGCGGGCACGGCATCGACCAGCATGGCGAAATCCTCGTGCCCCGCGCCCAGCGGGTAGCGCAGCAGGTCCGCTGTCCCGCCGTCCCGGCGCGGAAAGCGGCGCAGATCGGTGGCGCGGGCGGGGTAGGCCAGGAGGCCGGTGGCAAAGGCATCGACCATGCCGCCCGAAAGCGCGGGGCTTTCGGCATGGGCGCGGGGCGAAAGCGTCAGTTCCGCGCCGCCCCGCACATCGACCATCACATGATGCGCCAGGCTGATCCGCCCCGCGCCGCCCTCGAACACATGCTCCTGATACAGAAACGGGTCGCCGTGGCGCAGCCGCCAGCGCTTGCGCAGCCGTGCGCCCATCACCGCGCGGTCCAGTTCCCATGTCGCCGCCACCCCGTCGGCAAGTTCCAAGCGTTCCAGCAGCGACCAGTTGCTGTTCGCGGGCCAGCCATGCAGCGGCGCGGGCTCCACATCCGCGGCCGTGAACGGCGCGCAGAAGAAATCGCCCGACATGCGCGCCAGATGCGGCGCGGCCGCGATTTCGGGGCAGGGGGGCGGGTCATCGGCCCAGGGCACGCGCGCCAGCGGGCGGTGCCAGCCGTCATCCAGCTTCACCGCGAAATCCGCCAACTGGCCCAGCCCGTGGTCCAGCGTGGCGCGGATGCCGCGTGCCTCGAGCGTGGTCAGGACCGGTGCGGGCATCGGCGCGCCGCCTCAGGACGCAAGCCGCCGCACCGAGCCGATGGCAACCTCGCGCCCGGTGATGCGGCTTTCCACGGCGGCAAAGGTCATCGCCAGGCTGCGCAGGTTGGCCCGCGCGCTGTTGCCGGGTTCCTGCCCGGTTTCGATCGCGCAGAGCAATTCGCCCATGGTGCCCTGAAACCCTTCGGTGAACCAGTGGCCCGGGGTTTCGGGCCGGGCGATCCCCGCGGCGGTGGTCAGCGTGACCGCCTGTGTGCCCAGATCGGCGCCATCGGCCATCACGGTGCCTGCCGTCCCGGTGACAAGGCTGCAGTCGCGCGGCCCGTGCGGCACGCCGCCGTCCAGCAACAGGCTCGCCTGCCCGCCCTCCATCCGCACCATGACCTGCGCCAGCAGTGGCACCTGATTGCGCTGCCCCCGCGCATGGGACACGCTGGCAAAGACGCTTTCGGCGCGGTCGCCGACCAGGCCTGCGATGAAATCGAACCGGTGGATGCCGAAGTCATAGAGGATCAGATCGGCAATCCGGTCAAACGGGGTTCCGGCGGTCCAGCCGTGATCCCAGTGCACGCCGACATGAACGGAAATCACCTCGCCCAGCAGTCCGGCGTGCACCGCCTCGCGGATATAGGCCAGATGCGGCGCCCAGCGGCCGTTCTGGTTGACGGCGAGGAACACGCCGTTGTCCGCCGCCAGCTTCACAAGGTATTCGCCGGTGTCCAGATCGGGCACGAATGGCTTCTGGCTCAGCACATGCTTGCCCGCCTTCAGCGCGGCCTCGATGATCGGCGTGCGGTGTTCGGGGTGCAGGGTCACGTCCACCACGTCGATATCCGGGTCTGTCAGGATCGCCTGCCAGTCGTCGGTGACGCGGGCGCCGGGGCAGAATTCGGCGCCCTTGGCCTCGGCCTTGGCGCGGGTGCGGTTCCACAGTGCGGCCACCTCCCACCCGGCGGCGCGATAGGCGGCCAGATGGCTGCCCGAGATCCCGCCGGTGCCGATCACACCGATCCGCGGGCGATAGCTTTGCGGCATGGGCGGGCGCCAGGCGACCTCGGGCGCGGGGATTTCCGTCAGCTCGGCGGCCTTGAGGGCATAGGTGTCGGCATCATCGGCGGCATCGGTCATGGCAGAAGCTCCAGCGTGCGTTTTTCCTGCGCGGACAGCGCGGCGGTATCGACAATGCGCTGTGCGATCAGGCACAGCGCGGGGTCCAGCGGGCCGTCAATGGGGGCATCGCGCGTGATCCGGTCCACCATATAGGCGATGGCGCCGGCCCGCACGGGGGGCAGGGGCTTCACGGGGATGGCGTGCGGCTCGGGCCGGGCGCGGGTCTGGACGGTGACGTGATCGGCATAGTCCCAACTGCTGATGGTCCCGTCGGTGCCCACCAGAACGAAGCCGCATTTCGGCTGCGGCTGGATCGTCCAGGGGTCGGTAAAGGTGCCCCAGCGGGTTTCCGTCTTCGACAGGCCGACATCGTAGCGGCAGACGGCAATCGCGTGCTGATCGACCTCGATCCCCGGGGCTTCGTCCACCACGCAGGTCACTTCCAGCGGCGCGCGCCCGTCCATGTACCAGGTGCCCAGCGTGGCGCCATAGCCCATGTAATCCAGCAGCGACCCGCCGCCCGAGGCCTTCTTGTACCACCAGCTATCGGGCTTCTGGCGCTCGACCTCATCGGGCGAGACCTCGACCTTGTCGGCCAGATGGTAAAGCGGGCCGCGGTTGCCGCCGTAGTGGTGGAACTCGATCAGTTTGCCGATGGTGCCCGCGTCCAGCAATTCCCTGGCCATGACATGGCTTTCCACCCAGGTCAGCGGCCAGTTGATCGCAAGCTTCCGGCCCGTCCCCGCCATTGCCGCCAGCATCCGCCGCGCGTCGGCGATCGACCCGGCAAAGGGCTTTTCGACCATGACATGCAGCCGGTGCGGGGCCAGCCGTTCGGTATAGTCGGCGTGTTCGGCGGTCGCTGCGCAGAGGATCGCCATGTCATAGGGACCGGCGGCCATGCAGGCGTCGAAGTCGGTGAACACCCGTTCGGGCGGGATGGCGAAATTGGTGATCGCATCGTGCATCTTCGCCGGGTCCGGATCGAAGATGGCGGCGATCTCGGCGCCGGGGTGGTCCTGAACCTCGCGCAGCAGGTCGCCCATGTGCATGTGGTCGAAGCTTATCCCGACGATACGAAGCGGTGCCATGGAACCCTCCCTCAGCGTTGATTGGTGATGCGCACGAAAAGCGCGGTGACCAGCAGGATGATCAGCCCGAAGATGATGCGCCGCGCGCCCTCGGGAAGCTGCATCAGCGTCAGCATGGTGCCCATCACGGTCAGGATCAGCGCGCCGACGATGGCGCCCGCGTAACTGCCCCGCCCGCCGAAGATCGAAGTGCCGCCGATCACCGCCGCCGCCACCGAAGGCAGCAGCAGCGGATTGGCCAGCGACAGCGAAGGCGCGCGGATGATGCCCACATACAAGAGCCCCGTCAGCGCGGCGATGAACCCTGACAGCAGGTAAAGCGCCATCAGCAACTGCCAGCTTCGCAGCCCCGAAAGCCGGGTTGCATTCTCGTTCGAGCCGATGGCGAACAGCACCCGCCCGAACCCGGTGTAGCGCAGCAACAGCAGGATGAGGACGGCGAAGGGGATGAAGACATAAAGGCTGTTGGGCAGGATGCCCGTGCGCCCGGTGCCCAGCCAGACGAGAAAGGCCGGGATTTCCGAGCCGGTGGCGATCACATAGCGCTGATAGACCTGCAGGCAGCCGGTGGCGATCAGCCCGGTGCCCAGCGTCATGATCAGCGGATGCACGCGCGCAAAGGCGACGCCGATGCCGTTGACCAGCCCCACCATCAGCCCCGCCCCCAGCGCGATGGAGACCGCCAGCGGCACGCCCACCAGCGGCGTGGCCGTGGCGACGACGAAGCCCGCCACCGTGGCCACCACCGCCGCCGAAAGATCGATCCCGCCGGTCAGCATGGTCAGCACCTGGCACGCCGCCAGCATGGCCAGGGGAATGGCAAAGCGCATGGTGTTGCCCATCCAGAACGGGCTGATGATGCCGGGGCGCATCAGTTCCAGAATGCCGATCAGCGCGAACAGGAGCCCGATCAGCGGGATCACCGGGTTGTCGCGCAGGAAGCGGCCGATGCGCAGCAGCAGGGACGGGGTCTCGGGGGTGGTGGCGTCGCTCATGTCTTTCGCCCTCGCAACATGATGAACCCTCCCAGCATGACCACGGCGACCATGATGCTGCCCTCGACGATGGTGGTGACGTTCGGATCGACCCCCATCAGCGTCAGCATGGTGCGGATGATGCGCAGCACGAAGACGCCGATGATCGGCCCCAGCATGCCGCCGCGCCCGCCGCCCAGCACCACGCCCCCCAGCACCACCGCCGCCACCGAGGCCATCAGATACGGCCCCGGCACCGGTTCGCCGATGCCGGTCAGCATGACCAGCGACAGCCCGCCCATGGCGCAGTAAAGCCCGCAGATCGCATAGGCCGCAACGCGCGTGCGCCCGACCGCCACGCCGGAGCGGAAGGCCGCTTCCTCGTCCGAGCCGGTGGCATAGATCGACAGTCCCAGCTTCGAGCGCGAGAGCGGCCACCAGACCGCGAAGACGCAGATCAGCATCAGCAGGAGCGCCGAGGGCACCGGCCCGGTCCAGCCGCGCACCATGCCGGTCAGCGCCCGGTCCGCCGTGCCGCCCGGCGAGCCGAGGATCAGCAGCGCCACACCCTCCCAGACGAACAGCATCGCCAGCGTCACCACGATGTCGGGCACCCGCGTCACCACGATCAGCGAGCCGTTGATCGCCCCCATGGCCAGCCCCACCAGGAGCGTGATCGCCACCGCCGGAACCCAGCCCATCATCGTCATCAGCACCGCCGCCGTGACCGAACAGACCGCCATCATCGACCCGACTGACAGGTCGATCCCGCCGACGATCACCACCACCGCCATCGCCGCCGTGGCAAAGGCGAAGGGCAGGGACGCGCGGGCAAGGCTCTCCAGCCCGTTGAAACCGAAACTCGGCTGGATCAGCTTCGTAAGGCCCAGCAGCACCAGCAGCAGCACCGCCAGCCCGATGGCCCAGAGATTGCTGCGCAACACCCGGGTCATGCGCTCACCCCGGCCGCGCGGGTGCGGCTCAGGCCATAGGCCGCGCGCATCAGCGTTTCCTGATCGGCCTCGGCGGCGGAAATCTCGTCCACCGTGCGGCCGTTGAAAAGCACCACCGTGCGGTCGCAAGCCAGCGGCACCTCCTGCAATTCAGATGTGTAATACAGCACCGCCGTCCCCTGTGCGGCCAGTTCGCGCACCAGATCGTAGATCTGGCGCTTGGTGCGCACGTCGATGCCGCGCGTGGGGTCGAACAGAAGCAACGTCTCCACGCCATGCGCCAGCCAGCGCGCGATGGTCACCTTCTGCTGGTTGCCGCCGGAAAGGCGCTGCACCTCGCCCTGCGCGCGGGTGTCGATCTGCAGGCGTGCAATGGCCTCGGCCACGCGGGCGCGCTCATGCGCCATGCGCAGCACGCCCCAGTCGCGCATCCGGGTGGAAAAGGGCAGGGCGATGTTCTCGCGCACCGAGCGTTCCTTCAGCAGCGCTTCGGAGCGGTTGGCGGGCACCAGCTTGACGCCGCGTGCGATGGCATCGGCGGGGTGGCCGAAGGCGGCGGCCCGGCCATCGACCTCGTAGACCCCGCCGGTGGGGCGGCGGAACCCGGCCAGCGTGGCGAAAAGCTCGTCCTGGCCCTGACCTTCCAGTGCCACCAGGCCCAACACCTCTCCTGCGTGCAGATCGAAGCTCACATCGGTCAGCTTGTTGCCTGCAGCCAGCCCCGACAGGCGCAGCCGTGGCGGGCCCGCGGGCCGGGGGGGTGGTGCCTCGCCCGGCGCGCGGCTGCCCAGATCGATCCTGGCGCCCAGCATCAGTTCCACCGCGCGATCCTCGACGCCCGGTTCGATCTTCAGATCGCCCACGGTGCGCCCGTCACGCAGCACCGAGGCACGGTCGCAGAGGTGCGCAATCTCGGCGAAGCGGTGGCTGATGAAGATCACGCCGAGCCCCGCATCGGCCTGCGCGCGCATGGTGGCCAGCACCTTTTCCACCAGATCGGTGGGCAGGGCGGCGGTCATCTCGTCCAGCAGCACCACATCCGGGTCGCTGGCCAGCGCGCGCGCCAGATCCATGATGCGCAGCGTCGCCAGCGGCAACTGCCCGATCATGTCGGTGAGCCGCAAGCCTTCGATCCCCAGTTCGGCGACCCAGCGGCGGAAGGGCTCTGTCGGGGTGCCGCCCAGGCGCAGGTTGTCGGCCACGTTCAGGTCGGGGATCAGCGAAGGCTCCTGATAGACCGGCACCAGCCCGGAGCGCCGCGCCTCGGCAGGCGAACCGGCGCGGGCGGGCCTGCCCTTGATGTTGAAGGTGCCGCTGTCGGGGCGCAGCGCGCCGGTCAGGATCTTCACGAAGGTGGATTTCCCCGCGCCATTGGCGCCCATCAGCGCCACCACCTCGCCCCGGCGGAGCGTCAGGCTGGCATCGGTCAGCGCACGGACGGCGCCGAAGCTCTTGGCCACGTGGCTGGCGTCCAGCAGCGGTTCCGTTTCGGTCGTCATGAGTTTCCCGGCATGGTGCTGGCGCGCTGTCACTTCGGCGCGCGCGGCGGATATGCCGGGGGCGCGTGGCCCCCGGCCTCGGATCATTCCGCGCTCAGGCGGGGCCTTCGCAGGCGATGATCTCTTCGGTGGTGTAGGTGGTCCAGCCGGGCACCGTGACCGAAACCGGCCAGTCGGGGTCCAGGTTGGGGTTCTGCGCGGCCTCGATCATGGCGCGGCCTTCTTCGGTCACGTTCTCCCACAGCACCGGATCGACCAGCACCGTCATGTCCTCGGGCGCGTCGCCCTGCAGCACCTGAAGCGCCAGCGTGATCCCGGCACCACCGACCGAACCGGGGTTGGTGACGGCAGCGCCTTCCAGCCCCTCGACCGACAGAAGCTGCGAGACAAAGCCCGCATTGTCCGCGCCGACGATCGGCACCAGCGGCGCGCCCGATTCCACGAAGGCATCGACGATCACGTTGTCGATCCCGCTGGTCCAGACGCCATCAAAGGGGATGCCCGTGGCCAGGAAATCCAGCATCTGCTGCTTGCCGCGATCCTGCTGCCAGCCGGTATGCACTTCATGCGCAACGCTGACACCGGGGAATGCCTCGAGCGCACGGGTGAACCCGTTGTGGCGGTCATTGTCCGCCGAGGTGCCCGCCGCGCCGCGCATGTAAACCACGGTGCCTTCGCCGCCGATATGCTCGAACAGCCAGCGTGCGCCAAGATAGGCGTATTCTTCCTGGTTGTTGGACAGGATATAGACCCCGTCCGCGCTCACGCCCTGGTCCACGGCGACCACGACGATCCCGGCTTCCAGCGCGTCCTCGATGGCCGAGTTCAGCGCGTCGGGGCTGGAGGGGTTGAGCACGATGGCATCGACCCCGGCCTCGATCAGGTTGCGCAGGTCCTCAAGCTGCCCGGCGGCGTCGGTGTTGCGGTGCGCCACCACCAGCCGGTCCACCATGCCGCTGTCGCGGGCCTGGGTGCGCATGGCGCAGATCATCTGCTCGCGCCAGCCATTGCCCTGCACGGTGTTCGACACTCCGATGGAAAAGGTGTCGGCCATGGCGGCAGGGGCCATCGCCATCACCATCGCGGCGAGGGCGGTGCTTGTCATCAGTCGTTTCATGGGTCTCTCCTCCCTTTGAAGATGCAGTCTGCAGCAAACGGTCCTGCTCGGTTGTGGTGGCTGCCTCACTTGATGAAGGGTGAAAGCACGTCCCGCGCCAGCAGGAAGCCGCGCTTCACCTTTTCGTCCGTCCCTTCGAAAAGCCGGTCCTCGTGCTCGATGATCACCGGGCCGTCATAGCCCGCCCGGTAAAGTTCCGAGAAGAAGCCGGGCCAGTTCACATCGCCCAGCCCGCACAGGCGCGGGATCTGCCAGCCCATGCCCACCGACATCACCCCGTTTTCATAGAGCCCGTCGCGGTCGATCATCACGTCCTTGGCGTGGACATGCGCCATTTGCGGGCCGAATTCGCGGATGAAGCGGGTCTGGTCGATCATCTGCCAGATCAGGTGGCTGGGGTCGAAGTTCATGCCCACCGCGTCGCCCCATTGCTCGAATATCCGGCGCCAGATCTTCGGCGAATAGGCGATGTTGTGCCCGCCCGGCCATTCGTCGTGGCTGAAGATCATCGGGCAGTTTTCAAAACACAGCCGCACGCCCGCGTCGCGCGCATGGGCGACAATGGGGCTGAAAATCTGGGTCGCACGGGCCCAGTTCTCGTCCACGTTCAGCGCGCGGTCGCCGCCGAGGAAGGTGTTGACCACGCCCAGCCCCATGGTGCCCGCCGCCGTGATGACCTTTTTCAGATGACCGATCACCTCCTCGCGGTGGTCGGCATCGGCATGAAGCGGGTTGGGGTAGTAGCCCAGCCCCGAGATGATGACCCCGTGTTCGGCCAGCGCGCCGGTGATCTCGTCCCCCTGCGTGCGGGTCAGCCCGTCCACATTGATATGCGAGGTGCCCGCATAGCGCCGCTTTTCGCCGCCCGAGGCGGGCCAGCACGCCACTTCCAGCGCGGAAAACCCGTTGCCGCCCGCCCAGGCCGCGACTTCGGTCAGCGGGGTATCCTCGAACGGGGCCGTCAGAAGGCCAAGTTGCATCGCATCGCTCCCTGTTCAGTCCGTATCCACGTCCACCCAGCGCCCTTGCCGCGCCGATTGCAGGACCGCATCGCAGAACGCCATTTCGTAGTGCCCGTCATCGAACCCGGCCCATGTGCTGTCCGGACGCCGCCCGCCTGCCGCCACATCGGCATAGACCTGCCGGAAGAAGGCATGAAAGCTGTCGGCGAACCCCTCCACATGCCCCGGCGGCAGGGTCGCGGCGGCGGTGCCTGTGGGGTTCATCAAGGTGAAATCGCGCTGCAGCACCTGGTTCGGCGCGTCGCGGTGGCCGATCCACAGGTGATCAGGCGTTTCCGAATGCCAGGCCGCGCTGGCCCGTGCCCCGGCGATATCCCATTGCAGCGCATTCTTGCGCCCCATGCTGATCTGGCTGGTGGACATGACCCCGCGCGCGCCGTTGGCGTAGCGGATCAGGATGGTGGCCACGTCATCGGTGTTGATCGGCACCGGCTCGGTGGCGCCCGCGGCGGATGAGAAGGTCTCGACCGGGCCGGTGGGTTTGTGCCGTTCGGGGACCAGCGTGGCAAGTTCGGCAAACACCGCCTGCGCGCGCAGCCCGGTGATGAAGCTGGTCAGGTCCAGCCAATGCGTGCCGATATCACCGACCGAACGCAGCGCGCCGCCCTTGTCGCTTTCCAGCCGCCAGTTCCAGTCGGTTTCCCTGGCCAGCCAGTCCTGATGATAGCTGCCTGAAACGAAACGGATATCGCCCAGCTCCCCCGCCGCGACCATGCCGCGCGCCTGCTGGTTGAGCGGATAGAAACGGATGTTGTAGCAGACCGCGCAGACCTTGCCCGAGGCCGCGGCCAGAGCGCGCATCTCCGCCGATTCGGCGGAGGTCAGCGCCAGCGGCTTTTCGCAGACCACATGCTTTCCGGCGGCCAGAATGGCCTTGACCTGCGGATAATGCAGATGGTTGGGCGAGGTCACATGCACGACATCCACGCGGGCATCATTCAGGAGCGCCCCAAGGTCGGGATACGCATGCCCCACCCCCAGCGCGGCGGCGCGTTCGGCCCCGCGTTCGGCATTCGATCCCAGCACCCCGTGCACGGTGACCCCCAGCCGCCGCAGCGCGCCGATATGCACCGATCCGATGAACCCTGTTCCGATGACTGCCGCGCCCGGACCGCTCATGTTTCCTCCCTCAGACAATCGAATAGCCGCCGTCCACGGCCAGACAGGCGCCGGTGATGAATCCGGCGGCGGGTGATGCCAGGAACAGCGCCGCCCCGGCGATGTCGGCGGGCTGGCCCCAGCGGCCCAGCGGTGTGCGCGCGGTCACTCCGGCCTCGAACGCCGGGTCCTGCCGGGCGCGCACCGATTGCGCGGTGACGATGAACCCCGGCGCGATGGCATTGACGCGGATCCCGTCCCCCGCCCAGGCGATGGCGAGCGACTTGGTCATCTGCTCTACCCCCGCCTTGCTGGCGCCATAGGCCGGATTGCGCGGGCTGCCGAAGCGCGCATACATCGATGCGATGTTGATCACGCAGCCCTTGCGTGCAGCCAGCCCCGGCTGCACCGCCATGGCGCAGCGCAGGCTGCCGGTCAGGTTCACGTCCAGCACATGGTTGAAGAATGCCGGCGCCATTTCCTCGCCGCGCACGGTGATGGCGGCGCAGTTGACCAGCACATCGAGTGCCCCGGCAGCCTGGGCGAAGGCAGCAACAGCATCGTCGCTGGTCACATCCATGCAGGTGTAGGTGAAGCGCTCGGCCTCGCCCGGGTTGGGGGCGTCCTCGGCGCCGGTGATCAGCACCTCGGCCCCGGCATCGGCAAAGGCATGCGCGATGGCCGCGCCGATTCCGCCCTGGCTGGCGCCGACAACGGCGATGCGCTTGCCCCCGAAGCGCGGCGGCCATGGGCACGCGGCCGGGTCCGGCGCGATGCTTTCCTGAACTACCGACAAGGCCCCCTCCCAGAAGCACCCCCCGCCGACCGTATACAGCAGGAATGTAATCGATTACATCGTTCCCACGCAGCCGAGATTCTGTCAAGACGGACCGGCCAGAAAACTGCATGGGCGGCATGAAGCACAAGGCCACCACGATTCAGGATGTCGCCCGCGTGGCGCAGGTGTCGACGGCCACGGTGAGCCGCGCGCTCTCCAACCCTGACCTGTTGTCCGAACAGGCACGCAAGGCGGTGTTCGAGGCAATCCGCGCCACCGGCTACCGCGTGAACCGCGCCGCGCGGAACCTGCGGATGCAGCGCGCGGGGGCGGTGCTGGTGCTGGTGCCCAACCTGGGCAAGCCGTTCTATTCGCAGGTGCTGGCGGGCGTCAGCAAGGGGTTTGCCGACAGCGATTACGCGGTGCTGATCGCCGACACGGAAAGCCGCCCGCTGCAGCCGGGCGAACTGGCCGGGCTGTTTCGCGACCGCTTCATCGACGGGGTGATCTGCCTTGATGCCGGGCTGCCGCACCGCACGTTCGAGGAATGCCACGCCATTGGCGCCACGGGGCGCTTCGTGCTGCTGTGCGAATGGGTGGATGACCCGGCCTTTGCGTCGGTGCGATGCGACAACACCGGCGGCGCGCGACAGGCGATCCGGCATCTGCATGACCTCGGCCACAGGGACATCGCGCATGTGACCGGGCCTGCGGGCAACGTCCTGACCGGTGCGCGGCGCGAAGGCACGGTGGCCGAACGCAGGCGGCTGGGCCTGCCCGCGCGGCCCGAATGGATCATCCGGGGCGATTTCTCGCCCGAATCGGGGTATCAGGCGGCGCGCGACATCGTCGCCATGGCCAAGCGCCCGACAGCCGTGTTCTGTGCCGCCGACATGGTCGCCTTCGGGCTGATCGCCGGGTTGCAGGCGCAGGGGCTGTCGGTGCCGGGTGATATCTCGGTCGTCGGCTTCGACGATATCGAGATGTCGGAATACTACCTGCCCGCGCTGACCACGATCTGGCAGGACCGCGTGACCATGGGCGAACGGGCCGCGGCGCTGTTGCGCGCGCGTCTGGACGATGCCGCGCCCGCCACTGGTCCTGCCCCGGCCGAGGTGATCGGCGTGAAGCTGCAGGTGCGCGCCAGCACCGCGCCGCCGCCTGCGGCGCGATAGCGCCGGGGGAGGGGGGCGCGGGTTCATCGCGTCAAGGTCGCCTTGACCAGATGCGGCGGCGCGTCGGGGTCCAGCCCAAGTGCCCGCGAGAGTTTCCAGACCTGCCGATAGAATGCCGTCACCAGTGCGATGGCCTGCACCGCCGGGGGGTGGTCGCCCTTCAGCCCGATGGCGGCGGGGTCGAAGCGGATGACCTGCGCGCCGCGCGCGCGCAGGCTGGCGATCAACTCGGCGTTGCCCGCCTGCGCGGCGTCATCCAGCACAAAGGCCAGCGCCGCCAGATCGCCGTCGGCCAGCGCCTGCGGCCCGTGGCGGAACTCGGCGCTCGAGGCGCTTTCCGCCGACAGCAGGCAGGTTTCCTTGAGCTTCAGCGCGGCCTCGCCGGACACCGCCAGTCCCAGCCCGCGGCCAAGGCAGAACAGCCGCCGGTGCCGCGCCAGCGGTTGCAGGTCGGGCGCGGCCTGCGGCTCCAGCGCGCGCAGCGTGTCGGGGAGCGCCGCGAGAGCGTCCAGCAGCCGCGCATCGCCGGTCTGGCCCGCGTGCACGGCGCTCAGCGCGAACAGGCTGGCCACAAGGCTCTTGGTCGCGGCCACGGCGCGTTCCGGTCCGGCGGCCAGCGGCAGCACCGTGTCGGAGACGTCGGCGAGCGGGCTGGGAATGCTGTTCAGCAGTGCCACGGTCCGCGCGCCCCCGGCCTGCGCCGCCTGCGTCAGCGCCACAAGGTCCGGGCTGGCCCCCGATTGCGACACCGCCACCAGCGTCGCGCCCTTCATCCGCAGCCGCGCGCCATAGACCGTGCCCAGCGACGGCCCCAGCGAGGCGACGGGGATGCCGGTGCCGATCTCGGTCAGATACTTGAAGAACAGCGCAGCCTGATCAGAGGTGCCGCGCGCGCAGGTGGCCAGATATGGCGGCGGCGTGTCGGCCCAGCCGCGCCCGAGTGCCAGATAGGCATCAAGATGATCGCGCACCTGCCGGGCGATGACGGCGGGGATCTCGGCGATTTCGGCGGCCATGTGGTGGCCTGTGGCGCGCGGGTTCCCGGAGTCGCGGGCGGCGCTCATGTCGGGATCTCGATCTCGATATGCCCGTCCGTGACCCGCGCGGGCCAAGTCCGCAGGTCCACGCAGACCGGCGCGCGCAGGGCCGCGCCGGTGCGGATGTTGAACCGTCCGTTGTGCTTGGGGCATTCGATCGCATCGCCCAGCACCAGCCCGTCGGCCAGATGCACCTGCTCATGCGTGCACAGCCCGTCGGTGGCAAAGGGCGTCCCGTCCTCGGCGCGATAGACCGCATAGGTGCGCCCGGCGTGATCGAAGCGGATCACGTCCTCGGGGTCGATCTCGTCCAGCGGGCAGACGCGGACCCAGTCAGCCATGTCCGGGAACCTCCTTGTAGGGCCGCGCCGTGGGCGGCAGTGGCTTGCGGACCGCGTGATCGGGGTCCGTCACCTGCCGCAGCACCGCCGGGATCGCTTCGGCATAGGCGTCCCAGATGGATGTGTTGGCGGGCGGCAGGTCATGTTTCAGCGCCGCGTGCAGCGCGGGCAGGGCGTGATAGGGCACCATCGGGAACATGTGGTGTTCGACATGGTAATTCATGTTCCAGTAAATCCAGCGCGACACCGGGTTCATGTAGACGGTGCGCGAATTCAGCCGGTGGTCGATGACGTTCTCGGCCAGCCCGCAATGCTGGATCAGCCCGGTCATCACCATGTGCCACGCGCCATAGATGCGCGGCAGGCCGATCAGCATCAGCGGAATCCAGCTTTGCCCGGCGATCGCGGCCAGCAGGGTCGCGGCATAGATCGCCATATGCACCCGCGCCGCGCGGATCGCACGCGGCCATTCGCTTTCGGGGATATAATCCTTTTCGGCGTCGGACAGATGCCCGGCGGCGTTCAGGACCAGCACCCGGGCCGAATGGATCATGTCCAGAATGCCGCCATAGGCCAGCAGCAGCCGCCACAGGTTCGGCGGGCGCATGCAGGCGATTTCCGGGTCGCGGCCCACGATGATGGTGTCGGTGTGATGGCGCGCATGGCTCCACCGCCACGAGACCGGGTTGCGCATCACCATGAACGAGGCGATCTGATAGACCGCATCATTCATCCAGTCGGTGCGAAAGGCCGTGCCATGCCCGGCCTCGTGCCAGCGCGAATCGCAGGCGGACCCGTAAAGCACCCCGTAGACCAGCCAGAAGGGCACCGCGGCCCAGGTCCCCCAGAACGCGATCCCGCCCCAGGCCGACAGGCCCAGCAGCGCAAACCACAGCGCCGTGTCGCGCAGCGCAGGCCCGTCACGCCGTTGCATCAGCGCCTTGAGCGTCTTGCGCGGGATTTCGGTGCGATACCAATCGGCATTGGCCAGGCCGGTTTCGCGCGCGCGCACCGCGTCGCGTCCCGTCAGCGCGTAGTCGCGGCCCGGCGCCGTGCCACCCGGTTCCGTGCCACCCGGTTCCGCCGTCATGACCATGCCCTGTTCCCTCCCCCCCGCGCGGTCGGTGCCGAAGGCCCGCACGCCGCCGTCACGGTGCCACGCAGACAACCGCGCAGGCAAACCGCGATCACATCAGATCACATCAAAACCGCATCGGCGGGGCATGTTTTCCGGCACCGGGTCGAATGCGGATTGCATCAGGCTGCATCATTCCGGCATCGTGGCGCCAAGCGGGGCGCAACGGCGGGGGCAGCAGGCAATGACACGCCCGACAATTGCGGATGTGGCGGCGGCGGCGCGGGTGTCCACGGCCACGGTGGACCGCGTGCTGCACGGTCGCGCCGGGGTCAGCCCCGCGAACCGCCAGCGCGTCCTGCAGGCGGCGCGCACGCTGCATTACCTGCCCAGCGAGGGCGACACCTGGCTGCCCGCGCGGCCCGTGAAGCTGGAATTCTTCATTCCCGGCGGGCTGCACAGCTTCCTGCGCGCGGTCGCGGATCGGATCGTCGGCTTCGCCACCCGCCTGCCGCTGGTGTCCGAGGTGCGGCTGCACGATCTGCCCGACCTGGCGCCGGAAACGCTGGTGGCTGCGCTGGGGCGCATCGATCTGGCGACGCGCGGGGTCGGCGTTCTGGCCATCGACCACCCGCGGACCCGCCGCGCCGTGCGTGAGCTTGCACAGGCCGGGATCAAGGTCGTGACGATCTGTTCCGACCTCGAAGCATCGTTGCGGGCGGCCTATGTCGGTGTCGATGACCGGATTGCCGGGCGCACGGCGGGGCTGGTCATGGGCCGGATGAACGCGGGGCGGACGGGCACCGTCGCGCTGTTTGCCGGGCAGCGCGACCTGCACGGCCAGAACGCGCGCGAAGCCGGGTTCCGCGCGGTGATCGAGGCAGAGTTTCCCGCCCTGCACATCCTGCCCACGATCGACGCGCGCAACGACAACGCCATCAGCGACCGCCAGACCCGGGCGCTGCTGGCGCGTAACCCGGATCTGATCGGGCTCTATTCCATGGGCGGCGGGCGCAGCGGCATCGCCGCCGCGCTGGCCGCCTGCGCCCCGGACCCGCGCCCCTTCGTGATCATGCACGACCTGTCGCAGACCACGCACCGGTCGCTGCGCGCCGGTGTGATTGATCTGGTCATCGACCAGAACGCGCGGCTGGTGGGCGAACAGGCGGTGACGCGGCTTCTGAACGCCATTGCCTCGGCGGGCAGTTTCCTGCCCGAGCATTACATCGAACCCCGGCTGATCCTTCGCGAGAACATCCCGAAGTGACCGGGCGCCCGCGCGGCGTGCCCCACCCTCCGGCCCCGGCACGCCGCTCGGGCGCAGCGCGGGTCTGCGCCCGGCGCTTGCTGATGCCGCCATACCGCCCCGGCCGCGCCCGCTGGCGTTACACGGCCGCCAACCCCGTGCGGGCATCATCCCTGCCGAACGCATCCAAGCCCCGCATCCGGCGGTGGCCCGGTTCCGGGCCGACCGACCGGCAGGAGACCCATCATGCCCGACCCCGTGCGCCGCTTCGCCCATTTCCGCGACGTGCCCGAGCAGCTCTGGCGCTGGCCCAACTTCGCGCCCGCCGAGATCGCCTGCCGCGGCACCGGTCAGATCAAGCTGCACCCGGCAGCGCTCGACAGGCTGCAGGCGCTGCGCGACCGGCTGGGCAAGCCGCTGATCGTGCGCTCGGCATATCGCTCGCCCGCGCACAACCGCAATGTCGGCGGCGCGCCACGGTCGAAGCACATGGACGGCACGGCCTTTGATATCGCCATGTCGAACCATGACCCGCGGACCTTCGAGGCCGCAGCCCGCGCCGTGGGGTTCAAGGGTTTCGGCTTCTACCCGCGCTCCGGGTTCATCCACATCGACCTTGGCCCCGCGCGCCAGTGGGGGCAGCGTTTCCCGGAACGGCCCGTGCCCTTCGCCGCCGAGACCCCGCCCGCCCGCGAGGCCCTGGCCGACAGCCGCACGCTCAAGGGCACGGGCGCGGCCGGCGCGGCCACCGTCGGCGCGGCCGGGGTCGAGGTCGCGCAGGACGTCATGGCCGAGGCACAGGCGGCCGTCCTGCCGCTGATGCCCTGGCTGGACACGTTGCGGTGGCTGTTCATTGCGCTGGCGCTGGGCGGGATCGCGCTGGCGGTCTGGGCGCGGGTGGACGACTGGAAGAAGGCCCGGCGCTGATGTGGCTGCGCCTGCTTGCCGGGTTGCTGGCCCGGCCCCGGGCGCGGCGGGGTGTGGCCTGTGCGCTGGGCGTGCTCGGCGTTGCCCTGTTTGTGCTGAACCTGCGCCGCGCGGGCGAACGCGCGGGCCGCGCCGCCGAACGGCTGGACCGACTGGAGCGCCACGATGCCATTCACCGCCAGATGCTGGATGCGGCCGCGCGCCGCCCGCGCAGCCGCGACGCTGTTGTTGAGCGCCTGCGCGACGGCCGGTTCTGATCCCGCGCCCGGCGCCTGCCCGCCGGTCGTGGGCTACGCGCCCGCGGAACAGTTGCAGGTTGCGCGGGAAATCGCGGCCCTGCCCGAAGGCGCGCTGCTGCCCGCATGGCTGGCCGATTACGCCGTGCTGCGCGACCAGGCGCGGGCCTGCCGGGCGCCGGGGCCCCGCTGAAAACCACCGGCGCATGCCAGCGCCCCGCCCCGGCCCGGTCCGGCCCGGCCTGTTGAAGGGGGTGCTACCGTCTGGATCGTCGGGTGCAGTGGCCGGAAGGGATTTGTCCGCAACCCGCTAGGCAACCGCCCATGGCGCGGCTACGGTGCAGCGACACCGCAGCATCTTCCGAAAGGCCCACTTCATGACCCGAACCCCGGCGCGCGCGGACTGGCCGCAACCCTTCCCCCCCGAGGAATACGCCACGCGCCGCCGCAAGGTGGCCGCGGCCATGGCCGCGCAGGGGCTGGATGCGATGTTCGTCACCAATCCGGCGGATATCTGCTATCTGACCGGCTATGACATGATCTGGTATCACCTGCGCTGCCTGACCGGCTGCCTGCTCACGGCGCAGGACGCGCGGCTGGCGTTCTTCGACACCCCGATGCACCGCACCATGGTGGAACTGACGCCCGGGCTGGATGGGGTGGTCTGGCTCAACGCGACCGTCCCGCACGGCAATGCGGGCCTCATCGCCACGGCGGCGCGCGAGGCTTTGGCCGCAGGGTCGCGGATCGGGGTGCAGCCCTGGGGTTACGCGCCCCACGGGCGTACCATCGAGACCCTGCGCGCCGCGCTCGAAGGGGTGGGGCTGGCCACCGCCGATGCGTCGGGGCTGATCGAACTGATCCGGCTCGTCAAGTCCCCGGCCGAGATCGCCCATGTTCGCGGCGCGGCAAGGATCGCCGACATCGCCATGACCCGCGCCCGCGAGGCGCTGACGCCGGGGCTTTTGGAGACCGAGTTGCAGGGCATCATCATGGCCGCGATGATGGCCGAGGGCGGCGGCGATCCGGCGATCCGCTGCATGATCGGTGCGGGGCCGCGCGCGGGCACTCATCACAGCCCGGCGCAGCACCGGCCCATCGGCCAGGACGAACTGGTGTTCATCGATTTCTGCGCCTCGCTCCACCGCTATCACGTCAACCTCAACCGGACCTTCGCGGTGGGCACGGTCGATCCGCGCTGGCATGACCTGATGGACAAGGCCGCCGCGACCATCGACCGGATCACCGAAGGCTTCGGCCCCGGCATGCGGTTTTCCGACGTGAAGCGCATCGCCGACGACTGGACCGACGCGCAGGGCCTGCGCGACAAGGTCTGGGTGGTCAGCGGCTACGCGCTGGGCATTGCCCTGCCGCCGGACTGGGTGGGCGAGATCTGGGTGGGGCCGCGCTACGGCTCGCCCGATTGCGTGCTGGAACCGGGGATGGTGTTCAACTTCGAAGGCCAGTTCGACGATACCGAAGGCTGGGCGGGCGGCACCGGGGCGGCCTATATCGAAACGCTGCTGGTCACCGAAACCGGGCTCGAGGTGCTCTCGACCCTGCCGCGCGGGCTGGTGACGGTCTGAGCGACGCCTGATCCCGGAGAAATGCCGATGACCGATCCCAGGCTGGATGTGTTCTTTCACGCCGATGTGCTGGACATGCGGGTGCCCGACGGGCTGTTCGAAAAACCCGCCTCGCCGCTGCTGGCCCATCAGATGCCCTTTGCCGAAGGCCCCGAGCGGATCGCCAATATCCGCGCGGTGCTGGAGCGCGCGCCCTCGTCCCGTCGTTTCCGCTGGCATGCGGGGCGTCATGCCACCGATGCCGAGATCACGCGCTTTCACACCCCCGCCCATCTGCGGGCGCTGGAAGCGGCGGATGCCACGGGCCGCTGGTTCACTGCCACCACCTGCCTGCCCGCCGGGGGGCTGGCATCGGTCCGGGCCGGGGCGGGCACGGTGCTGGCCGCGCTGGATGCGATCCTGGCCGGGCAGACGCGCATGGCCTATGCGCTGGTCCGCCCGCCGGGGCACCACGCCGCGCCGGATGTGGCGGACGGGTATTGCTTTCTGAACGGCGTGGCCATGGCAGCGGAACGCGCCCGCGATGCCGGTTGCGCGCGGGTGGCGGTGGTGGACTGGGATGTGCACCACGGCAACGGCACCCAGGCCGGGTTCTATGCGCGCGACGATGTGCTGACGGTCTCGCTCCACATGAACCACGGCGCCTGGTCGCCCGAATCGCACCCCCAGACCGGCGAGGTCGACGAGACCGGCACCGGGGCGGGGGCGGGCTACAACCTGAACCTGCCGCTGCCCTTCGGCTCCGGCGATGCGGCGATGGTCGCGTTGGTGCGCCAGGTGGTGCTGCCCGCGCTGCGCCGCTTCGCGCCCGATCTGATCATCGTGTCCAACGGGCAGGATGCCAGCCAGTTCGACCCCAACGGGCGCCAACTGCTGAGCATGGCGGGATTCCACGCCATGGCCGCGCTGCTGGCCGAGGCGGCGGACGAGGCCCCGCGCGGCCTGCTGATCGCGCAGGAAGGGGGCTACAACCCCGCCTATACCGGTTTTTGCGCCTATGCCGCCGCGCTTGGGTTCCTGCGCGCGCCGCTCGATCTGCGCGACCCGCTGGCCTATTACCCCGAGGATGCGGCCGCCGCCGCACAGGCCGTGGCCGCGCTGATCGCCCGCCACCCGCTTCTGGACGCGGATGGGGCATGGCGGCCCCAGGGCGCCTGAGCCGCCGTATTCACTCCCGGCACGCGCAGGGCGTTGCATGAATGCCCAGTACGCCGGAGGAGGGTGCAGCGTCTAAGTTCTGCCCCCGCCCCGCGCGGTTTTGGGCCGGGCGCGGGGGGGGCCCCGGGGGGGGGGGGGGGGGGGGGGGGGGCCCCCCCCCCCCCCCGGGGGGCGCTTCTGGCGCAGGTTGCGCGGGGCTGTCAGGCCGCCACCGCCCGGGGTCGCCTCAGTCCCCGAGGATCGCGGGCAGGGTCAGCCCGTGCTCGCGCGCACAGTCGATGGCGATATCATAGCCAGCATCGGCATGACGCATCACGCCGGTGGCGGGATCGTTCCAGAGCACCCGCTCCAGCCGCCGGTCGGCATCCTCGCTGCCATCGCAGACGATGACCATGCCCGAATGCTGCGAAAACCCCATGCCAACCCCGCCGCCATGGTGCAGGCTGACCCAGGTGGCCCCCGAGGCGGTGTTCAGCAGCGCATTCAGCAGCGGCCAGTCGCTGACCGCGTCCGATCCGTCTTTCATCGCCTCGGTTTCGCGGTTGGGCGAGGCGACCGAGCCCGAGTCCAGATGGTCGCGCCCGATCACCACCGGGGCTTTCAGTTCGCCGCTGCGCACCATCGCGTTGATCGCCAGCCCGGCGCGGTGCCGGTCCCCGAGGCCGATCCACATGATCCGTGCGGGCAGGCCCTGAAAGGCGATGCGTTCGCGGGCCATGTCCAGCCAGTTGTGCAGATGCGTGTTCCCGGGGAAGAGTTCCTTCATCTTCGCATCGGTCTTGTAGATATCTTCCGGGTCGCCCGAAAGCGCGCACCAACGGAAGGGGCCGACGCCACGGCAGAACAGCGGGCGGATATAGGCGGGGACGAAGCCGGGGAAGGCAAAGGCGTTTTCCAGCCCCTCCTCAAGCGCGACCTGTCGGATGTTGTTGCCGTAATCGAGCGTCGGCACCCCGGCGTTCCAGAAATCGACCATCGCGGCGACATGGGTCTTCATGCTGGCGCGCGCGGCCTTTTCCACCGCTTTCGGATCGCTTTCCTGCTTCGCGCGCCACTCGGCGACCGTCCAGCCGATGGGCAGGTATCCATGCACCGGGTCATGCGCCGAGGTCTGGTCGGTCACCATGTCGGGGCGCGCGTCCCCTGCCTTCATCCGGCGGACCAGTTCGGGGAAGACCTCGGCCGCATTGCCGATCAGGGCGACCGACTTCGCCTCGCCCGCTCTGGTCCATTGGCCGATCATCGCCAGCGCCTCGTCCAGCGAATGGGTCTTGGCGTCGCAATACCGCGTCCGGATGCGGAAATCGGCGCGGGTCTCGTCGCATTCCACCGCCAGACAGCAGGCCCCGGCCATCACCGCCGCGAGCGGTTGCGCGCCGCCCATGCCGCCCAGCCCGGCGGTGAGGAGCCACTTGCCGCGCAGGTCACCGCCGTAATGCTGGCGCCCGGCCTCGGCAAAGGTCTCATACGTGCCCTGCACGATCCCCTGCGTGCCGATGTAGATCCAGCTTCCGGCGGTCATCTGGCCATACATGGCCAGCCCCTTGCGGTCGAGTTCGCTGAAATGGTCCCAGGTGGCCCAGTGCGGCACCAGGTTGGAATTGGCGATCAGCACGCGCGGGGCGTCCTTGTGGGTGCGGAACACGCCCACCGGCTTGCCCGATTGCACCAGCAGGGTCTGGTCGTCCTCCAGGTCTTTCAGGCTGGCAACAATGCGGTCGAAATCATCCCAGGTCCGCGCGGCCCGGCCGATGCCGCCATAGACCACCAGTTCATGCGGGTTTTCGGCCACATCCGGGTGCAGGTTGTTCATCAGCATCCGCATCGGCGCCTCGGTCAACCAGCTTCTGGCGGTGATCTCGGGGCCGGTGGGGGGGTAGATGTCGCGGGTGTTATGGCGGGGGTTGGTCATCTCAGCCTCGCAGCTTGGGGGCCAGTTCGGCCAGCGTTTGCAGGATCTCGGCCAGCACCGGGCGCAGGCGGCCGGCCTTGTCCGGGCATAGGTCAAAGGGCGGTGCCTCGGCCACCAGATGTGTGGATTGTGCAAGTTCCATCTGGATTACATGAATGCCCTGGGTCGGGCGGCCATAGTGGCGTGTGGACCAGCCGCCCGTGAAGCGGCCATTCAGAACAGTGCTGTAGCCCTTGGCATTGACGCAGATTTCATGCACTGCGGCCTCGATGCGCGGATCGCAGGATGTGCCCTGTGCTGTGCCAATGTTGAAATCCGGCAAGCGGCCTTCGAACAGGAACGGGATGTGCGCGCGGATCGAATGGCAGTCATAGAGGATCGCGACGCCGTGGCGGGCGCGGATGCGGTCCAGTTCGGCGGCGATGGCTGCATGATAGGGACGGTGAAAGGCGTCGCGGCGGGCGGCGATCTCGGCGGCGGTGGGCGGCTCGGTCCAGATCGGCGCACCGTCGAAATCGGTCAGCGGCACCAGCCCGGTGGTGTTCTGCCCCGGATAGAGGC
>JAFIEE010000255.1 GCA_020832705.1 Paracoccaceae bacterium
CCCCCGCCCCCGCCCCCCCCCCCCCCGGCCCAAGCCCGTCGGGCGCGCTGCGCCAGCAGCGGGTCCGCGCGGGCGCGGGAGCCCCCCGGTCAGCCTGCCTTGCGCCGCGCTGCCATCACACACGCGGGGTTTTGACCGTCCGCCGCCGGTCGCGGCCCCGCCTGCGCCTTGACACGCCGCACCGGTCTGCCCATGAAGCCCCGGACCCTGCCGCCCCCCGCAGGCGGCCCGATAACAGGACAACGCGCATGGCAAGCATCGACGGCAAGAAGGACGGCATCTGGGACTCCGTCAAGACCATCATCTATGCGCTGCTGATCGCCGGTGTCTTCCGCACCCTGTTCTTCCAGCCGTTCTGGATCCCTTCGGGCTCGATGAAAGAGACGCTGCTGATCGGCGATTTCCTGTTCGTGAACAAGATGGCTTATGGCTATTCGCGCTGGTCCTGCCCCTTCGGCATCTGCCCGATTTCGGGGCGGATCTTCGGGCGCGAGCCCGCGCATGGCGATATCGTCGTCTTCCGCCACCCCGGCACCGGCGCGGATTACATCAAGCGCGTGGTCGGTCTGCCCGGTGACAAGGTGCAGATGCGCGACGGCACGCTCTGGCTCAATGACGCCGAAGTGCCGCAGGAGCCGGATGGCGCCTTTGTCGAAACCTATGAGCGTCAGGGCAGCATGCGCCAGTTTCCGCGCTGCGAGAACGCCCCCGTGGGCCAGGGCGGCGCCTGCGAGAAGTCGCGCTTCATCGAAACCCTGCCCAATGGCGTCTCCTACCCGGTGCTCAACATCACCGACAACAGCCCCGGCGACAACACCCCCGCCTTTACCGTGCCCGAGGGGCATTTCTTCTTCATGGGGGACAACCGCGACAACTCGCTCGACAGCCGCGCGCCGCGCAATGTGGGCGGGGTCGGCATGGTGCCCTTCGATCACCTGATCGGGCGGGCGCGGCATGTGGTGTTCTCGTCGGCTGGGACCTCGATGCTGTATTTCTGGACCTGGCGCTCGGACCGGTTCTTCGTGAGGCTGCGGTGAAACTCTCGGCCGCCCATGCCGCGTTCTGCGACCGCATCGGGCACCGCTTTGCCCAGCCCGACCTGTTGCGCGAGGCGCTGACCCATGGCTCGGTCGCCTCGGCGACGCGTCCGGACAACCAGCGGCTGGAATTCCTGGGCGACCGGGTGCTGGGCATGGTGATCGCCGAAGCGCTCCACACCGCCGACCCTGACGCGCGCGAGGGCACGCTGGCGCGGCGCTACAACGCATTGGTGCGCAAGGAAACCTGCGCCGAGGTGGCGCGCGCCGTGGACCTGGGCGCCGCACTGCGGCTGGGCCGCTCCGAGATGCTCTCGGGCGGGCGGCGCAAGGAGGCGATCCTGGCCGACGCGCTGGAAGCGGTGATTGCCGCCGTGCATCTGGACGCAGGCTTCGAAGCCGCGCGCGCACTGGTGCTGCGGCTCTGGGCCGACCGGCTGGCGCGCGGCGAGGATGTGGCGCGCGACCCGAAGACCGCGCTGCAGGAATGGGCGCAGGCGCGGGGCCAGACCCCGCCGGTCTATGCCGAAACGGGGCGCGACGGCCCGGACCACGCACCCTGCTTCACGGTCGAGGTGCGGCTGGACAGCGGCGCGGCTGCCGCGGCACAAGCCGGGTCCAAGCGGCAGGCGGAAATGGCCGCCGCCGCCGCACTGCTGGAAAGGATGCAGGCCACCGATGACTGAGAACACCCCCCCCGACACCCCGCCAGACACCACCGCGGACACCCCGACCCGCGCCGGGTTCGTCGCCCTGATCGGCGAGCCCAATGCGGGCAAGTCCACGTTGCTGAACCGCATGGTCGGCGCCAAGGTCTCGATCGTCACCCACAAGGTGCAGACCACCCGCACCCGCATCCGTGGCGTGGCCATGGAGGGCGCGGCGCAGATCGTCTTCGTGGACACGCCCGGGCTGTTCCGCCCGCGCCGTCGGCTGGACCGCGCCATGGTCGCCGCCGCCTGGGGCGGCGCGGCGGATGCCGATGTGGTGATGCTGCTGGTCGAGGCGCATCGCGGCCTGACCGAAGGCGTGCGCGCCATCCTTGATGCGCTCAAGGAGCGGGTCGCGCCCAACCAGACCATCGCGCTGGCCATCAACAAGATCGACCGCGTGAAGGCCGAGGCGCTGCTGGCACTCAGCGCCGAGCTGAACGCGGCCTTTCCCTTCGCGCAGACCTTCATGATCTCGGCCGAGAAGGGGCACGGGGTGGCGGACCTGCGTCGCTGGCTGGCCGCGGCCCTGCCCGAAGGTCCCTGGCTCTACCCCGAGGACCAGATCGCCGACCTGCCGCTGCGCATGATCGCCGCCGAGATGACCCGCGAGAAACTGACCCTGCGGCTGCACGAGGAACTGCCCTACAACCTGACGGTCGAAACCGAAAGCTGGCAGGAACGCAAGGATGGATCGGTGCGGATCGATCAGGTGGTCTATGTCGCCCGCGACGGGCACAAGGGGATCGTGCTGGGCCACCGGGGCGAGACGATCAAGGCCATCGGCCAGGCCGCCCGGGCCGAGATCGCGGCCTTTCTGGACCGCACCGTGCATCTGTTCGTGCAGGTGAAGGTGCGCGAGGGCTGGCAGGACGAAGCCGCGCGCTACAGCGAAATGGGGCTGGATTTCCGCGACGGGAACGCATGAGCGCGCGGGCCCCTGACCGCAGCGGGGCCGAACCGCCGCGCGCGTGGCGCGGCCACGCCGTGACGACACTCATGACGGCGCCGGAGACGGGGCCTGTGACGGCGCCGTCGGGCACTCCGGCGGCGGCGGTCGCATGAGCGGGCCGCGGCTGGCCGCGCATATCTGGGTCGCGGCCTATCTGCACCGGCTGCAGGCCGAGGGCATCCCCGCCTATGTCATCGCGCGCGGGGATGCCACGGCGGGCGCGGTGCTGGTGAAGCTTGCGCGGCTCGACGGAACGGCGCAGCTCTGGCAGCGCGAAACCGACCTGAGCACCGGCGGGCGCGTCTGGCAGGTGCTGGCCGATGGACCGGAACGCGACATGGACGCCATGGTGACCCGCCAGCGCGGCTTCGACCCGGACCTCTGGGTGATCGAGGTGGAAGACGCGCGCGGGCGCCACATGCTTGACGCGCCGGGGCTTGACTGACCCGGTAAGCGCAACACCGGCGAGCCGCGCGGCCTGCCGGGCGTGCCCCGCCGCGCCC
>JAFIEE010000036.1 GCA_020832705.1 Paracoccaceae bacterium
GGCGCGCGGGTGCCGGAGGGCGCGGCGGTGGCGGCGGCGGCGCGGGGCTGGATCGGCACACCCTTCCGGCACCGTGCCTCGGTGCGCGGGGCGGGGGCGGATTGTCTGGGTCTGGTGCGCGGGCTGTGGCGCGCGTTCCACGGTCCCGAGCCGCTGGCGCTGCCCTGCTACGCGCAAGCGCCCGGGACGGGGACGGACGAGGCGCTGTGGCAGGGTCTGGCCGCGACGCTGGCGCCCGCCACGGCGCCGGGGCCGGGACAGGGACAGGGGCAGGGACAGGGGCAGGGACAGGTGCTGCTGTTCCGGCTGCGCCGAAGCCGCCCTGCGCGTCATGTCGGCGTGCAGACCGGGGCGGCAAGCTTTGTGCATGCCTATGCGCGTCACGGGGTGGTGGAAAGCCCGCTGGCCGGCCCCTGGGCGCGCGCCGTGGGGGCGCGGTTTCTGCTGGCGCCGGTGGGGGAAGGGGGCGTTGCCCCCGTCGGCGCAAGCGCCGACTCCCCCAGGATATTTTTGCACAGATGATGCAGGCCCGGGTCCGGTGCGGCCCGGTGGCGATGAAGGGAAGCGACGATGGCGACACTGGTTCTGTCGGCGGCGGGGGCGGCGCTGGGCTCGGGGTTCGGGGGGGCGGTGCTGGGGCTTTCGGGCGCGGTCATCGGCCAGGCGGTGGGGGCGACCCTGGGCATGGCGATCGATCGCCGCGCCATGGCGGGCGGCACGCGCCGGGTGGAGGGCGCGCGGCTGGACCGGCTGCGGGTCACGGCGGCGGGCGAGGGGGCGCCTGTGGCGCGGGTCTGGGGCCGGGTGCGGCTGGGCGGGCATGTGATCTGGGCCACGCGCTTCATGGAGCGCCGTGAGGTGCAGCGCTTCGGCGGCGGCAAGTCCGGCCCGCGCACCGAGGTCACCGACTACAGCTATGCGGTCAGCATGGCTGTGGCGCTCTGCGAGGGGCCGATCCTGGGCGTCGGGCGCATCTGGGCCGACGGGGCCGAGATCGCGCCCGGGGACCTGACACTGCGGGTCTACCTCGGGGATGAGGCGCAGATGCCCGATCCGCTGATTGCTGCGGTCGAGGGGGGGGCGCGCGCGCCGGCCTATCGCGGGATTGCCTATGTTGTGATCGAGGATCTGGACCTGGGGCGGTTCGGCAACCGCGTGCCGCAATTCGCATTCGAAGTGTTGCGCGCGGCGGCGCCGGGGCGGGATGATCCCGACCTGGCGGGGCTGCACGCGCTGGTGGAGGCCGTGGCGCTCATGCCGGGCACCGGCGACTATGCGCTGGCCACGACCCCGGTCAGCCTTGACGCGGGCGCGGGCGCGGTGATCTCGGCGAATATCAACACCCCGCAGGCGCGCGCCGATATCGACGTGGCGCTGGACGCGCTCAGCACCGAGCTGCCGCGCTGCGGCTCGGTGTTGCTGGTGGTGTCCTGGTTCGGCGATGACCTGCGCGCCGGGCGGTGCACGGTGCAGCCGAAGGTCGCGTTTCCCGCGCCCGAGGGCGATGAAATGGCATGGTCCGTCAGTGGCCGGGGGCGCGCGGAGGTGCCGCTGATCCCGCAACTGGAAGGGCGCCCGGTTTATGGCAGCACGCCCGCCGATGCCTCGGTGATCGAGGCCATTGCCGCGCTGGGCGCGCGCGGGCAGAAGGCGGTTTTCTATCCCTTCCTGCTGATGGATCAGATGGCGGGCAACGGCCTGCCCGATCCGTGGTCGGAGGCGGGCGACCAGCCGGTGCTGCCCTGGCGCGGGCGGATCACGCTGGAGGCCGCGCCGGGCCGCCCGGGCAGCCCCGACGGAACCGCCGCCGCCGCGGCGGAGGTGGCGGCGTTCTTCGGCACCGCCGCGCCGGAGCATTTCCAGATCGCGCCCGGGCAGGTCGGCTACACGGGGCCCGCGGAATGGTCCTATCGCCGCTTCATCCTGCATTGCGCCGCGCTCTGTGCCGCCGCAGGCGGGGTGGATGCGTTCTGCATCGGCTCGGAAATGCGCAGTCTCACGCAGATCCGCGGGCCGGGGGGCAGCTTCCCGGCGGTGGTGGCCTTGCGCGCGCTGGCGGCCGATGTGCGCGCGATCCTGGGCCCGCAGGTGAAGCTGACCTATGCCGCCGACTGGTCCGAGTATTTCGGCTATATCAGTCCCGAGGGCGACCGGTTCTTTCACCTCGACCCGCTCTGGGCGGATCCGGAGATCGATTTCATCGGCATCGACAATTACATGCCGCTGTCGGACTGGCGCGATGGCGCGGGGCATGCGGATGCCGACTGGGGCAGCATCTACAACCCGGATTACCTGCGCGCCAATGTGGCCGGGGGCGAGGGGTTCGACTGGTTCTATCCGACCGATCAGGCGCGCCGGGTGCAGGCGCGCGAACCCATCACCGATGGCGCGCATGATGAGCCATGGATCTGGCGCTACAAGGATCTGCGGTCATGGTGGGAGAACGCGCATCATGACCGCGTGGGCGGCGTGCGCGCGCCCAGTCCCAGCCCGTGGGCGCCGCGCTCCAAGCCGATCTGGTTCACCGAACTGGGCTGCGCGGCGATCGACAAGGGCACCAACCAGCCCAACAAGTTCCTGGACCCCAAGTCCAGCGAAAGCAGCCTGCCGTATTTCTCCACCGGGCGGCGGGATGATGTCATCCAGATGCAGTATCTGCGCGCCATGGTAAGCTACTGGTCCGATCCGGCGCACAACCCGGTCTCGGACGTCTATGACGGGCTGATGGTTGACATGACGCGCGCCCATGTCTGGGCCTGGGACGCGCGGCCGTTTCCGTGGTTTCCGGCCAACCGCGCGCTGTGGAGCGATGGCGAGAACTGGGCGCGGGGGCACTGGCTGAGCGGGCGCGCGACGGGCCAGCCGCTGGCGGCGGTGGTGGCCGAGATATGCCGGCGCGCAGGTCTGGAAGATGTGGATGTCTCGGCGCTTTACGGGGTGGTGCGCGGCTATGCGGCGCTGTCGACCGACAGCGCGCGGGCGATGCTGGAGCCGCTGATGCTGGCCCACGGGATCGAGGCGGAGGAGGTTGGCGGGCGCCTGGTGTTCCGGCTGCGCGACGGGACGGAGACGGGCGCGGTCAGGCGTGACACACTGGTTGTGCGCGCGGGCGGCGATCTGGAACGCGTGCGCGCGCCGCAGGCCGAGGCGCCGGGCCGGATGCAGATCGCCTATACCGAGGCCGAGGCGGATTTCGACACCAAACTCGTCGAAGCGCGGTTGCCGGATGCGACCGAGGACGTGCTGGCGCGGACCGATCCGGGGCTGACGCTCACGCGGGCCGAGGCGCGGGCGCTGGCCGAACGCCTGCTGGCCGAGGCGCGCGCGGCGCGCGATACGGCGCGGTTCGACCTGCCGCCCTCGCAGGTCGGGGTGGGGCCGGGCTCGGTGCTGCGGATCGTGGAGGACGGTGGCAGCGCGGGGCTGTGGCGGGTGACACGGATGGTGCACGGCGCCGCGCGCGCGATCGAGGCGGTGCGCGCAGATCCGGCGCTGCACCGTCCCACTGACCCGGTGGAGGAGGGCGCGGTCATGGCGCCCTTTGTCCCGCCGGTGCCGGTGCAGGCGCTGTTTGCGGACCTGCCGCTGATCCGCGGGACGGAAGTGCCGCACGCTCCGCATGTGGCGGTGGCGGCGCGGCCCTGGCCGGGGGCGGTGGCGGTGTATGAGGGGCCGCTGGGCGCGCCGGTGGCGTTGAACACGCTGATCGCCGCGCCCGCCGGGGTGGGGGAGAGCGAGACGCCCCTGGCCGCGGCGCCGCCCGGGCGCTGGGATCGCGGCCCGGCGCTCAGGGTGCGGCTGGCGGGCCGGGCGTTGGCCTCGGTCAGCGCGGGCGAGGTGATGGCAGGGGCAAACCTGATGGCCATTGGCGATGGTGCGGTCTGGGAAGTGTTCCAGTTTGCCGAAGCCGAACTGGTCGGCCCGGACCTGTGGGACATCACCCTGCGGTTGCGCGGGCAGGCGGGCAGCGACGGGGTGATGCCCGCGCAATGGCCCGCCGGAAGCCGGGTTATCGTGCTCGATGACGCGCTGCGCCAGATCACGCTGCCGCTGGAGGCGCGCGGGCTGGCGCGGCGCTACCGGGTGGGGCCGGCCGGGCGGCCGGTCACCGACCCGTCATTCCGCGAAAGCACCCGCGCCTTTGACGGCGTGGGGCTGCGCCCCTATGCGCCCGCGCATCTGCGGCTGCACCCGCTGCCGGGGGGGGATCTGCGCGTGGCCTGGGTGCGGCGCACCCGGATCGGTGGCGACAGTTGGGCGGGTGCCGAGGTGCCGCTGGCCGAGGAGGCCGAGCGCTACCGGCTGCGGGTGTTCGACGGCGGCGGCGCGCTGCGGCGCACGGTCGAGGTGGCAACGCCCGAATGGGTCTATCCGGCAACGCTGCGGGCCGGGGATGGCACCGGACCGGGGCAGGCGTTCAGCGTGGCGGTGGCGCAGGTCTCGGCGCTTTTCGGCCCGGGACCCGAGACGGTGCGCGATGACGCGGGCTGACGGCGGCATCCGCCCCGGCACCTCCCGCCGCCCCGGCACCCCCCGCCGCCCCGGCGCGCCCCGCCCGCCCCCCCGCGCGCCGGGGCGGCGGGGGGTGCCGGGGCGGGACCGGGAGCACCCGTGATGCGCAGCCTGAGTCAGGGCGATATCGCCGCCGCCGCGCGTGTGCTGCTGACCCGGCCCGAGGCCGAGCGCCCGGTCCTGTTGCGCCGGATGCTGGCCGAGGCGCAGGCTGCCGATCGCTACCGGCGGCGCCATGGGCGGGTGCATCCGGGGCTGGGCAATGGCACGCTGATGGCGGCGGCGCTGGCGCGCGGGGGTGCGGCGGCCCCTGACGCGGATGCGATCGCCACGCTGCGCGCCATGGCGCAGGTGATCGACGGGGTGCTGGACTGGCATGCCGCGCGCGACCGCTGAGCGCCTGCGGGCGCATTGGTCCCGTCTGCCCGGCGCGGGGCAGGGCAGGGTCAGCAGAACAGGTCGTTGGTGAGTGCGAAGACCATCAGGGTGATCAGCAGCGCAAGGCCGATGGTCATCAGCACCCGCAGCGCCCCGTCCGAGGGTGGCTTGCCGGTCACCGCCTCCCAGGCGTGAAACACCAGATGCCCGCCATCCAGGATCGGGATCGGAAACAGGTTCAGAAGGCCCACCGCCACCGACAGGACGGCGATGAACCAGATGAAATCGGACACCCCGTCGCTGGCCATGGCCGCCGAGGTTTCGGCAATCCCGATCGGCCCGGCGATGTTGCAGGTGCTGATCACCCCGGTCACCATGTAATAGAGCCCCTCGAGGCTGGTGCGGATCACCATCCAGGTCTGCGCGCTGGCCATGCTCGTGGCTTCCCACAGTCCCGGTGTGCGGGTGGCGTGGTCGAACACGGTCCCCGAGGTGAGGCCGATCAGCCAGCGGGTTTCGAACCCGCCTTCGGGCAGCGGCAGGTCGGTGCGGCGCGGCTCCAGCGTGACCGCGAAGCGGCCACCGTCGCGCCAGACCTCGAGCGCCATCGGCGCGCCTGCGGAGGCATCTGTCACGCTGCGCAGGTCGGCGAAGGCGACCATCGGTTCGCCGTCCACCGATACGATCACGTCGCCCGCGCGCAGCCCCGCCGCGCGGGCCGCCGATTGCGGACTGACCGAGCCCACCAGCGGCGGTTGCGGAAAGGGGCCTGCAGCCTCGATCACCTCGCCACCGCGCAGCACGCGATAGGTCAGCAACGGCGCCGGATCGATGGTGGCATGGGCGGCGTAGAAATCGGCCAGGCTTTCGACCGGGACGCCGTCGACCGCCAGGATGCGGTCGCCGGGGCGCACCTCGATCCCTTCGGTCGGCAGCGGTGCGATATCGCCGATCACCGGGTCGTCGGTGGCCACGCCCTGCACCATCATGAAGCCCGCAAAGACGATGATGGCGAAGATGAAATTGAACACCGGTCCCGCCGCCACCGTGGCCGAACGGGCCCAGAGCGGCGCGCCGTGCATGGTCCGGCGCTGCGCCTGCGCGTCCATTTCGGCCATCGCCTCGGCATCCGCCCCGGCCGAGGCCGCATCGGCATCACCCGCGAACTTGACATAGCCGCCCAGCGGAATGGCGGCGACCTGCCATTGCGTCCCGCGCCGGTCAACGCGCTTCAACAGCACCGGGCCGAAGCCGATGGAGAACACATCGGCATGGATCCCCGACCAGCGCCCGACGATGTAATGGCCGTATTCATGCACCGCCACGATGATCGACAGCGCCACCACAAAGGCCGCGAGCGTGAAGAAGAAATTGCCGAAGGACGGCAGAAGCCCCAGAAAATCCAAATAATCGCTCCCGATGTCTGGCCGTTGAGGTCACGCCCGTGCCGCGATGATCGCTGCCGCGCTCTGTCTTGCCATTTGGTCCATGGCCTGCACGGTATCAAGGCTTTTCACGGGACTGGCAAGTTCGGGGCCGCGCGACAGGTCGTCCAGCACCGCCTCGACCGTGGCCGCCATGTCGGCAAAACCGATCCGGCGGGCGATGAAATGATCGAGCGCCACCTCCTTGGCGGCGTTGAAGGCGGCGCCGGCGTGGCCGCCCGTGTCCATCACCTCGCGCGCCAGCCGCAGGGCGGGGAAGCGCGCGGGGTCGGGGGCCTCGAACTCCAGCCGACCGATGCGCGCCAGGTCCAGCCGCTCCACCGGCAGGGCGGCCCGGTCGGGCCAGTTCAGCGCATAGCCGATGGCGTGGCGCATGTCCGCCGGGCCGATATGGGCCATCAGCGCGCCATCGGTGAAGCCGACCAGCGCGTGGATCAGCGATTGCGGGTGCACCAGCACTTCGATCCGCTCGGGCGCGATGCCGAAGAATTCCCGCGTTTCAATGAGTTCCAGCGCCTTGTTGAACAGGGACGCGCTGTCGATGGTGATCCGCTGGCCCATCTGCCAGCTTGGATGGTTCATCGCCTCTTCCAGCGTGGCGCGCGCCAGCCGCGAGGTCGGCCAATCCCGGAACGGCCCGCCCGAGGCGGTGATGATGATGCGCTCCACCGCGGCCATGTCCTCGCCCGTCAGGGCCTGGAACACGGCCGAATGTTCGCTGTCCACCGGAAGCAGCGTGGCCCCATGCGCCCGCGCCGTGGCCATGACCAGCGGCCCGGCGGTGACCAGCGATTCCTTGTTCGCCAGCGCCAGCGTGGCGCCGCGCTCCAGCGCGCGCAGACCCGGCGCCAGCCCCGCGGCGCCGACAATGGCGGACATGACCCAGTCGGCCGGGCGCTCGGCGGCGTCAATCACGGCGGCGGTGCCGGCGGCGGCCTCGATCCCGCTGCCCGCAAGCGCGTCCTTCAGCGCCGGGTAGCAATCGTCGAAGGCGGTCACGGCGATTTCGGCGCGCAACGCGCGGGCCTGTTCGGCCAGCCGCGCCACATTGCGCCCGCCGCTCAGCGCCACGGTGGCGATATCGTCGCGCCGCCGCAGCAGATCGAAGGTGCTTTCCCCGATCGACCCGGTGGCGCCAAAGACCGAAACCCGCCGCATGTCCGAAGCCTCAGTCGACAATCATGCCTCCGATGAAGCCGGTCTCGTTCAGGATCAGGAACATGGCCGCCGCCGCGATCATGGCGTCGAAGCGGTCCAGCACGCCGCCGTGGCCGGGGATCAGGTTGGAGCTGTCCTTGATGCCCGCGCGGCGCTTCAGCGCGCTCTCGGCGATATCGCCCGCCTGACCGGCCATGCACAGCAGCAGCGAGGCCAGCACAAGCCCCGCGCCGGTGCCCAGCACCCCCGTCATGCTCCAGCCGACCGCCAGCGCCAACACCCAACCCGCCACCGTGCCGGACCATGTCTTCTTGGGGCTGACCCGGGGCCAGAGCTTCGGCCCGCCGATCATCCGGCCCGCGAAATAGCCCCCCACATCCGAGCCGATGACCACCAGCACCAGCCACAGCACCCATTCCCAGCCGAACCCGCCGCGCATCAGCAGCAGCGCGGCGCCTGCCAGCAGGATCAGTGCCAGATAGGCGGCATGGACGGCGCGCACCCGGGCGGGCATCCGCCAGGCAAGAAACGCCACCGCCAGCGCCAATGCGCCGAGCAGCCAGACCCCGGCAAGCTGGACATGGAACACCGCCAGCGCCACGGCGGCGCTGAAGCCCGCGGCCTCGGCCCGACCGAAGGGCGCGGCGGGATCGTGCATCCGCGCCAGTTCCCAGACCATCGCGCCCACCAGTCCCGCGACCAGGATCAGGAACACCGCGCCCCCGGCCCAGACCGCGCCCACGCCGACCACCAGCATCACCGCAGCCGACAGGACACGCGGCAACAGGTCGTCCCAGCGGCCTGCTGCCGTCACTGCGCCACGCCTCCGTAGCGGCGTTCGCGCAGTTTGAAACGGTCCAGGATCGCGGCCATGTGCGCAGGCGTGAAATCCGGCCAGAGCGTGTCGGTGAATTCGTATTCCGAATAGGCCCCCTGCCAGGGCAGGAAGTTCGACACCCGCGTTTCCCCCGACGTCCGCACGATCAGGTCCGGGTCCGGTGTATGCCAGGTGTCCAGCGCGGCGCCGAACCGGGCTTCGTCAATCGCGGCAGGGTCCAGATCCCCCGACGCAGCCTGCGCGGCCAGAGCGCGTGCGGCGCGCAGGATCTCGTCGCGCCCGCCGTAGTTGATGGCGACATTCAGAAACAGCCGGTCATTGCGCGCGGTCTGGGTTTCGATCCACTGCATGAGCGATTGCAGCTTGGGGTCAAGCCGGGTGCGGTCGCCGACGAAACGCAGCCGCGCGCCCTCTTCCTTCAGTCGCGATGCCTCGCGCCGGATGTAGCGGCCCAGAATCGACATCAGCCCCAGCACCTCTTCGGTCGAGCGCTTCCAGTTCTCGGTCGAGAACGCGTAGAGCGTAAGGTGCCTGATCCCCAGGTCCGGGCTGGCTGAAACCAGTTCGCGCACCCGTTCGGCCCCCTTCCGGTGCCCCACCAGCCGTGGCCAGCCGCGCTGGGTGGCCCAGCGACCGTTGCCATCCATGATGACGGCGACATGCAGACCGGGCGGGGCGGGGGGGCAGGTGGTGGGATGTGGCAATGACAAAACAATTCCTTTCAAATCGCTGCCTGTCACGGCGGGCAGGCTCAGACCTTCATGATTTCTTCCTGCTTGGTCTCCAGCGCCTTGTCCACGGCGCCGACGAAACGGTCGGTCAGGCTCTGGATCTCGTCGGACCAGAGTTTCTGCTCGTCCTCGCTCATGCCGGCGGCCTTGGCTTTCTTTATCCGGTCCATGCCGTCGCGGCGGATGTTGCGCACGGCGACACGGGCGCTTTCGGCGTAGTTCGCGGCGACCTTGGTCAGTTCGCGGCGGCGCTCCTCGTTCAGTTCGGGGATCGGCAGCATGATGATGGTGCCGTTGAGCTGCGGGTTGATTCCCAGCCCGGATTCGCGGATCGCCTTTTCGACCTTGCCGACCAGGGACTTGTCCCAGACATTGATGGTGACCATGCGCGACTCGGGAACGTTGACCGTGCCGACCTGGTTGATGGGCGTCGGCTGGCCATAGGCTTCGACCATCACCGGGTCGAGCATTGAGGCCGAGGCGCGGCCCGTGCGCAGCGAGGCGAATTCGCCGCGCAGCGCCGCCATGGCGCCCTCCATGCGGCGTTCGAGATCGTCGATGTCGATTTCCAGTTCGTCGGACATGGGCTGTTGCTCTTTTCCTGCTCTTCTGCTTGCCGGCGGCGCCAGAGCGCACCGGCTGCGGGCTTCGTCTCGGGACCCGGTTTTGGACGTTTATATCCCAAACCGACGCCCGAGTGTATAGATCAAGAGGCGACCGGATGAAAACATGTGCAGCATGCGAAAGGTTTCGGCGGATTGATGCCGCACCGCCATCATCGCATGCGCGCGATCAGCCGCCCCAGCGCGCCGGCGGGGTCCGGGCTGTCCCAGACCTCGGCCCCGAAGGCGAAGAAATCGGTGACCGGGGCCAGCCGTTCCACAACCTCGGCGCTCAGCGCCCCTTCGGCGACCACCGGCAGTTCGATCATCTGCGACCACCATTCGAAAAGTTCATAGGGCGCCACGTCACCGGCCCCCAGCCCCGCCGCGCCCACCGGGCCGAAGGCAACGTAATCGGCCCCGGCCTCGCCCGCACTCATGCCGTCATGGCGCGAGGCGCCGCAGAAGGCGCCGATGATCCGGTCCCCGCCCAGTTCCGTGCGCAGCTTGCGCAGGCCCCGCCCGCCATCGGGCAGGTGCACGCCATCAAGGCCCAGCCGCTCGACCATGGGCACATGGCGGTCGATCACCAGCGCCACGTCGCGGGCATGGGCGACCTCGCGCAGGCCATCGGCCATGCGGGCGATCCGGTCGCCATCCTGCGTGGTGGTCATGAGCCGCAGGCAGGCCACCGGATGCGCGTCCAGCACCCGTGCCAGCAGGTCGGGGAAGGTCCCGGGGTCCGGGTCGGGCGGGGTGATGAGGTAGATCTGCGGGCGGTCTGACGTCGGAGCGTCCGGGGCGGCGGCGGTCATGGGGTGCCTCACTGGCGGTCACCTCCGCGTCATACCCAAGCGCCTGCGTTTCGGCAAGCGCGGCAGTTGCGCCTGCGGGGCGGCGGCGATATGGAGCCTGCGATCATCGCGGAGGACAGCCATGCAGGAGCGCAGCGGTGCCACACCGGCGGAACCGGCGCCCGAACCGGCGACCCGGCAGGCGGGTCCGGTCATGGTGCTGGTGCGCCCGCAGATGGGCGAGAACATCGGCGCCAGCGCCCGGGCGATGCTGAATTTCGGGCTGGAGCGCATGCGGGTTGTGGCGCCGCGCGATGGCTGGCCGAACCCGCGCGCGGTGGCCATGGCCTCGGGCGCGGGCAGGGTGCTCGAACGCGCGGGCGTCTTTGACGACCTGCCCGGCGCGGTTGCCGATTGCGACTGGGTGCTGGCGACCACGGCGCGCGGGCGGGGGCTGTCAAAGCCGGTGTTGACGCCGGAACGCGCCATGGAACAGGCCCGCGCGCTGGGCGCGGCGGGCAAGCGGGTGGCGGTGCTGTTCGGACCGGAGCGCGCGGGGCTGGAAAACGACGATGTGGCCCGCGCCAATGCGATTGTCACGGTGCCGGTGAACCCGGACTTCTATTCGCTCAACCTGGCGCAATGCGTGCTGCTCATGGCCTATGAATGGGGTCGGCAGGGGGCGTCGGTGCCGCCCGAGGTCGAGGAACTTGCGGGCACGGAGCTTGCGGGGCATGTCGAGGTGGCGCGGCTGGGTGATCACGCCGAGGCGCGGCTGGCGGCGGCGGGGTTCTTCTTTCCCGAGGCGAAGGCGGCGGGCATGAAGCGCAACCTGCGCAACATGTGGGCGCGGCTGCGTCTGACCCGGGCGGATGTGCAGATGCTGCACGGGATGCTGCGCAAGCTGGGGCGTGGCATCGGTGACTGAAGGCAGGCAGGGGGGCCTTCTGCCCCCCTCACCAGCCCCGGTGGGGCTGGTTCACCCCCCGAGGATATTTCTGCACAGATGATGGGGCAGGGAGGCGGGGGGCGCAGGACTGTCAGCGCGGCAGGGCGGCGGCGGCGCGGGCGAGGCGGGTGATTTCGGCCCAGTCGCCATTGGCCAGTGCCTGCGCGGGCGCGACCCAGCTGCCGCCGACGCAGGCGACATTGGGCAAGGCGAGGTAGTCAGGGGCGCGGGCTTCGGTGATCCCGCCGGTTGGGCAGAAGCGGATCTGCGGCAGGGGGGCGGCGAGCGCTTTCAGCGATGCGGCCCCGCCCGCGGCTTCGGCGGGGAAGAATTTCTGCATGCTGTAGCCGCGATCCCGGAGCACCATTGCCTCGGTCGCCGTGGCCGCGCCCGGGAGCAGCGGCAGTTCCGCGGCGATGCAGGCGTCGATCACCGGTGCGGTGCCGCCGGGCGAGACGCCGAAGCGCGCGCCTGCGGCGACGGCCGCGCGCACGTCGGCCGCGTTCAGCAGCGTGCCCGCGCCCACGACGCCGCCCTGGACCGCGGCCATTTCGGTGATGGCGTCCAGAGCGCAGGGGGTGCGCAGTGTGACCTCGAGCACCGGCAGTCCCCCGGCGATCAGCGCTTCGGCCAGCGGGCGGGCGTGTTCGATCTGCGTAATCACCAGCACCGGGATCACCGGCGCCATGGCGCAGATTTCGGTGGTAAGCGTGCTTTGCTGCTCGGGTGTCATGGGGTGCTCCGGGGTGCCGTTAGCGCTAACCTGACCGATTACCCCGTGGGCCGGCCTGGCGCAACCCTGGCGGCGCGCGCCGGTCAGGCGCGCATGTGCCGTGCCCGGGCGCCGCGTTCGATCGCCGCCGCGTGCAACCGCTCGATCGCCAGTTCGTGGCGGATTTCCTCGAGCAGGCGCAGTTCGGTCTGCTCCAGCGTGCCGTCGGCGGCGGCCACGTCGCAGGCCAGCGCATAGGCGGTTTCATGGAGCCGTTCGGGCAGGCTGCCGCGGATCAACCCGAACAGCGCATCCAGCCCGTCGACATCCTCGAGCAGGTCGAACACGGTCTGGGCCACGGTGCGGATGCGGTCGACATCGTAATCGGCGAAGACCGGAAGATGATTCACGATCCCCTGGATGCTGAGCAACTCGGCGGTGCGCATGTCGGCATCGGCCACCGACACCGCGATCATCACGGCGACAAGGCAGTCCTGCGGGGTCAGGGGGACGGGTTCGGTGTTCATGGGGTCCGCTCGGGTGATTTGCCCCAGAATATTGACCTGCGCCGGGGCGGGCAATAGGAAGCAGGCCTTCCGGGCGCACGGTGCGCGCCGGTTCAACACGGAAGTGATCCGCCATGACCCCTTCGCGCGATGCGGCGATGCAGTCCAAAGCCTGGCCCTTCGAGGAAGCCCGCCGGGTACTGAAACGCATCGAGGCGCGGAAATCGCCCAAGGATCACGTGCTGTTCGAGACCGGCTACGGCCCCTCGGGGCTGCCGCATATCGGCACCTTCGGCGAGGTGGCGCGCACCACCATGGTCCGCCGTGCCTTCGAGTTCATCAGCGACATTCCGACGCGGCTGATCTGTTTCTCCGACGACATGGACGGGATGCGCAAGGTGCCCGACACCGTGCCCGACCCCGATGCCCTGCGCGCGCATCTGCAAAAGCCCCTGACCGATGTGCCGGACCCGTTCGGCACGCATGAAAGCTTCGGCCATCACAACAACGCCATGCTGCGCCGCTTCCTGGACACGTTCGGCTTTGACTACGAGTTCATCAGCGCGACCGGGTTTTACCGCTCGGGGCAGTTCGATACGGTGCTGCTGCGCGCCGCCGAGCGCTATGACGCCCTGATGGCGGTGATGCTGAAATCCCTGCGCGACGCGCGGCGCGAGACCTATTCGATCTTTCTGCCCGTCCACCCCGAGACCGGCCGCGTGCTCTATGTGCCGATGAAGCATGTGGACGGCGCGCGGGGCGAGGTCACCTTCGATGACGAGGACGGCCGCGAATGGACGCTCCCGGTGACGGGTGGCAACGTCAAGCTGCAATGGAAGCCTGATTTCGGCGCGCGCTGGGCGGCGCTGGACGTGGACTTCGAGATGTATGGCAAGGACCATTCCACCAACACGCCGATCTATGACCGCATCTGCGAAATCCTCGGCGGGCAGGCGCCCGAGCATTTCACCTACGAGCTGTTCCTGGACCAGAACGGCGAGAAGATCAGCAAGTCCAAGGGCAACGGGCTGAGCATCGACGAGTGGCTGACCTATGCCAGCACCGAGTCGCTGTCCTATTTCATGTATCAGAAGCCGAAGACGGCCAAGCGGCTGTGGTGGGACGTGATCCCCAGGGCGGTGGATGAATATCATCAGCAACTCCGCGCCTTTCCGGACCAGACGCCGGAACAGCAAGTGGCCAACCCGGTCTGGCACATCCACGGCGGCCAGCCGCCCGAAAGCCGCATGGTGGTGCCGTTCTCGATGCTGCTGAACCTTGCCGCGGTGGCCGGGGCCACGGGCAAGGAGGGGCTGTGGGGGTTCATCCGCCGCTATGCGCCCGAGGCCAGCCCCGAGACCCACCCGGACCTGGACGCGGCGGCCGGTTTCGCGCTGGCGTATTTCCGCGACTTCGTGACGCTGACCTTCCGGGCGCCTGATGCGCGCGAGGCCGCGGCGATGGCCGATCTGGCCGCGCGGCTGCGCGGCTGGGACGGCGGGCAGGACGCGGAGGCGCTGCAGACGCTGGTTTTCGCCGTGGGCAAGGACCACGGGTTCGAGCCGCTGCGCGACTGGTTCCGCGCGCTTTACGAGGTGCTTCTGGGCCAGAGCCAGGGGCCGCGTTTCGGCGGCTTCATCGCGCTTTACGGCGTCGACGAGACGGTGGTGCTGATCGAGCGGGCGCTGGCGGGCGAGCTGGTCTGAGCCTGTGGCGCGGGCGCTGCGGGGGCGGGCGGCGCTGATCCTGTCGGCGCTGGGGCTGATTGCCTTCATGACATGGTGCGTCCCCTTCGCCACCGCACGATGGGGGCTGCGGGGCTACGGGCTGGTGATGGCGCTCTACTGGCTGGGCTTCTGCCTGCCGCTGGGGCTGTGGTTCACCGGCGCGCGGCTGCGCGGACTGTGGCATCTGCGGCGGCGCGGCGCGGACTGGGTGCCCTGGGCGGCGCTGGGGCCGGTGGCGCTGGTGCTGGCGCTGCTGCTGCTGGCGCCGCCTGCGGGGGTGACGCTGCTGGTGGTGGCGCTGGCGGTGACGCTCGGGGCGCTCAACGGCACGGTCGAAGAGCTTTACTGGCGCGGGGCCTGGCTGACGGTGGCGGGCGATGACCTGCGGCTCTTCGGCTTCGGCTGGGTGCTGTTCGTGGGCTGGCATGTGCCGCTGGTGCTGGCGGTCGGGGTGACCCAGCCCGGCGGGGCGGCGCCGCTGGTGGGCGGGGCGGCGGTGCTGGGGCTGGTCTGGGCGGCGCTGGCCTGGCGCACGCGCGGGATCGGCTGGTCCGTGCTCAGCCATGCGGGGCTGAACATGGTGGTGTTTCATGCGGTGCTGGCGGCGAACCTGTCGGGGTGAGCGGTGGCAAACGGTGCGTGCATGGACCGGCCATGCGTCAGCATGGCAGCGCCCCCGAAGTGCCATGGGCGGGGGGGCGGGGCGCTGAGGGGGCGCTTTGCAAGGCGGCGGCCCGCGCGTCCGGTCTGTGGTGACGCAGGACAAGGCCAGCGCAAGGGCAGTCAGCGATGCCCGGCTTCCTGTCGACAGGCGGTCAGCACCGCCGCCGCCACGGCGCGGTCCGCATCGGTCACATGCGGTGCCGCATCCCGGGCCTGCGGCCGGAAGCGGGCGCGGAAGGCGGCCAGCCGTGCTGCCTCCGGGGCCGGGGGATAGCCGATGGCATCGAGCGTGGGCGCGAACGCCGGCCACGGGCCGGGCGGGGCAGCGCCGGGCCGGAGCGCCAGCCCGCTGCGTGCAAGACGGCGCCAATCGAACCGCGGGCCCGGGTCGTGCTTGCGCCCCGGCGCCATGTCCGCATGCCCGATCACCCCGGCGGGCGGGATGCCCCAGCGTGCCAGCACCCCGGCCAGCAGCGCCTCCAGCCGCTGCATCTGCGGCGCGGGGAAGGGCCGGTCGCCGGGGTTTTCCAGTTCGATCCCGATGGAGCGCGAATTCACATCCACCCGGCCAAGCCAGGCGCCGGCGCCCGCGTGCCAGGCGCGCTGCGCTTCGGCCACCAACTGCCACAGCCGCCCGTCAGCGCCGATCAGGTAATGCGCCGAGACCTCGGCCCCCGGGTCGCAGAGCCGCTCCAGCGCCGCCTGCGCGCTGGACATGCCGGTGTAATGCAGCACCACGAGGTCCGGGCGCAGCCCGTCGCGGCGCGGCCCGAAATTGGGCGAGGGATGCCAGCGCGCCGCGTCGCACCCGCGCGACATGTCGCCCGCGCGCGTCAGCGGCTGTCGTCAGGCGGGGGAAGCTGGGCCGCCCGCGCCGCCTGCCGGAACGGTGCCGGGTCCCACCAGCAGGCAAAGCCGTCGCCATCGGGGTCCAGGTGGTTGGGGTCACGGTCCGGGCCACCGGCGGCCAGAAACGCTTCCTGCGCTTCGTCCTGGGTGCGGTATTGCGCGCAGGCGCGTTCAAACCGACGCCAGCGCAGCGGGTTGGAGCGGTTGTAGCGCTGCTCGCCCACATTATGGTTTGTCGACAGCGCATAGGCGAACAGGTTCGGCCCCATGGAGCCCTGCGGGACCGACTCCACCTGCACCTGCGGAACATGCTCGCGCCGGACCACGCGGTTCTGTTGCGGGGTGCCGAACGGGGCCGGGGTGAAGCCCTGATCGCTGACCGCCGCCTGCCCACCACCACTGCCAGCGCCACCACTGCCCCCACCGCTGCCGGGCGCGACCGACGGGGCCAGCGCGCTCAGCGGCGCGCCCGCGGTCTGCGCCGATGCCTGCTGTTGATCCCAGCCGCCCGGTTGCGCGGATGCGCCCCCCGACCCCGCGCCCGAATCCGTGCGCGACTCCGCGCCGGGCCGCAGCGCGGCCACGGCTTCGGCGCCGATGCTGCCCTGTCCGCCCTGCGCCGAGGCCCCGCCAGACGGCCCCGGCGGGTGTTCGCGCAGCCCCGGTGTCACCTGCATCACCGGGTTCTGCGCCTGTGCGGCCTGCTGGCGGGCCTGTTGGGCGCGGATGCGCGACAGTTCCTCCTGCGCGCGCAGATAGGCGTGATAGTCGCCAAACCCGACGCCACGCGCCTGCGAGGCGGTGGTGGTGTTGGAATAGGGCGGTTGCGGATCGCACGCGGCCAGCGCCAGCACAGCCGTCAGCGCCCCCGCCACAGTCCTGATGTATCGCATGTTCTGAACCTGCTCCGGCCCGCGTGCCTGGCGTCACGCATTATTGCGCGCAGATTACCACCATTTCGCGGGTTTGGAAACAAACCCGGCGGCGGCTTCAAGAACATGTGCGGTGTTCAGCAACCCGGCCTCGTCCCAGGGCCGCCCGATCAGTTGCAGCCCCAGCGGCAGCCCCTGCCGGTCCAGCCCCGCAGGCACCGCGATTCCGGGCAGCCCGGCCAGGTTCACGGTCACGGTGAACACATCGTTTAGATACATCTGCACCGGATCGGCCTCGGCCATTTCGCCCAGGCCAAAGGCCGCCGAGGGTGTGGCCGGGGTCAGGATCGAGTCGATCCCCTGCGCGAACACCTCGTCGAAGTCGCGCTTGATCAGCGTGCGGACCTTGCGCGCGCGGTTGTAATAGGCGTCATAGAACCCGGCCGAGAGCACATAGGTCCCGATCATCACGCGCCGCTGCACCTCGGGGCCGAAACCTTCGGCGCGGGTCTTTTCGTACATCTCGGTGATGCCGTCGCCCTGCGCCAGTTTCGCGCGGTGGCCGTAGCGCACCCCGTCATAGCGGGCGAGGTTGGAGGATGCCTCGGCGGGGGCGATGACGTAATAGGCCGGGAGTGCGTATTTCGTGTGCGGCAGTGAAATGTCCACGATCTCGGCGCCCGCGTCGCGCAGCATGTCGGCACCATCCGCCCAGAGCCTTTCGATCTCGGCGGGCATGCCGTCCATGCGGTATTCGCGCGGGATGCCGATCCGCTGGCCCCTGACGCCCGTTCCCAGGGCGGCCTCGAAATCCGGCACGGCCAGGTCGGCCGAGGTGGAATCCTTCGGGTCATGGCCGCACATGGCCTGCAGCATGATGGCGGCGTCGCGCACGGTGCGGGTCATCGGCCCGGCCTGATCGAGGCTGGAGGCAAAGGCGATGATCCCCCAGCGCGAACAGCGGCCATAGGTGGGCTTGATCCCCACGGTGCCGGTAAAGGCCGCAGGCTGGCGGATGGAGCCGCCGGTGTCGGTGCCGGTGGCGCCGAGGCACAGATCCGCGGCCACCGCCGCCGCCGAGCCGCCCGACGACCCGCCCGGCGTCAGGCGGCGGTCATCCACCTTCCAAGGGTTGACCGCATCGCCATAGGTCGAGGTCTCGTTGCTGGAGCCCATGGCGAATTCGTCCATGTTCAGCTTGCCCAGCATCACCGCGCCCGCATCGCGCAACCGGGCGCTGACAGTGGATTCGTATTCGGGGCGGAACCCGTTCAGGATGTGGCTGGCCGCCTGGCTGGCCACGCCTTCGGTGCAGAACAGGTCCTTGATGCCGACGGGAATGCCGCACATGGCGGGTGCATCGCCGGCCGCAATGCGGGTATCGGCCGCGCGGGCGCGGTCGAGCGCCAGATCGGGCGTGGGGTGGACGAAAGCGTTGAGCGCGCCCGCACCCTCGATCGCGGTCAGGCAGGCGGCCGTCAGTTCCACGGAGGTCAGATCGCCCTTGCGCAGCGCGTCGCGCGCTTCGGCGATGGTGAGTTTGTTCGGTTCGGTCATTCCACCACCTTGGGCACGGCAAAGAACCCCTCGCGCGCGTCGGGGGCGTTGGACAGGATGCGTTCGGGCATGTTGCCCTCGGTCACGGCATCGCCGCGCCGTTTCAGCCGCATGGGCGTGACCGAGGTCATGGGCTCCACACCCTCGACATCGACCTCGCCCAGCTGCTCCATGAAGCCGAGGATATGCGACAGCTCACCCGCCAGCGCGGGGAGGTGATCTTCGGGCACGGCGATCCGGGCGAGTTTCGCCACCTTGCGCGCGGTGTCGGTGTCGATGCGGGACATGCGGCCTCCGGGGTTGCGGATGGCCGGGCGGGGTGGCCCGGGCCGCGCTCCGTTTACCGGTGGGCGGGGTGCGGTGCAAGCGGGGTGGGCACGCGCGGCCTGCGCGGATGCTGCGCAAGGCACCGACGGCGCAAAAGCGCCCCCTCAGCGCCCCGCCCGCCCGCCCATGGCGCTTCGGGGGCGCTGCCGGGCGCGGGCGCGCCCGGCGGGCATTTCTGGCCGGCGGTGCGCGATCCTTCAGTGCAGCGTGAACTCCCCCACCATGTTTTCCCACTGCGCCGGGCCGATCAGCTTGCGGTGGGTGAAGCGGACCGAATGCAGCGGGCCCTCGATCCGGTCATGCCAGAACTCGATGAATTCGAACAGGCGCGGATAATCCGGCGCCAGATCGTAATCCTGCCAGATGAAGCTGTTGAGCACGTTGCGATAATCCGGCATCCGGTAGTAAAGCTCGGCCGTGGTCAGCCCGTAGCCCTTGAGCATCAGTTCGGTGGGGGTCTGGTCCATGAGGGCACCCGTTGTTGTTGCCTGTGCGAAGATGATGCCGCAGGAAAATTAGTTTTCAATGAAAACAGTGTGTTGGCACTCTGCATCGGTGGCTGCCGGAATCGCCTGCCCGGTGCCATTGCACCCCATATCCGGGTTCGGCTATAACCGCCGCAACGATATCTTGTGCAGTCACAAATCCAAGAGGCGCGCGTGACGGATAGTCCCGAACCCCCTGAGAACACAGGCCGAATCCCGCCGGGGGCGGGATTGCCATCGGTGACGATCGAGGCCGAGATGCGCGCCTCCTACCTCGATTACGCGATGAGCGTGATCGTCAGCCGCGCCATTCCGGACCTGCGCGACGGCCTGAAACCTGTGCACCGGCGCATCCTTTATTCGATGCACATGAACGGCTTCACCCATGACAAGCCGTATCGCAAATCCGCCCGTGTGGTCGGCGATGTGATCGGCAAGTATCATCCGCATGGCGATTCGGCGGTCTATGACGCGCTGGTGCGCATGGCGCAGCCGTTCTCGATGTCACTCAAGCTGCTGGACGGGCAAGGGAATTTCGGCTCCATGGACGGCGACAACGCCGCCGCCATGCGCTACACCGAAGTGCGCATGGACAAGCCCGCGGCCGCGCTGCTGGCCGATATCGGCAAGGACACGGTCGATTTTCAGGACAATTATGACGGGCAGGACCGCGAACCCACCGTGCTGCCCGCGCGCTTTCCCAACATGCTGGTCAACGGCGCGGGCGGGATCGCGGTGGGCATGGCCACCAACATCCCGCCGCACAATCTGGGCGAGGTGGTGGAGGCGACGCTGGCGCTGATCGAAAACCCCGATCTGACCAGTGCGGACCTGATGGAATACGTCCCCGGCCCGGACTTTCCCACCGGCGGGCTGATCCTGGGCCGCTCGGGCGCGCGCAAGGCGTATCTGGAGGGGCGCGGCTCGGTCATCATCCGCGCGCGCACCCATGTCGAGGAATTGCGCAAGGACCGCTTCGCCATCATCGTCGATGAAATTCCCTATCAGGTGAACAAGTCCACCATGGTCGAGCGGATCGCCGAGGCCGTGCGCGACAAGCGGATCGAGGGGATTTCCCACGTTCAGGACGAATCCGACCGCGTCGGCGTGCGCGTGGTGATCGAGCTGCGGCGCGATGCCACGCCGGATGTGGTGCTGAACCAGCTGTTCCGCTTCACGCCCATGCAGACCAGCTTCGGCTGCAACATGCTGGCGCTGAACGGCGGGCGGCCCGAACAGTTGACGCTCCGTGATTTCCTGGCCCATTTCATCACCTTCCGCGAGGAAGTGGTGGCACGCCGCACGGCGCATGATCTGGCTCGGGCGCGGGAACGGAGCCATGTACTGTGTGGCCTGGCAGTGGCGGTCAGCAATGTCGATGAAGTGGTGGCCACCATCCGCGCCAGCGCCGACCCGGCCGAGGCACGGCACCGGCTGATGGAGCGCCGCTGGCCCGCTGCCGACATTGCCCCCTACATCCGCCTGATCGATGATCCCAGCCACACGGTGAACGAGGACGGCACCTACAACCTGTCGGAAATCCAGGCCCGCGCGATCCTGGAATTGCGGCTGCAGCGCCTGACCGCCATGGGCGTGAAGGAGGTGACCGACGAGCTGGAGGACCTGGCCGCGAAGATCAAGGATTACCTCGATATCCTGCGCTCGCGCGCGCGGATCATGGAGATCATCGGCACCGAGTTGCGCGAGGTGCGCGACGCCTTCGCCGTGCCCCGCCGGACCGAGATCACCGACTGGGCCGGCGACATGGAGGATGAGGACCTGATCGAGCGCGAGGAGATGGTGGTGACCATCACCTCGGGCGGGTACATCAAGCGCACGCCGCTGGCCGATTTCCGCGCCCAGCGGCGCGGCGGCAAGGGTCTGGCCGGGATGGCCACCAAGGACGACGATGTGGTCACGCAGCTTTTCGTGGCCAACACCCATACGCAGCTTCTGTTCTTCACCACCGACGGGATGGCCTACAAGCTCAAGACCTGGCGCCTGCCGCAGGGCGGGCGGAACGCGCGCGGCAAGGCGATGGTCAACATCCTGCCGATCGCGCAAGGCGTCAGCATTGCCGCGATCATGCCGGTGGAACGCCCCGAGGACGAATGGGACAAGTTGCAGATCGTCTTTGCCACCTCGGACGGGTCGGTGCGGCGCAATGCGCTGTCGGATTTCACCAACGTGCTGCGTAATGGCAAGATCGCCATGAAGCTGCCCGAGGGCGTATCGCTGGTGAATGCCCGCATCTGCGACGCGGGCGACGACGTGATGCTGGTGACGGCGATGGGCCGGGCGATCCGGTTCCGCACCACCGATGTGCGCGTGTTCAAGGGCCGCGATTCGACCGGCGTGCGCGGCATCCGGCTGGCCGGGGGTGACCGGGTGGTGTCCATGGCCGTGATCCGCCACTTCGAGGCGGATCCCGAGGAGCGCGCCACCTATCTGAAGATGCGCCGCGTCATGGCCGGGGTGACCGAGGATGACGGCGACGAGGATGACGAGGCCGCGGGCGGCCAGCTCAGCCCGGAACGCTACGCCGAGATGTCGGCGGCCGAGGATCTGATCCTGACCATCACCGCGCGCGGCATGGGCAAGCTGAGTTCCAGCCACGGCTACCCGGTGCGCGGGCGCGGCGGGCAGGGCGTGGCGGCCATGGACCGCGCCATGCGCGGCGGCCCGCTGGTGGCCTGCTTCCCGGTGGAAGGCGGCGACCAGATCATGCTGGCGACGTCCACCGGGCAGTCGATCCGCGTGCCGGTGGAGGGGATCTCTTTCCGCTCGCGCTCGGCGGGCGGGGTGCGGGTGTTCAACACCGCGACTGGCGAGCAGGTGGTTTCGGTCGCGCGGATCGCGGAAACCGGCGCCGACGGCGACGGCGACGGCGACGGCGACGGCGAGGCGCCCGGCGAGGAGATCGAGCGCTGAGGTCCGGCAACGCTCCGTTTACGCCGCCGCGGTAATGTGGCGGCGGGTAACGGAGCGCGCGGCCATGAACCTCTATCACTGCATGATCGACCTGAAGCCGAATGCCAATCCGCTGGCCTTTGCCCATGCGGTGGATCAGTGGATGGGGGAACTGATGGCCGCGGGGTGCCTGTCAGGGTGGCGGCTGCTGCGGCGCAAGCTGAACCTTGCCGGCCCGGATTGCCGCGATTTCCTGCTGGAGATCGAGGTGGCGGAACTGGCGCAACTGGATGCGGCCTTCTACTATCTGGCGCTGACCGATCATGACGGCGAACGGCGTTACGATGCGGTGCACCAGATGATCGACCGCGCGGAGTTCGGCCTCTACCGCCCTTTTCCCGACCCGGCGGGCAAGGAGCGGCTTGCAATCCTGTAGGCGCAGCGCTGGTGGCGCTGGTGGCGGCAGGGGCGGGCGGCCTGCGGGTTGATCGCGGATCAGGCGCGGCGCAGGCTGGCCAGCCACACCCCCGCCAGCGCGAAGGAGGCCACCGCGTTCCAGGCGGCCATGGACAGGCCGAACATTTCCCACGGGATCTCGTCGCAGCGCACCACCGGGGCGGCCAGGATCGCCTCCAGCAGGTCCTCGGCGCTCATCCCGCTCAGGTCCTGAGCGGCGGCGCAGGCGGTGGGGCCGCTCCACCAGCCCTGTTCGACGCCCGCGTGATAGACCCCGATCCCGCCCGAGGTCGCCGCCCCGCCAGCGCCGACCAGCGCCCACCACGCCCCGCCCAGCGATCCCGGCAGCACCACCGCCAGTGCCCCCGCCAGCGCCACGACATGCGGCCAGCGCTGCCAGATGCAGAGCGGGCAGGGTGCCAGCCCGCCGAGGTGTTCGAACGCCAGCGCGGCCAGCAGCAGCCCCGCCGACCCGGCAGCGGCCAGCAGCACCAGCGCGCGCGGACGCAACAGCGCCGCGATCATGGCCGCGCAGCCCCGGCGACGTCCCGGGGCGCATGCAGGGGGCCGGTGGCCATCACAGATACCTCACCGCAACAAAGCCCCCCAGCAGAAGCACCATGAACACGGTAAAGACAAGCCCCAGGCGCCGCTCGACGAAATCACGGATCGGTGTGCCGAACTTCCACAGCAGCGCCGCCACAATGAAGAACCGCAGCGACCGCGCGATGATCGAGGCCACGATGAACACCGGCAGCGACAGACCCGTGAACCCCGACAGGATGGTGATGACCTTGTAGGGGAACGGCGTTACCCCGGCCATGAGCACCGCCCAGGCGCCCCATGCGTTGTAGCGTTCGGCGAAGTCGGCGAAATAGCCTTCCTTGCCGTAGAATTCCAGCACCGGGCGGCCCACCGCCTCGAACGCATAGAACCCGATGCCGTAGCCCGCGATCCCGCCCGCGACCGACGCCACGGCGGCGACGGAGGCAATGACGAAGGCGCGCGACGGGGCGGCGATGATCATGGCGATCATCAGCACATCGGGCGGGATCGGAAAGACCGAACTTTCGATGAAGGCCACGAAGGCCAGCGCCCAGAGCGCATGCGGCGAGCGCGCCAGCGACAGGGTCCAGTCATAAAGTGCGCGTAACATGCGAAGCGTCCATCAATGCGGGTGTGAAAACGGGGAAGGACGGCGTGGTCACAGCCAGGTGTCCCGGCCCGTGCCGATGGCCTGCGCAACGCAGGCGAACCCGTCGCGCGCCAGCAGCGCGTCCAGCCCGCGCAGGATTTCGGGGACAAGCGACAGGCCGCGATAGCTGAGTGCGGTGTATAGCTGCACGGCCGAGGCGCCGGCGCGAATCTTGGCGTAGGCGGTTTCGGCGCTGTCCACGCCGCCGACACCGATCAGCGGCAGCCTGCCCTGCGTCAGTTGCGAAAGCTGCGCCAGAACGCGGGTCGCGCGCTCGAACAGCGGCGCCCCGGACATCCCCCCGGATTCGCCGGCATGGGGGCCGTGCAGCCCGTCGCGCGCCAGCGTGGTGTTGGTGGCGATCAGGGCGTCGATGCGGGCCGCCTGCGCGACCTCGGCCAGCGCCTCCAGCCCGGAACGGTCCAGGTCCGGCGCGATCTTCAGGAACACCGGCAGCGGGCGGGCAAGTGCCGCGCGCGCGTCCATGACCCGCGCCAGCAGGTCGCGCAGCGCCGCCGGGCCCTGCAGGTCGCGCAAGCGTTCGGTGTTGGGAGAAGACACGTTGACAGTGACGAAATCCGCATGCGGTGCGCAGCGGCGCAGCACGGCGGCGTAATCGGCGGCGCGGTCGGCGCTGTCCTTGTTGGCGCCCAGGTTGAGGCCGATCACGGCGCCCGAAGGCCGCGATGCCAGCCGCGCGGCGATGGCATCGGCACCGTCGTTGTTGAAGCCGAAGCGGTTGATGACGGCACGATCCTGTGCCAGGCGGAACAGGCGCGGGCGGGGGTTGCCGGACTGCGGGCGCGGGGTGGCGGCACCGACCTCGAGAAACCCGAAGCCCGCGCGCGCCAGCGGGCGCAGGGCGGTGGCGTTCTTGTCGAATCCCGCCGCCAGGCCGAGGGGGTTCGGAAGCGTCAGCCCGGCCACCGTGGTGCGCAGCCGGTCCGAAGCGACCGGGGCGGGCAGGGGCACGAGGCCGAGGCGGAGCGCGGTCAGCGCCATCCCGTGCGCGCGCTCGGGGTCCATGCGGTGCAGCAGTGCCAGCCCGGCCGCTTCCAGACGGCTCAAACCACGCCCTCCGGAAAGATGTGCCCGGCGGCGCCGAGGGGCAGCGACTTGTCCCAGACGACATCGTCGCGACGCAGCGCGCGGTAGAGATGCGGGAACAGATCGCCGCCGCGCGACGGCTCCCAGCGCAAGCCGGGGCCCAGCCGGTCGGCGGCGAGCGCGACAAGAACCAGATCGCTTTCGCCCCGGAAATGCCGGGCGGCGGTTTCCATCACCTGCTGCGCGGTGGACAGGTGGATGTAGCCGTCGGCAAGGTCCACCGGCGCGCCCGCGCTCTGGCCGTCGCGCACCAGCGCGTCCCATTCCGGGCGGCGAAAGATCTTGTAGACCAGCATGGGCGCGTCTTGCCCAAAGGGGCCGCGCGGGTCAATGGCAAAGGCGCCCCGTCGCGCGGCGGCAGCGCTCAGAGCGGGCCGGGGCGGCGCTCCTCGCTCAGCAGCACGTTGGCATCGACGCCGCCGACACCGGGCAGGGTCATGATGCGGCGGCGCAGCACACGCTCGAAATCGGAAATGTCGCGGGCGACCACGCGCAGGCGGTAGTCATAGAGGCCGAGCACGTGCTGGACGGTCTGCACCTCGGGGATGGCGGCGACGGCGCGTTCGAAATCGGCCAGACTGCTGCGGCCCTTGGCGGCCAGCGTGATGCCGAGGAAGACGGTGACGCCGAAGCCGAGCGCCTCGGCGTCCAGCAGCACACGCCGCCCCCGGATGGCGCCCGCTTCCTGCAGCCGCCGCAGCCGCCGCCAGGTCGCGGGCTGGCTGAGCCCGACGGCGCGGCCCAGCGCGCTGGCGCTGAGCGTGGCGTCTTCGGCCAGCGCGCGCAGGAGCGCGCGGTCGGTGGGGTCAAGATCGATCATCTGCGGGCGGTACTTTCGGGGCAGGGGGTGCTCCCGCCCCCCGGGTCACCGG
>JAFIEE010000037.1 GCA_020832705.1 Paracoccaceae bacterium
GGGCTGTCGGCGTCGGCCGCGGGTCGTGGCTTGGGGGGGGCGGGGGGCCCCGGCGCTATCCCGGCGGCCGCGATAATCCGACCCGTCCATGCGGACTGTGGCCCCTCCGGAAACGATGCGCCCTTCAAGGCACTGGAATAACGCATGAAATCCGAAGACAGGTCATTTTTTGCTTGGATTCGCGCCCCGATTCTGCCATCTTCTGTTCAACGCGCAGGGGCGTGGAACCCCACGGCGCACCGACGACCGGGCGGGTGGCACAAGCCGCTGCGGCCCACGCTCCGGGCGGATCGCCTGAACAACGGTCCGCTTCGTTTCTGCTCAGGCGAACGCCTTGCCACCCGGCAAGGCGTTTCGCTTTTTCCGACCTGCAGGACACGCATTCGGGATGTCCGGGCAGGCGCAGAGACGTCGACAAGCGCGTTCTGTTTCCCGCGTCCCGCGGTCCAGGCCAAGGGCCCCGAAACGGACCTCCATCCGCAAGAATGCGCCGCCGCCTTCGCAGCCCGCCTGCGAATCTGGCGGAATGGTCAGGTTTGCGCCCCGCCCTTGCCGCAAAGCTCCGGCAGGAGGTGACAACCGCTGTGAATGCTGGAGGTCAACATGGTCCCCGTCAAATCGATCAAGGTCGCCCTTGTCGCGCTGGTCGGCGTGGCCGGGTCCGGCCTCGCCCTGCAGATGCTCAATGAAGCGGATGGCGCGTCCGACCGGGCGGCCCCGCCAACCGACACCGCCGCGCTTGGCCCCGATCCCGCGCGCCCCTCGGCCCAGGATGCCGAACACCCCGTGTCCGGCGCGCTGGTCGCGACACCGCGCCACGGAAGCCAGCCACCACCTGCGGAGCCTTCCGCACCCGTTTCCGTTTCCCCTGATACCGACGCCAATTTGTCAACCAGCACCGAGGCGGCGCCGCCCCTGCGCTTCGTGTCGCTCGGCGACGATACGGCACTGACCACGCCCGCCCCGACCGGCGAAGCGGCCGCGGCCGGCGGCACCGACCCCGCACAACCCGATGCGCCGGAAACCACAGGCACGGGCGACAGCGCCGCAGATGCCTGCGCGCCGTCACTGGACCTCGCCGCGGGACCTGCGGCGACCCTGTCGATGGTGTTGCGCGCGCCCTGCCATGCCGACGCTGTGGCGGTCATCACGCATGATGCGCTGCGCTTCGCCGAAGCCATCCCCAGCGACGGGACGCTGGACATTGCCCTGCCCGCCCTGTCGGCGCAGGCGGACGTCAGGGTGGAACTCGCTGACCTGCCCCCGCTGCGCGCCCGCACCACGGTCGCGGACGCAGGGCTGCACGCGCGTTATGTCCTGCAATGGGCGGGGGACGCCGATTTCACCCTGCATGCGTTTCACGCCGCTGCGGGCATGGGCGAACCGGGGCATATGCACCCGGGCAATCCCTTCGACCCTGCCGCCGCCGGCGCGTTCACGGTGGTGCTGGGCGACCCGTCCCTGCCAGCGCCGCAGCGCGCGCAGGTTCACTCGGTCCCGGCGGTTTCCGCCGATGGAGTGCGCTTCGCCATCGCGGCGCATCAGTCCGATACCGTCTGCGGCCGCACAGTGAGCGCCGAGACCCTGGGCGCGACCGAGGGTCAACGCATTCTCCGCACGCCGCTGAGCATGACCATGCCCGACTGCGATGCCGAAGGCGGGTTCGTCCTGATGCCGGTCCCGCACGCACAGGCGCTGGCCCTGCGCTGAGCACCGGCGCCCTGTCGTCCAGGCAACACGCGCGACCGCATCCCGGCGCACGCCCCTGCGCCAGCAGGGGCAGTGCCCGCGAGGCGGGTCGGGGTGGGTGGGCGGGCGACCCGCCGAGCGGGCACTTCCGGCACGCCATGCCGCTCTCCACAGCCCACCGCGCCATGCAGACCAGGCGCCACCACCGTCAACCGGCCCTGTCGGTCGCCCTCCAGTCGCCGAACCCCAGCAGCCGGTAATCCGCCGCATAGGCGGCGCGTCCCGCCGCCTGGACCGTCGCATCGCAGATATCCGCGAGGGCAAGCGGCCCGCGCGCGACCGCGGGCCGGAACGGCGGCGCGGCCCCGCACAGGGCATCGCCCAGATCGGCGGCTATCCGGGCCAGCGCCTCGGGCAGCGCATCCGCGCGCACCACCCGGTCGGGCACGCATTGCGCACTGAACCCCTGCACGAACCGGCTCTGGCTGGCCCATGGCGGCTGCACCGGCAGCCCCGTCTGCCCGGCCAGATTGGCGCGAACAAACGCCAGAAACGCCAGGAATGCGGCCCGGTGACGCGCCGCGTCCAGCCCCTGCGCCGCCGCCTCGGGGGGCGGCAGCGACAGCCCGTGCACCCGCTGCAGATACGCGCGCACCCCGCTGCGCCTGCCCGTCAGCACCTCATGCGCGAACACGTCATGCGCACGTTCCAGCGGGTGGCGGATTACGGCGAAGCAGCACCGGCGCGGGTGTGCCTCGAGCCAGTCGCGCAGGCCCCGCGGATCCAGCGGCGCGGGCAGATCGGCGCGCGCGCCCCCGTCAAGCGCCGCCAGCCAGTCCAGCACCGGCCTGTCGCGCCCGCCCGGCACCGGCATGAACAGCACCGGCGCGCGGGCCGCACGCCGCCAGGTGCCCAACCGCGGGCCGCGACGGGGCTCGAAATCCGGCGTGCGGGACAGATCGAACCGGTCCAGCCGGGCCAGCCCCGGGGCCAGCGCCTCGGGGTTGGTCAGCTTTGCCTCGGGCGGTTCGGGGTTCTGCGGCTTCAGCTTGCCCGAGACCTCTGCCAACCGTGCCGACACGCCCAGCCAGGCCGCCAGCCCGTTGAGAACCTCGACCGCGCCCAGATCGTCATACCCGATGTGAAACGCCGTCTGCCCGCTGACCTGCAGCGCGCGCAGCACGCGAAGCTGGAACGCCTGCAGCGTGGCCACATGGGTTTCGAATTCCAGCGCATCGAAGGCGACCCTTGCCGCGCGCTTGCGCTTCACATCGCCCAGTTTCCACTGGTTTGTAACTGCAGCGATCTTGCGCGAGATGTAGCTGTCCAGCGGATTGCGGGTCAGCACGATCTTGGCGCAGCGCGGGTCCGCCAGCAGCGGATCGATCACACGCGGGTCATGGTCATGAAAGTAGCGGAACCCGTTCAGCCCCGGTTGCGCCCTGAGCGCGGCCACAAGGCCCATCGGGTCGCGTTCGCGCGACCCGAGATCATGGCCCAGCACGGTCTCGGTCTTCGGATGCCCGATGAAGCGCGGGTTGAACAGTTCGCCCGCGCAATGCACGCCATCAAGCCGGTTCAACTGCTCTTCCAGCAGGTTCGATCCGGTGCGCATCTCGGCCAGCACCACGAACAGGTCGAACCGGCGGTCCGTGGTGCTCATTCCGTGGCCCTCCAGTCCACAGGTCCCGGAACCGAATCGACGGGATAATCGCCCAGCGTGACCAGCGGCAACCCGGCGTCGCGCGCCCGCGCGACGAATCCGCCGAAGCCTTCCAGCGGCACCATCACGGGCGATGCGGGCGGCCTGCGCAGCGGTGCGATCATGCCGAAGACCTGCGCCAGGTTTTCGTCCGGGGCCTCGAGGTATTCGGCCAGCGACCAGATCTGCACCTGCGCGCGCGCCTGCGGGCTGCGCAGACGGTCGATCAGCGCCAGTTCGGCTTTCTGCGCGGTAGCCAGTTGGTGACGCACGGCTTCCTGTGCGGGGTCCAGTCCCGCCAGCCCCAGCGCCCAGGCGCCCGAGATCACCGCCACATGCGCGTTCGGATCGGTGGCGATGAAACATTCAAGCGCGCCGTCGGTAGCATCGAACGGGCCATACTGGAAACACTGCCGCTCGCCGCGGGTGTTCCAGATCAGGTTGGTCAGGAACATGCGCGGGTTGTAGTCGCGCAGGGCGGCGCTGTCGGACAACGCGCCATTATAGACCTGCGCCTCATCGGCGAACTGCACCCGGTCGCGGGCATAGAGGTGCCCGTGGACCCGCAGCGCGGCTGCATCCGACAGCCAGCGCGCGAACTCCGGATACAAGGCGGACGGCCCCCAGAGCACGGAATAGGGCGCCGCCGTCCGGCCGCGTTCCAGAGCGTCGCGCGGGAAGCGGCTTTGCATGTAGAGCCCTGCCCGACCGTGTTCGCGCTGCCGCTCGGCGCGGGCGAAATGCTGCTGGATGCGCCCGGGCTGCGGGTCCACGGGCGTCGCCTGCGCGGCCTTGCCGGTCAGGAAGAAATCATAAAGCCGTTCCGCCTGCGGCCAGATCTTGCGCGCCAGAAAGCAGTCCGACCGGCGCAGCAGTTGCAGGTGATCGTCATAGAACAGATGCGGGCGGCCATTGCGGTCGAACTTGCTCAGCGTGAGCGAGCGCGATTCGATCCGCGCCGAATGCAGCCGCGCAAGGGTCTGAAAATACGCCTCATCGGGGATCCAGACGTGGCGGAAGAACCGCTCGTAGCGGCGGCGCTTTGGGTCGTGCAGGATCGCCTCCAGCGTGGCGCGGGTCAGGCACCACCACTGGCTGCCCAGATGCGGCTGCAGCGGGCGCGGCACCTCGCGCGCGATGCGCAGGCGGCGCTGCACGTCCACGCAGCGGTCGAACAGCCAGCGCTGGCGTCGCCAGTCGAAGGGGAACCACAGCGTGAAGCGTTCGTCCGACAGCCCGCCCACGGTCCAGGCCAGATCGGCCACCGCCACGGATTCGATGAAATCGGTCTCCGGACGCGCGGCCAGCCAGGCCACCATCTCGGCCACCGGGCGCAGCGGCAGGCACGCCCCCGAAGTCAGGCACACATGCCCCACCTGCGGGAAGTCGCGCAGCATGCGCGCGCAGGCGTCCTGCGTGGCCGCCACCAGCCCCCAGCTTCCCCAGCGGCAGCGATGGCGCTGCAGGAAGCGGACCGCATCCACGTCACCCAGCGCGCGGCGCAACGCCGCCGCCTCGGCCGCCGGGACCGCACGGTCCAGATGGATCACCACCGGGCACCCGGCGCTGGCCCAGAACCGCGCCACCTGCGCCGCGCGCTCCAGCGCCGTGTGGCACAGCATGACGATCCCCAGCCTGCCGTTCTGCGCGCTCATGCCCAGTCCCCCTTGGACATCAGGCCCAGGATTTCAAGCTGGCGCCAGTTGATGTATTCCGTGGACCACGGGCACCACAGATCGGCGGCCCGCTCCAGCCCTTCGCCATAGGCATCGTATTCACGCCCGCCGCCATAGTGTTCGCGCCGGTCGATTTCCTCGCGCGCCTTGGGCAGCAGCGTGTCCAGGAACTTGGCGTGCAGCAGCACCCCCGAGGCCAGTTCTCCGCCCCCCTCGTCATAGACCCGGTTCAGCCCGCGCGGCAACAGCATGTGGGTGGAACTGACATAGGCGTATTTCCGCGTCCAGCGCACCAGTGGGGTCTTGTTGAGCGCGGGCGCGGCATGGGGCCGGTCGGCAAAGAACGCCCGCGCGCGCACGCCGCCCTGAATCCACAGGTTGCGGTAACGCGGGTTGCGCCTGATGGTCAGGTTCCCGGCATCGAAGAACCGCGCAATCTCGAACGGGTTCTGCCCGGCCACATAGGGCTGCGCGGTCAGCGGGCCCTTCGGATACATGTCCAGCAGCATGGCGCTGAAGGACCGGCGCCCGGCCTCGTCCAGCCAGCCGGTCAGCGCTTGCAGGGGGCGGGATTCGCAGAACGGATAGACCAGGAACTCGTCCACATCCACCACCAGCGTCCAGTGCCCGGCGCCGTAGCGCCATTGCAGATGGTTCAGCCAGTCCACGCCAAAACCCGACCGGCGATAGCTGGCGCCGGAGGACCAGAGCGACACGTCCGGCTGTTCGGCCAGGAACGTGTCGCTGCCATCATCCGAGCCGTTGTCCACCATCAGGAAATGGCCCACGCCCAGATCACGGTAGTATTGCAGGAAATAGGGCAGGCGCACCGCTTCGTTGCGCAGGGTTGTGAAGGCCAGGATCATGCCCGGGCGGATCGCGCGGGTGCGGTCGCGGACGCGGCGCAGCTCGAGGCTCTTGCGCAGGGCACGCGCAAGCTTGATCTGGCGCTGCGCGCGCAACCTCAACCTGGCACCCAATCCCACTGCCTGCCCTTTTTCAATACCGCTGCCCGCCCGAATGCGCCGATCATGCAGAGCCCGGGGGGAAACTGCAACCTCGACACCCGTCGCTGCCGCGTTCCGCCCGGCGCGGCGCGCGCCCGCAAAGCGAACGGCGCGCACCCGGGGGGCGCGCGCCGCATCCTGCATGGCCGCAACGGCCGGGCACTCAGAAGTTGAGCCGCACCTGCGCGGTCAGGCCGAAGCTTTCCAGCCGGCTGCTGAACCGCGCATCGCCGCGCAGCGTGGCGTTGAGCTGGCGTGCGGGTCCGGCCCCGTCGGTGAACAGCCGCACATAGCTCATGCCGACGCTGAACTCGCCGAAGGCGCCAAGGTTGCTGGTGGTCAGCTCGGTCGAATCGGGATCCCCGGCAAGCTGGAAGCGGGTCGTCCGGGAGCGCGCGAAGTCGTTGTAGAGCGTCGATGTCACAAAGACCGTCGTCGCCGACTGCGCCTCTTCGTTGACCTCGCTGCGCGCCACCGACAGCCCGGCAAAGCCGACCTTCGACGTGTGCGCATCCGCCGTCAGCGTGGCGAGTTCCGTCACCTCGTCGGTGGTGTCGCGGAACGCCAGCGACCCGCTGCCCGTCCGCGAGATCGAGAACCCGGCCGTGGGCGCCAGTTGCATCCCGTTCTCCAGCGCGTGGAAATAGGTCACGCTGCCGCTGAGCGTGGTGCCACGGGTGCGGATGGTTTCGTCGTAGAGACCCAGATCGGTGTTGGTGAAGCTCAGCGCGGTGCGCTCGTGCCGCAGTTGCAGGTCGCCCGCCCAGTTCTCGCGCTCCGCCACCGCATAAAGGCCGACGTAGCGCTGGTTGAAGCTGCCGGTGATCGCCGAAAGCGGGTTGCCGAGGTCAAGCTCGCCGGTGATCGGATTGAAGCGGAAGCGGTCCTGCCGCGTGGTGCCGTCATTGACCCCCAGCGTGACGCCGACGGAATAGTCGAACCCGCCCGGGCCATCATCGATGCAGCTCAGGTCGAACCCGCCCTGCAGCCCGCGGTAGCGCAGGCTCGAACTGCTGGGCACCGAGACCCCGCTGGTCCCGAAGTCGGTCGAGGTGTCCGCATCGGCCCAGCCGTAGATGCCGCGCGCCCAGCCGCCCGGGGTGCAGCCGCCTTCGGGTTCGAACAGCACGCGGCTGACGAAGGGGCTGGACGGACGGTTGACCACCGAACCGATGATCGCCTGCACCGACCCCAGCGTGCCCGCCACCCCGCCAAGCGACGTGGCCGGAAGCACCTGCAGCCCGATGGTCGAGTCGGAGGGGTCGATGGTGACAAAGAAATCCAGGATCCCCCCACCCGTCGGCGGGCCGGTGACGCTGGTGAGTTCGAAGCCGGGGTCAAGGTCCCCCGCGTCGACGAAGACGATCCGGTTCGACTGCAGCGCCACACCGGGAACAGCGGGCGTGAATTCCACATCAAGCGTGCCGCCCAGGGTTCCGGTGACAACGAAAACGTCACTATCGCCAGCATCCTGCACCGACAGGTCTTCGTTCAGCACAAGGCTTGTGGACCCCGAAACATCGCCCTGAACGGTAACGATATCGCCGACCTGGCCAGTGTCGGTGCTGATCGTGGACCCCGAAGCATTGTTCAGCCCGCCATCCGCCTCGATTGTCAGGGTGCCGAATCCGGTGCTGTGGGTCAGCGCGATTGTGCCGCTATTGATGAAGGCCCCGCCCGTGCTGCCCACTGTTGCCGTACCGCCCGCGATATCGAAATTCAGATTGCCGGTCGCAGCATTGGTAAAGACCCCGAGGGACGTCAGGCTTGACCCGTCAAACCCGGTAATATCGCCCGTATTTTCCACGGCCGGGGTTGTGGTGGCAGTCCCGGCCTCCAGGGTCAGTGTGCCGTTATTGGTCAGCAAGCCGGCCGACCCAAGATCTCCGGTCACGGTCATCGTCTGGTTATTCAACACGAAACCGGTGATCGAGCCTTGCGCATTGAAGATGCCGTCATTGGTCACCGCGCCCGCCGTGGCCGTGCCGGAATTGGTGAACGTCCCCGCAGCTTCGATCCCGACTTGCCCGGCAATCGTGCCCTCGTTGACCAGCGTGCCGCCTGCCACCGTGGTCAGGCCGGTATAGGTGTTGACCCCGCTCAGCGTGAAGGTGCCGTCGCCGTCCTTGACCAGCCCGCCGGTGCCTTCGATAACGCCCGCCATCTCGGTGTCGCCATCATTGCCACCTGTGGTCAGCGTATTGTCCTGAAGATCGACCGTGGTGCCTGCTATGCCCTCCAGCGAGCCGATGGTTTCATCATCCTCGAGCACCAGTTGGCCGGTGCCGGTCAGTTCCACCACACCATCATCGGCAATCGCCGCACCATTCTCCAGTTCCAGCGTGCCGCCGGACACCGTGGTCGTGCCGGTATAGGTGTTTTCCCCCGACAGCCGGTGCGTGCCGCCCGAAACGGTCAGCGCGCCCGCACCCGTGATGGTGCCCGCGTGTTCCGAATTGCCGGGCGCGTTGTGCGGGTTCGCGTTGCCGGTCAGTTCCAGCACCACCCCGGCCCCGTTCAGGTCGATCGTACCCTGCCCCGGACCCGGCGGGAAGCCGCTGTCACCCAGGAAGCCCACGGTTTCGGACCCGTCCAGACGGACCGTACTGTCAGCGGCATCGGTGACCAGGATCGCGTTGTCTGCAAGCGCGTCGCCGTTGGTGACGAAGGTTCCGGCATTGACTGCGCCGACCCGCAGCGCCTGTGTGGTGGCCCCCCCGGCCATTTCCAGCGTGCCGTCAAGCGCGAACATGCTTCCGGTCATGTCGCTCTCACCCGAAAGCACAAGCCGCCCGGCCCCGCTATGCGCAAGCGCCCCGTCCCCGGTGACATTCCCGGCAAAGGTCGTGGTCGTGCTGCCGGGCGTGTTGACCACCAGTCGGCCAGACCCGTCCACATCCACTGTCGACGTGGTGAAGGTGCTGGTCAGCGAGCGGATGGTCTCCTCGTTTCCATCCAGATCCAGCGTCGCCCCGTCAAAGAGCGTGACATCGGTGGCGTTCGGCAGTCTCTGGTCGGCCGAGGTGCGCAGCGTGGTGTCCGGGCCGATATCCGTGGCGCCCGCATAGGTGCTCTGTCCGCCTAGCGTGAGAACTTCCCCACCGATCACGTTGATGCCCCCCGGCCCTTCGATCACGGCGTTGATGGTGGCATCCGCGTTCACCGCGATGATCGAGAAGCCGCCGACGTTCGGCGACACCAGCGTGCCCGGACCGTCCAGTTCGTAACCCGCGACGTTGAAGGTCAGTTGCTGGAAGTCCTGCGCGCCGTTTATGGTGACTATGCCCGCCGTGCCCTGGAATATCGCTTCGCCGCCCAGCCAGCCATCGTTGAACGAGCCGTTGGCATTGGTCCAGTTGGTATTGGTGGCGTTCCATGTTCCGTCGCCGCCATCGATGGCGCCATTGCCCGTGAAATCGGTGCCATCCCAGTACTGGACCGGCATGCTGCCGTCATCCAGACGCAGGTTCACCTGACCGCCGATATTGGTCAGGACCGTCGCCGCCAGCGGGCTGTTGACCGTGCCGAAACTGTCACTCAGCGCGCCATCATAGTTGAACAGCCGGTAATAGCCGGTGGTCAGACCGCCAGCCCAGTCCACGATCTCCAGCGTGCCACCCAGCGTCAGGTCGCCGCCCACGATGACAAGGTCATTGTTCGGCCCGTTGCCACCGAAGAAATCGGCCGCGCCCAGTTCAAACTCGGATGTCGATGCAGCGTTGAGTTCCAGATCGCCCGCGATGTTCAGCGTGCCGGGGCTGGACCCGGCCGCCAGCGTGCCGTCTCCATTCACGGTCACATTACCGCCGATCGTGCCGGTGCCCTGCAGGGTGCCGCCCGCGTTCACATTCACCGTGGCCGTATTGCCGTCGGTATCGCCGAACGTGCCGTTCACGCGCAGGATGCCGGCCTCGACATTCGCGGTGCCGGTAAACTGGCTGCCCGGCGCGTTCTCACCGGCCAGGATGGTCGTGCCGGTGCCGATCTGGTTCACTGTGCCATCACCCGTGATGACGTTGTCCACGTCCAACTGGTCGCTGCGGTTGAAGTCAAGCACGCTTCCGTCGACGGCGACATCACCGGCTCCCAGCGTCCCCGAGATGCCGCCATCGCCGATCTGCAGTGTACCCGCGCTGATCGTGGTGGCACCATCATAGGTGTTGTCCCCCGTCAGCGTCAGCGTGCCGCTGCCCTGCTTGACCAGTGCCCCGCCCACACCCGAGATCTCGCCCGAGACCACGTTGTTGCTGGCATCGCCGACGGTGAGGGTAAAGCCCTGGAGGTCGATGTTGCCTTCACCCGCGACGGACCCCAGCGTCTCATCCACGGACAGCCGCAACGTGCCGTCCACGTCGATCTGAACCGCGTTGGTATCGACCAGCGTGCCGCCCAGACCGGCCAGCCCCAGCGTGCCCGCGGTGATGGTGGTCAGGCCGGTATAGGTATTTTCAGCCGTAAGGACCAGCATGCCGGTGCCGACCTTCTGCAAGAACCCGTCACCCGAAATCTCGCCCGCAAAGGTGGAGGTGTTTCCATTGCCAGCGATCAGGCCGCCGGTGCCGGTGGTCACGATGCTGCCATCCGTGCCGCCGGTCAACTCGCCGACTGTCAGGTTTTCATTGGTGATGACGGTGCCGCCATTGGCGTCCAGTGTGCCCACGATTTCTGCCGTGTTCACGTGCACCGCGCCACCCGTCACGGCCAGCGTGCCGGTATCCAACAGGTCGCTGCCCGCGTTCAGATTGACAATGCCCCCCGAAACGCTTGTATCCCCGGTCACGCTGCCGGCGTTGTCGAAAGTGCCGTCGCTGATCTCCACATCCGCAAGTGTGCCGGAATTGCCCACTGTTCCGCCGGTGATCGTGGTCAGGACGGTCACCTCGCCGGTCGCATTGATTGTGGTCGTCCCGGCGGTGTTGGTCAGTGTGCCGTCAAGCTCGCCATCGATATTGGCTGTCGCTGCGTTGACGAGCGCGGCTGCCAGCGTCGCGCCGTCGGAGATGTTCAGCACCGCAGAATCTTCGTTGCTGAACGTCCCGTCCCCGTTATCGATGGTGGTGGTGCCGCTGGCGATGGTGAAGGTGGCGTCGTCCTTGTTGGTGACGTTCGTGTCAAAGGTGACATCGCCGCCTTGCAGCAAGACCTGGCCATTATCCCCGCCGTCGCTTTCGTTGGTGAAGGCCCCGACAACATCCAGCTCGCCGTCGAAGAGGTTGATCGCGCCGCTGTTGGTGATCTGTCCGTCCGCCGACAGCGTCGCCGTGCCGCCCGGACCGTTGAAGTTGATCACCCCGTCGGGGCCGTTGTTGTTCACGTTACCGGTGGTCGACTCGACGGTGCCATCGGTTGCCACGTTCAGCGTCGCGATGTTGTTGATCGTGTTCCCGGTGCTGCGCAGGGTGGCGCCCGCTTGCACGTCGATCTCACCATCGGTGTTGTCGATGGTGTCGGCCGCGATGGTGCTGCCTTCGCCGACGATGATCAGCCCGTCACCCTGGTTGGTCAGCGTCCCGCCGATGGTGCCCCCCAAGGAGATCACGCGCCCGGTGCCGGTGTTGCTGAAGTCCATCTCCAGGGTTTCGCCAAAGCTGAGCGTGGCTTCCCCGGACCCGGCCATCTCGAGCAGCCCGTTGCCGTCGATGTCCAGATCTTCCAGAACAAAGTCGCCCCCGCCGATCAACCGCAGGGTGCCGTCATCATTCACCTGAACCGTACCGGTCCCCACGCCGTCCAGCGCCTCGATCGCGATGGCGCCCGCATTGATCGCGGTGCCGCCGGTGTAGGTGTTGTTCCCGGTCAGCGTCAGCGTGCCCGTTCCCTGCTTGACCAGTGCCCCGTCGGCGCCGGAAATCTCGCCGGAAACGGTGGTGTCCGTCCCGTCACCGACCGTCAGCGTGTTGTCCTGCAGGTTGATATTCCCCGCCCCCGCCACCGAGCCAAGCGTTTCGTCCGCGTCCAGCCGCAGGGTGCCGGCCGCGCCGATGACCACCGCGTTGGTATCGACCAGCGTGCTGCCCGCATTGGCCAGCGCCAGCGTGCCGTTGGTGATGGTGGTGGTGCCGGTGTAGGTGTTTTCGCCGGTCAGGGTCAGCGTGCCGTCACCCTCCTTCAACAACCCGCCAGGCCCAGCGAGTATCGCGCTGATGTTGGTATCTTGGCCGCCGGTGACCAACACCCCATCATTCACCACAAGCCTGCCGCCGGTAAATGGGTCGATGATGTCGAATCCGCCGTTCAGGGTAAGCGTGCCCACATCGAAAGGGTCGTCGTCCAGATCGATTGTTTGCGGTGCAGGGTCTGCCGCAGGCACCGTCACATTCGCCGCCGAGCTGTCAGGAACGACCTCCGGATCCCAGTTCGAGGGGTCGCCCCAAAAACCGCTTCCAGCAGCCCAGTCCTGCGCCTGCGCCGCGAACCCGGCCAGCATCAGCGCCGCCACCGGGGCCAGAACCAGCGCGGTGGAGCGCAGGAACACGCCGCGCCGGAGCGGCGCGCGCCTGACGGTGAAGCGGGGCGATTCTGCAGCGGCGGCGTTGGTCGCGGCTTTCGCAGCAGCCTTGCGGGAGACGGTGCGGGCGGCGGTCTTCTTGAAACGGCGGGCCATGGTCTTCCTTCCAATGCGGACGGGCGCGGACAAAATCCGGCGCAGAATAACTCCCGGAGACCGTAGCCCCGCATCAGATGCCGCTCAACACCTGAATGTGAGCCACGCCGGAATCGGGCGACATGCCGTGCGCAAGGCCCGCACTTCGTTGCGTGGCCGCAACAGTCAGGCGCGCTTGCAACGGATCGTGGCGCGGGAAATGGCGGCAACGGTGCCTGCCTGCTGCGACATCGCGCAAGACGGGCGCGCGGGCCGCCCCCGCGGTTTCGCTGGCGCCGCGCCCCGGGCCGGGCTACCGTTCCCTGCGCCCCGCCTCCGGGGCATGGCAGTCACGCAGGCACGAAGGACAGGCGCATGCCGGATGCCACCACCCCGTCGGCGGTCCCTTCGGGCGCGCCGGACCTTCGGGCCGTCGACCTGCGCGGGCTGGCGCCGGGGCGGCTGTTCCTGTCGGCGCTGCCGGGGCGGCATGCGGATGCGGCGGCGGCGATGGACGGCTGCGCCCGCGCCGGGGTGCGGGTGATCCTCTGCCTTGTGAGCCGCGCGGAAGCCGCGCGCCTTGCCCCCGGTTACGCGCGGCTCTGGGGTGCTCCGTCGATGCCGACGCTGCTGCACCACCCGGTCCCAGACTTCGCCGCCCCGCCGGATGCCCGGGCCTTCGCCGTGACCGTGAACGATCTGGCCGCGCGGCTGCGCGCGGGCGAGACGGCGCTGATCCATTGCGCCGCCGGGATCGGGCGCACCGGCACGGCGGCGATTGCGGTTCTGCACGCGCTCGGGCTGGACATGGCCGAAGCCACCGCACGGGTCGGTGCCGCCGGGTCCGGGCCGGAAAGCGCCGCGCAACGCGCCTTCGTGGCAGCGTTTCCCGCCGTCCATGCCCGCGCCTGCGCCCCCGCTGGCCCAGGCGTCGGCAGCGGGGGCGGCTGACCGCCCGGCGCTCCGCAGTGTTTCCATCCGCGCCTCCGTTGTTCTAGGGTGGCGCAGGCTGCCCGAAGGACCCCGCCCCGTGAAAATCGCCTGTCTGGTCAACACCTACCCCTCGCCCTCGCATACCTTCATCCGGCGCGAGCTTCAGGCGCTGGAGCGGCGCGGGATCACGGTGGTCCGCATGGCCATGCGCTCGGACCGCGCCCGGCTGGTCGATCCCGAGGACCGCGCCGAGGATGCGCGCACCGAACATGTGCTGGAACGCGGCGGCGCGGCGCTGCTGCGGGCGGCGCTGGGCGCGCTGCTGGCCGGGCCGGGGCGGTTCGGGCGCGCGCTGGCGCTGGCCTGGCGCTGCGGCGCCCGGGCCGAGGGCGGCGCCCGGCTGCGCCATCTGATCTATCTGGCCGAGGCCGCGCATGTGGCCGACCGCTGCGCCGCCGAGGGTGTGGCGCATGTGCACGCCCATTTCGGCACCAATTCCGCCACGGTCGCCATGCTGGCCCGGGCGCTGGGCGGGCCGGGCTACAGCTTCACCGTCCATGGCCCCGAAGAGTTCGACCACCCCCGCGCGCTGGCGCTGGACCTCAAGGTGCGCCGCGCCCGGTTCACGGTGGCGATCAGCGCCTTCGGGCGCAGCCAGCTGTGCCGTCTGGTCCCCTACGGGAATTGGGACCGGCTGCATGTGGTGCGCTGCGGGATCCCGCTGGCGGGCGCCCCGCCCCCTGCCCCGCTGCCGCCCGGACCGCTGCGGCTGGTCAACGTGGGGCGGTTTTCCGAGCAGAAGGGCCATCTGGTGGCGCTTGACGCGCTGGCCCGCGCCCGGACCACCACGCCGGGACTGCATCTGACGCTGGTCGGCGACGGCACGTTGCGCGGCGCGATCGAGGCACGGATCGCGGCGCTGGACCTGGGCGATGCGGTCACGCTGGCGGGCTGGCAGGACGGGCCGGGGGTGCGCGCGGCGCTGGATGCGGCGCATGTGCTGCTGCTGCCCAGCTTCGCCGAAGGGCTGCCCGTGGTGCTGATGGAGGCGCTGGCCGCCGGGCGCCCGGCCATCGCCACCTGGGTCGCAGGGATCCCCGAACTTGTGCGCGCGGATTGCGGCTGGCTGGTGCCCGCGGGCGATGCTGCGGCGCTGACCCACGCCATCATCGCCGCCGCCGGGACAGCGCCGGAAACCCTGGCCGCAATGGGCGCGGCGGGCGCGGCGCGCGTGCGCGCGCAGCACGATATCGACCGTCAGGCCGAGGCGCTGCACCACCTGTTCGACACCGCCTGCGCCGCTTGCCCGGAGGCCACAACGGGCGGTTGACCTGACGCCCGTCCCCCCGCCGCAACCGCAGCCACCCGGGCGCAAGGCGGCACGGCGCGGGCGCCATGTCCCGCCCCGCCCCGCCCGTGCTTGCGCGGGCAGCGCCTGCGAAGGGTGCCGGGGCGGGCGGTGGGGCGCCCTGAGCGGGCGCTTTCGGCACGCGCCTGAAACCTGACGCGCCACCCGTGGCAGGATGCGGCCCCCTGCAACCGACGATCGCGGCAGAGCCGCTGCACACAGCCGAAACCCGCTTATGGATTTGCGCGAATGCGGCGAATGTGGAACAGATAGGGCACCCGCGCTCCCGGAGACCCGCCCGAATGCCCACCTCGACCGACCCGGTCCGCCGCCTGACCACGCTGACACTTTCGCTGGCGCTGGCGCTCATGGTCGGCTGGCTGCTGCTGATCGGCAAGGCGCTGCTGATGCCCATCGTGGTGGCGGTTCTGTCGGTCTATGTGATCTCCTCGGCCTCGACCGCGCTCGGGCGCTGGCCGGTGACCGGGCGCCTGCCCCGCTTCCTGCGCACGGCCCTGATGGTGCTGGGTTTTCTGGCACTGCTTGCGGCGCTGAACGGCGTCTTGATCGTGACCGCGCGCGACCTGATGACCCAGGCGCCGGACTATCAGAAGAACCTGGAGAAACTGATCGCCAATGTGATGGGGCTGGTCGGTCTTGAGGGCAACCCCGACTGGCGCGCGATCGAGGAAGCGACCGTCGGTCGGCTGGACATGCAGACCATGATCGGCGGCATGGCCGGGTCGGTGGGCGCGGTCGTGGGCATGTTCGTCATGGCCGCGGTCTACGCCCTGTTCCTGACCGCCGAGGCCAGCGGCTTCCGGCACAAACTCTCCGTTGCCCTCCCCGACGAGGAACACGCCAGCAAGACGCTGGACGTGATCCAGGACATCAACGCCCGGATCGGCGAATACCTGACCATCAAGACGCTGATCAACGTCATCCTCGGGGCGATATGCTACGCGATCCTGCTGCTGTTCGGGGTGGATCACGCGCTGTTCTGGGCGCTGATCATCGCGCTTCTGAACTACATCCCCTATTTCGGGTCGCTGCTGGGGGTGGTGTTTCCGGTGCTGCTGACCATGGTGCAATTCGCCTCGGTGCCGATCACGCTGGCGGTGCTGGCGCTGCTGACATCGGCGCAGATGTGGGTGGGGAACTATCTGGAGCCGCGCCTGATCGGGCGCACGGTGAACATGTCGCCCTTCGTGGTGGTGGCGGCGCTGGCGTTCTGGACCACCTTCTGGGGGGTTCCCGGGGCGATCCTGGCGGTGCCGCTGACCTCGATGCTGGCGATCATCCTGGCCGCCTTCGACCAGACCCGCCCGCTGGCGGTCCTGCTGGCAAACGACGTGTCGGTGTTCGAGCAGGACGCGACAGCGGGAAGGGGCGCGGCAGGCGGTGGAGCGGCGGGCGACACCTGAGCGCGCGCCCGATGGCGGGGCGGCTTGCAATGGGGACGCATCATCGCCATATTTTCCGGCAACGGTCACAATCGGATGGGCAGAACCGAACGCGCAATGCAGCAGGCCAACATCGCATATCAGACCCTGGCTCCGGCCCCCGCCGAAACCGGCGCGCCGATGTCGCAGCCTGCCCCGCATGACCTGATCCTCGGCTCCTACAACCTGCACAAGGCCGTCGGGCGCGACATGCGCCGCGACCCGGAACGCACCATTGCGGTGATCCGCGAGATCGGCGCCGATATCGTTGCCCTGCAGGAAGTCGACCGCCGCTTCGGCGATCGCAGGGGCGTGCTGGACCTTGACGCGCTGCACGCGGCGACGGGGCTGCAGCCGGTGCCCTTCGCCGACAAGCTGGGGCGGCTGGCGCATGGCTGGCACGGCAACCTGCTCCTGTTCCGCAACGCCGAGGTGGAACGCGTGCTGCCGATCACCCTGCCCGGGCTGGAGCCGCGCGGCGCTTTGGTGGCCGACCTGCGCGTGGCCGGCCACCCGCTGCGGGTGATCGGCGCGCATCTGGGGCTGCTGAAACAGTCGCGGCTGTTGCAGGCCCAGCGCCTGGCCGAGGAAATCGGCGCCGAGGACGGGCGCCCGACCATCGTCATGGGCGATCTGAACGAATGGCGGATCGGCCCACGCTGCTCGCTCATGCCGCTGCGCAAGCGGCTCTGGGCGGTGAAGAGCACGGCGCTGTCGGTGCCCAGTTTCCCCGCACAGATGCCGGTGCTGGCGCTGGACCGGATCATCGGCTGCAGGCAGAGCACGATCACCGACCTCGCGCGTCATGAATCCGACCTGGCGGTGATGGCCTCGGATCATCTGCCGATCCGGGCACGGCTGCACCTGAGGGCTGCGGGCAGCGCCCCGGGGGCAGGGTCGGGGGCACAGCCGGGGCCAGAATCGAGGCCAGGGTCGGGGGCAGAGTCAGGGGCAGAGGCCTGAAGCAGCGCTTCGCGCCGATCAGTCAGGCTTGACGTCAGGCGGCACGGTCGCGCGCCACTGCCGACAACGCCTGATCCAGGAGCGCCGGTCCCGCATCGGGGCGCGTGGCGCCTTCGGACAGCACCCGCCGCCACTGTCGCGCGCCGGGACGGCCCGCGAAAAGCCCCAGCATGTGCCGTGTCACATCGTGCACGCGCCCGCCGCTGGCCAGATGCCGCGCGATATAGGGTTTCATCGCCGCGACCGTCTGCCACGGATCGCAGCCCCCGGGCGCGCCGAAGATGCGCGCATCCGCCCCGCACAGGATATCCGCTGGGCGCTGATAGGCCGCGCGCCCGATCATCACCCCATCCAGCCCCTGCGCCAGAAGCGCCTGCGCCGCGTCCAGGCTCTGGACCCCGCCGTTGAGCGCAATCGACAGGTCCGGGAAGGCACGTTTCATTGCCACCACCAACGGATAGTCCAGCGGCGGCACGTCACGGTTTTCCTTGGGTGACAGCCCCTTCAGCCACGCCTTGCGCGCGTGGATGATGACGCGGCGCACCCCCGCCGCGCGCACCGCCTCGAGGAAGCGCGGCAGGGCTTCGGCAGGGTCCTGATCATCCACGCCGATCCGGCACTTGACCGTCACCTCGGCCGGGCTGGCCGCGATCATCGCCGCCACGCAGTCGGCCACCAGCTCCGGGCGCTCCATCAGTACGGCGCCGAAGCACCCCGATTGCACCCGGTCCGAGGGGCAGCCGCAATTCAGGTTGATCTCGGGATACCCTGCCTCCCAGCCCATGCGCGCCGCCTGCGCAAGTTGCACCGGATCCGACCCGCCCAGTTGCAGCGCCACCGGATGCTCCGCCGGGTCATGGTCCAGAAGATGCACCGCCCCCCCGCGCACCAGCGCAGGCGCGGTCACCATTTCTGTGTAGAGCAGCGCATTGCGCGACAATTGCCGATGGAAAAACCGGCAATGTCTGTCGGTCCAGTCCATCATCGGCGCGACGGATAATCTGGCGTCCTGATACATTTCCATTTCACGTCTTCAAACCGTTGGCGGCGCATGCTCCGGCATGCCCCGTCTCAAGGCGGCTCTTCGCATACAAGAGCCACACAGGACAATGGCCTCCATCACCCCGGCTCTGCCGTGATCCCGGCTCCGGCACCAACCGAACCCCGGTGTTGCATCGCACGGTGTCCGATGTGCAACAATTGCGCATGAGAGATTCGTTGTGGGCTTGCGCGCAGGTATTCTGCCGGTTAGCCAAACAGTTACTGATGGACTGTGAGGGCGGTCCGGCTTCGACGGGACAGCGTGATGAATAATGCAAGTGATGGTTTCATGGCAGATTCCGGGCATGGAAAGCGTGACGTCCTGCCGGTGATTCGCCTGGCGACACGCAAGGCGAAGGCGGCGCTTGGCGCAGTCATGGTCTTTTGCACTGTATTCTGGGTCGCTCTGGCGGGCGCAACGCAGGCGCAGTCCAGCAGTCTCGTCTCGGTTGACCTGACCGGGCTGACCTCACCGGGCGGCGGCGAGTGGAGTTTTGCATCGCGTACGGTTGTCTCCGGGCCAGGCGAGGTCAATGATCTCTTCTTTTCGTTTACTGCCCAGACGATCGAGGGCTCATGGGGCAACGAACTGCGCATCACTGTGATCGCGCCTGACGGAACCACGCGTCTCTACGAAGGCCCAGAGTTCGGCTTCTCCTCGGGTGGCGGTCTATTTAGCTACACCGGGGCACTCCCCTTTCCCGCCTCCCCCGCCGAAGGAACATGGGAATTCCGTTTCTGGTCGACCTGGAGCAGCGGGCACACCTACACAGGCGCAATCACGCTTCGGGGCTCCTCGGGCAGCGACCCGCTGGAGCTGGAGCTGTCGGCCGCTGCGGCCACCCTCACCCGTGGGCAGGAAATGACGCCGATCACTGCCACCGCCACTGGCGGCGATGGGTCTTACGTTTTCTCGGTCAGTCCAGCGCTGCCAGCAGGGCTGTCCATCGACACCGATACCGGCACGATCTCGGGTACGCCGAGCGTCGCTGCATCGCTGGACACATATATTGTCACGGTCCAGGATGGCACTGGTGCCACTGAAACCGCGAATGTCCAGATCGCAGTCGCGCACCCGGCACTGGGGCTGGAACTGTCGGTCGCATCGGCCACCCTGACCCGCGGGCAGCCGATGACCCCGATCACCGCCACCGCCACAGGTGGTGACGAGACCTACAGTTTCTCGATCTTCCCGGCGCTGCCAGCGGGTCTGTCCATGGACACGGGTACCGGCACCATCTCGGGCACGCCGACTGCCGAGGCATTGCGGACAACACATACTGTCACGGTCGAGGATGGCACCGGCACCACGGCCACCGCACAGCTGTGCCTGGCCTGCGAGGAAGACGATCCGCGCGTGATCGATGCGTTCACCGATGCGACCTCGGCCTTCATCGCCAACCGCATGGACCGTATCCTGTCGGCAGAGCCGCGCGGCTATCGCTTCGACAACCGGCGCTCGCGGGGGCTGAGCGAACTCACAGCGCGTGCGGATGGCGAGCGGACAACCCTGCGCTTTGCCGGTAACCATGTCACGCCCGACAATGCCTGGCATTTCTGGGCAGAGGGGGAATATGCGTCCTATCGCCATGCGCTCCAGCCCGGCCAGCAACGCAGCGGGCATTTCGGGATGCTGTCGGCGGGCGCGGATTACCTGCTGACGCCATCACTGGCGCTCGGACTGATGGCGCAGTTCGACACGGCAAGGGAAAGCCGGCAAGACCTCTCGAACCTGTCGGGACAAGGGTGGATGGTCGGGCCTTACCTGACAGGAGAGATCACGCCTTCTCTGTTCTTTGCCCTGCGGGGCGCGGTCGGCACCTCGCGCAATTCCGCAGAGATTGATATCTATGAGGATGGCGGCCCCCTCTTTGATGGTGATTTTCAGACCCGCAGGACATTGCTGCGCGGGGCGCTTTACGGGGTGCATGAACTGGACTCCGGTGTCGTGCTGTCGCCCGAGATTGATCTGGCATGGATGCGCGAGCACCAGCGCGATTACACTGTCTCCAACGGCCTCACCAGCATCGCCGTTCCGGGTGTGAATACCGAGGTCGGACGCATGACCCTTGCCACGATGATCGAGAAACCGTTTGACGACGGGCAGATGATCGTGTTTGCGCGGCCGTCGGTCGCGTGGAACTTCACCCAGTCGGGACCGGCGCGCGTTGACGCTGTGCGTGGCTCGCTGGAACTGGGTTTCCGCACGGGCGGCGCTTCAAGCTGGAATGCCACGGGCGCGCTGCGCTTCGACGGTCTGGGCTCGAAGAACCACTCCAGCCAGTCTGTGCGGGTGGCGCTGAGCCGCCAGTTCTGAGTCGGCGCGAAGGGGCAGCGCGCGTATCGGCAAGGGTCGGTAGGCGCACGCCCCCCTTCCGCTGCCAATGCACGCGCGCTCGTCTCAGCCCGCCGAATTCGGCGGTGTTTCGGCAAGATGATTCAAGGCCGCCTGCACACCGCCCTGGCGGTGCGGAACACCGGCAAGCTGCAGGCCCATTTCAATGCCGGACAGGGTTCCGGCCAGCATCAGATCATTGAAATCACCCAGATGGCCAATGCGGAAGACCTTGTCGGCGATCTTGCCCAAGCCATTGCCCAGCGACATGTCGAACGTGTCGGCCACGACCTTGCGGAAGGCATCGGCACTGTGGCCCTGCGGCATCATCACCGCGGTCAGCGACCCCGAATAATGGCGCGGCTCCTGGCAGAGAACCTCAAGCCCCCAGGCCTCGACCGCCTTGCGCGTCGCGGCACCATGGCGGGCGTGGCGGGCAAAGACCGCGTCCAGCCCCTCTTCGTGCAGCATGTCCACGGCCTCGGCCAGCCCATAAAGCAGATTGGTCGCCGGAGTATAGGGGAAGAAGCCGTTTGCATTGGGACCGTCCATTTCCTCCCACGACCAGAAGGACCGGGTCATTTCCGCGGTTTTCGCGGCCTCGCGCGCCTTGGCGCTGACCGCATTGAAGCTCAGCCCCGGCGGCAGCATCAGCCCCTTTTGCGATCCCCCGACGGTGACATCGACGCCCCATTCGTCATGGCGGTAATCGATCGAGGCCAGCGACGAGATGGTATCGACCATCAGCAGCGCAGGGTGGCCGGTGGCGTCCAGCGCGGCGCGGACTTCAGGGATATCCGTAACGCAACCGGTCGAGGTTTCGTTATGGACCACGCAGACCGCCTTGATCTCGTGGGCGCGGTCCGCGCGCAACTGGGTCTCGATGGCCTGCGGATCGGCGCCCGCGCGCCAATCCCCCTGGACAAACACCGGATCCAGCCCCAACCGGGCGGCCATTGCCTTCCAGAGGGTGGCGAACTGGCCGGTTTCGAACATCAGGATCTTGTCGCCGGGCGACAGGGTGTTGACCAGCGCGGCCTCCCAGGCCCCTGTGCCCGATGCGGGGTAGATATAGACCGGTTCTTCGGTGCGAAAGATCGACTGCATTCCATCAAGCACTTTGCGGCCAAGTTCGCCGAACGCGGGGCTGCGATGGTCCATGGTGGGCAGATCCATCGCACGCAGGATACGGTCGGGCACATTGGTTGGCCCGGGTATCTGCAGAAAATGGCGGCCTGGCTTGCGCATTGAGCTGAACTCCACTGATGTCTTTTCGCGCCCGGCACAGACAGCGAGGTTCCGGACCGGGGCGCCCTTTTTGAGTATATATTGAACATCCCGTCAAGTGTAATATTGTATTTTGAATTATATTCGGGCAGACACGAAGGGTAACCCATGCGGTGGACGCCCGGAAATCACGCCCCGCGCACCTGCAGCAGGAAGGACACGTGCACGTTTCAGGACCCGGCCCCAAGCGAACCGATTCGCGCCTTGCGCAACGCCTCCGTCGCGCCATCACCGGCGAGGTGATGGACGACCCGTTCGCACGCGGGCGCTATGCCACCGATGCCTCAATCTATCAGATCGTGCCCGAGGCTGTCGTCATCCCCCGCTCAACCGAGGAGATGGCCGCCGCCTTGGCGATTGCGCGTGACGAAGGCGTGGCGGTGACCCCCCGGGGCGGCGGCACCTCGCAGAACGGGCAGACGATCAACGCCTCGATGGTGATGGACACCACGCGATACCTCAACCGGGTGATCGAGGTGGATGCCGAAAACCGGCGCGCGGTGGTCGAACCCGGCGTGGTGCTGGATGAGTTGAACCGCGCGCTCAAACCGCATGGGCTGTGGTTTCCGGTCGATGTGTCCACCGCCTCGCGCGCCACCATCGGCGGCATGGCGGGCAATAACTCCTGCGGGACGCGGTCGCTGCGCTATGGGCGCATGCGCGACAATGTGCTGGGCCTCGACGCCCGGCTGGCCGACGGCCGCGCGCTGCACTTCGGCACGGTCCGGCGTGACCAGGCCATCGCGCAATCGCCTGTGCGCGATGACGGTCTGCTGGCCCGCCTGCTGGCGCTGGGCGCGCAGGAGGCCGAGGAAATCGCCGCGCGCTTTCCCGATGTGCTGCGCCGCGTGGGCGGCTACAACATCGACGCGCTGGTGCCGGACGGGCCGACCAACAACCTGGCCGAGCTGCTGGTCGGGTCCGAAGGCACGCTGGCACTGTTCGAACGGATCGAGATCGCGCTGTCGCCGGTGATCCGCAACAAGGTCTTTGGCGTCTGCCATTTTCCGCGCTTCCATGACGCCATGGACGCAGCGCAGCATCTGGTCACGCTGGACCCGATCGCGGTGGAGCTGGTCGACCGGACCATGATCGAGCTGTCGCGCGACATCGACATCTTCCGGCCCACGCTGGAGCGCTGCGTGCGCGGAGACCCCGACGCGCTGCTGATCGTCGAATTCGGCGAGGACGACCAGGCCGAGAACCTGCGCCGGCTTGAGCGGCTGGCCGGGATGATGGGCGATCTGGGCTATTCCTGGACCGGGCAGGGGCGGCGCTGGGGCGGCATGGTCCCGGTGGAAGACCCCGCGCTGCAGGCGGCCATCACCGAGGTGCGGCAGGCAGGCCTGAATATCATGATGTCCATGAAATCCGAGGGCAAACCGGTTTCCTTCGTCGAGGATTGCGCCGTCCCGCTGGAGCATCTGGCCGCCTATACCGAGCGCCTGACCGAAGTCTTCGAACGCCACGGCACGCGCGGCACATGGTATGCCCACGCATCGGTGGGGTGCCTGCATGTGCGCCCGGTGCTGAACCTGAAGCAGGACAAGGACGTGCGCGCCATGCGGGCCATCGCCGAAGAGGCCATGGCCCTGGTGCGCGACTACAAGGGGTCGCATTCGGGCGAGCATGGGGACGGCATCTCGCGCTCGGAGTTTCACGAACCCATGTTCGGGCGGCACATGGTGGCGGCGTTCGAGACCGTCAAGACCAGCTTCGACCCTGATGGGGTGCTCAACCCCGGGCGGATCGTCAACCCGCCGCGCATGGATGACCGCAACCTGCTGCGCTTTGCGCCCGGATACAGGGCCGAGGACCGCAAGGTCGCGCTGGACTGGTCGGCCTGGCCCGGTGGGGCGGGCGGGCTGCAGGGTGCGGTAGAAATGTGCAACAACAACGGCGCCTGCCGCAAGCTGAAGGGCGGGGCGATGTGCCCGTCCTTCCGGGTCACGCGCAATGAGCGCGATGTCACCCGCGGGCGGGCCAACACGCTGCGGCTGGCGCTTTCAGGGCAGTTGGGCCCCGATGCGCTGAGTTCGGATGCCATGGCGGAAACCCTGTCGCTGTGCGTTTCCTGCAAGGCCTGCAGGCGCGAATGCCCCACCGGCGTGGACATGGCCCGGATGAAGATCGAGGTTCAGGCCGCGCGGGCACAGCGGCACGGGCTGTCGCTGCGCGACCGGGCCATCGCCTATCTGCCCCGCTATGCGCCGATGGCCGCCCGGCTGGCCGGGCTGATGAACCTGCGCAACCGTGTGCCGCTGCTGGCCCGGCTGGGCGAGCGGCTGCTTGGCCTCAGCGCCGAACGGCCCCTGCCGCGCTGGCGGCGCGATGTCTTCGACGGCCGCGCCGAAGGCCCCGAGGATGGCCCCGAGGTGGTGCTGTTCACCGACACGTTCAACCGCCATTTCGAACCGGAAAACGCCCGTGCTGCGGTCAAGGTGCTGACAGCGGCGGGGTTTCGGGTGCTGATGCCGCGGGCCGCGCGGCACCCGGGCCGGGGGCTGTGTTGCGGGCGCACCTTCCTGTCCGCAGGGCTGGTGGATCAGGCCCGCGCGGAGCTGACCCGCACGCTCGACACCCTGGCGCCGCTGGCGCGCCGGGGCGTGCCGATCCTGGGGCTGGAGCCAAGCTGTCTGATGACCCTGCGCGATGAAGCCCCCGCCCTGCTGCCCGGCGATGACGCCGAGGCCGTCAAGGCCCGCGCCCTGCTGGTGGATGAATTCCTGGCCGCCGAAGCTGCGGCGGGGCGGCTGAACCTGCCCCTCTCGCCATTGCCCGCCGAGGCCCATGTCCACGGGCATTGCCACCAGAAGGCCTTCGATGCGTTCCGACCGACCCTGGAGATCCTGCGCCTGATCCCCGAACTGAAGGTCACGGCGATCGAGTCGGGTTGCTGCGGCATGGCTGGCGCCTTTGGCTATCAGGCCGAAACCCTTGAGGTCTCCCGCGCCATGGCCGAGCTGTCGCTGCTTCCCGCCGTGCGCGCCGCCGCGCCCGAGGCGCTGATCGTGGCCGACGGGACATCGTGCCGCCACCAGATCGCCGACGGGTCCGGCAGACCTGCGCTGCATGCCGTGCGCGTGCTGGAGCGCGCGCTGGCGGTCGGTGCCGACCGCCCCGCCCCCCCGTTCGCCGCCCTGGCGGCGGGGGGGGGGGGCGAACGCGCGGGGCACGCGCCCCAGTCGGTCTGCTTGCTGACAAGCCGGCCCGCCCGCGAACTTT
>JAFIEE010000256.1 GCA_020832705.1 Paracoccaceae bacterium
TCCAGCCCCGCAAGGGGGCTGGACTCCCCCCGGGATATTTCTGCACAGATGATGCAGCGGGCCGGGAGTGTCGGCGCTGCTCAGCCTTGCGCCAATCATGCTCAACGGGCCCGCTCAACGGGCATGCTCAGCGGGAGCGCGCGGCCTTTTCGGCCAGGCCCGAAAGCCCCTCGCGCCGGGCGAGTTCGGCCTCGATCTCGGTCAGCGTGACGCCGCGGGCGGCGCACATGACCAGCAGGTGATAGAGCACGTCGGCGGCCTCGGCGGTCAGGCGGGCGCGGTCGCCGCGCACGGCTTCGATCACCGCCTCGATGGCTTCCTCGCCGAATTTTTCGGCGCATTTTTCGGGGCCTCCGGCCAGCAGGCGGGCGGTCCAGCTGCTGTCGGGGTCGGCATCGGCGCGCGCGGCGATGGCGGCGGCGAGGCGATGCAGCGCGCTTTCGGGTCCGCTCATGACAAGCGCACCGGGATCCCGGCGGCGGCCATATGGGCCTTGGCCTCGGCGATGGTGTGGTCGCCGAAATGGAAGATCGAGGCCGCCAGCACCGCCGAGGCGCCGCCCTGTGTCACCCCCTCGACCAGGTGATCGAGCGTGCCCACCCCGCCCGAGGCAATCACCGGGATCGGCACGGCATCGACGATGGCGCGGGTCAGGTCCAGGTTGAACCCCGCGCGCGTGCCGTCACGGTCCATGGAGGTCAACAGGATCTCGCCCGCGCCCTTGGCGGCGACGGTGCGGGCGAATGCCACCGCATCGACCCCGGTGGGGCGCCGCCCGCCGTGGGTGAAGATCTGCCATTCGCCGGGGGCAACGGTCTTGGCGTCGATGGCCACCACGATGCACTGGCTGCCGAATCGGTCGGCGGCGCGGGCCACCACATCCGGATCGGCCACGGCGGCCGAGTTGAACGACACCTTGTCGGCGCCCGCCAGCAGCAGCGCGCGCACGTCTTCGGCCGAGCGCACGCCGCCGCCGACGGTCAGCGGCATGAAGCACTGTTCGGCCGTGCGGGTGACCAGATCGAGCATGACACCGCGGTTTTCATGGGTGGCGTGGATGTCCAGGAAGCACAGTTCGTCGGCGCCGGCGGCGTCATAGGCGCGCGCGGCCGCCACCGGGTCGCCGGCATCGCGCAGGTCGACGAAATTGACGCCCTTGACCACACGGCCGTCGGCGACATCGAGGCAGGGAATGATCCGGGTCTTGAGCATGGCGCCCTTCTAGCGTGGCATCGGTGGCAGGGGAAGGGGGGCGCGGGAAGGGCCCGGCGCGGCGCGGGCGGCCAGCCCCGGGAGTTCACGGCGGAAGATGTCGCGCGCGCCTTCGGCGTAGTGCGGGCGCAGGGCGTCGGCCGCCGCGCGGGCGGCGGTTTGGGCGTCCGGGTCGGACCAGAGCGCCTCGATCCCGGCCAGAATGGCGTCGGCGCTGCGCGCAGGCTTGTCAAGCGCGCGCACCGACGGCAGCCGCGCCGCACCGCTGGCGTTGTTTGCCTGCTCCAGGTGCTGGGGCAGGGCCAGCATCGGAATTCCGGCCAGAACCGCCAGCGTCGACATGCCCGACTGGCCCGCGCAGACGATTACCTGCGCACTCGCTGCGATTTCGGCATAGCTCAACGGCGCCGGTTCGAGGGCCAGCGCCGGGTTGGTCGCCAGCCGCGCGCGCGTCTCGGGCGTGATCCCGGGGGCGACGAGCCGGGTCGGGCGGTCCACCCGCGCGAAGGCTTCGAGGATGGCCGGTTCGCGCAGTTCGACCGTGGAGAGATAGGCGAAGATCGTCGCACGGGACGGGCCTGCGCGCGGCGGAAGGGATGCCAGCGGCGAGATCACGGGCCAGCGCGGGCGCGGGTGGAACGGGTCCCAGATGTGCAGCCCGCGCGGATAGCGGCGGGCGCAGTCGAACACGGCTTCCAGCCGGTCGATCGGTGGCGCGCCCAGCGGCCCCAACGTGCGGTTGATCAGGGCGCAGGTGGCGCGGTCATGCGGATCGTCGGGGTCGGTGGTGGCCGGGGCGTGTTCGCTCGGCAGCGCGAAAGCCGGTCCAAGCGCGACGGCCGGCACCCCGAGGCTGCGCGCCGCCATCAGCGCCGTGGGCGCGAAATCGGCGACAACGAGGGCAGGGCGCAGGGTCCAGAAGGCCTCCTGCCACCAGCGGAAGCGCCGCTCCAGCGTTTCGGGGTCACGGAACCCGCGTGCGCCAAGCCAACTCGCGAAGGGCCGCAGCCGCGCCGCGTCCGGCGCGCTTTTCGCCACGCGCCGCAGGGTGGGGGCCGGGTGGATGGCGGTGCACCAGGGCGCAACAATCGCCGCGTGAGTGCGTCGGCCCAGCAGCGCCGTGCAGCGAAAGCCGGGTTGGAGCGCCTGCGCCGCCAGAGCCAGCGCCGTCATGTGCGCGCGTCCCGCGCCCGCTTCGCAACAAATCACAGCGTGCACGCCGCGTCATTCCTCGATGGCAAGGGTATCGCTGGACATAACCATCCGTGAAGCCAACCCGCAAGACAACCGCTTCAGATAGGTTGGGGTTGCTTCCGGGATTGGTTCGGCGCGCCGCAGCTTGCCCGGACCGCGCCGGCGCGCGTCTCTAACTGTAAGGCTCGACCGGAGGCTCCGGCTCTTCCTCTTCCTCGTCCTCTTCGTCGACCGGCGGCAGTTCCCCCGCCCCCCCGTTGGATCCGCTGCCCGCCGGGCAGTTCGGGTTGTTCCAGTAAAGCGTTTCGCCCGTACGTTCGGAAATGACCGGCGAGAACGTGTCGGGGTTGCAGCCCGTCGCCGCGCCGCCGCGCGGCATGTCCTGGGCCACGGCGCCGGTGACGTAGAAAAGCGCCGCCACGGATACGGACAGGCGCAGGTTCCGATTCGTCTGCATCTCGATCCCCCCTTGGTTGCAGTTCTAAAGTTTAACACGCCTCTTTTTAGTTGCAAAGCTCAACTTTTGCATGATCGTCCCTGCGCGCCGAATGGTATTGCCTCGAACGCTGTGGTCGGCGCCACCCCCACCCACCCCGCGCGCGGGCACGAGCGGCCGGGGGGGTTTGCCGCCGCCGGGTACTCGCCGCCGCCGCCGCAGCCGGCGGCGAGCAGGAGAAACGGCCCTGCCGCGGC
>JAFIEE010000257.1 GCA_020832705.1 Paracoccaceae bacterium
CAGGGGGTAGGTGCCTTCCTGTTCGATCGGGTTCTGGGTGGCCAGAACATGAAACGGCGCGTCAAGCTTGTGGTGCACGCCCGCGACCGTGACCTCGCGCTCCTGCATGGCCTGCAGAAGGGCGGCCTGCGTGCGGGGCGAGGCGCGGTTGATCTCGTCCGCCATCAGAAGCTGACAGAACACCGGCCCTTCGATGAAGCGGAAACTGCGGCTGCCGTCGGCGGTGGAGTCCAGCACCTCGGAGCCGATGATATCGGCGGGCATCAGGTCCGGCGTGAACTGGATGCGGCTGCCCTTCAGTCCCATCACGGTGGACAGGGTGTCCACCAGCCGCGTCTTGCCCAGCCCCGGCAGGCCGATCAGCAGCGCGTGCCCGCCGCACAGCATGGCCGCCAGCGACAGGTCCACCACATTGCGCTGACCGATGAAGCGGCGATTGATGCTGGCGCGCGCCTCGGCCAGCTTGGCGCCCAGACCTTCGATCCGGTCGATCAGTTCCGCGTCGTCCACCATGCTTGCCGCTCCCCTGCCGCGCTCGACGGTTGCGTGCAGGCCGCACGCGCCTATCTTGAGATGATGACATATCCTAAACCGGCGCATTGGCAAAAACCATGAGCGGACAACAGATCGTGACCCCTTCGGCAGAAAGCATCGCCGCCACCGCGAAGGCCGCGGCGAAAAGCGGCAAGCTGCCGCCCGTCCACCTTTGGAACCCGCCGTTCTGCGGCGATCTGGACATGCGCATCGCGCGGGACGGGACGTGGTTCTATCTGGGCACGCCGATCGGGCGTCCGGCGCTGGTGCGGCTGTTCTCGACCATCCTGCGCCGGGACGGGGACGATTACTTCCTGGTCACCCCGGTCGAAAAGGTCGGCATCACGGTCGAGGACGCGCCCTTCGTCGCCGTGGATTTCGAAGCCGAAGGCAACGGCGCGGGGCAGAGCCTGACCTTCAGCACCAATGTCGGCGATACGGTGACCGCCGGGCCGGACAACCCCATCCGCGTGATCCGCGACCCCGAGACCGGCGAGCCGTCGCCGTATGTGCTGGTTCGCGCCAACCTGGAAGCGCTGATCGACCGCAAGAGTTTCTACCGGCTGGTGGACATCGGCGCCCATGCCGAGCACGCGGGCGAAAGCTGGTTCGGCCTGTGGTCGGGGGGGCGGTTCTTTCCGGTGATCCCGTCGGCGGAGTTGCGCTGACCCGATCCGCATCTGCGCCGCGCGGCTGGGTGCCCTGCCTGGCCCTGGCCCGCTTGCGATCAATCGCCGTCCAAAGCGGGCCGCAATCGGCGCAAAAACGGGCACGGCGCGTTGCCTTGCTGCGGTAGATTCGTTCTCCGGGGGCAAGGTCACAAGCTGGTGTTCCGCAACGTCTGGACAACCGCGCAGGCTTCGCTCAGATTTCACTTCGCTCGCGTATTCCTTGTGTGTGTCGCGACCTCTTGCCCCGTCGCACCCAGAACGCGAAGGATGAGGGCGTCGTCGGTTCATTGGTGAAGTAACAGGTTGTATTGGCGGCTTTTTCCGAAGAAGGCGCTTGTTGTTCTTTTGGCGACAGTTTAATTTACAACAGCATTCGGCTTCGTCTCTGTCGGCTGCTGTCTTCCGTGTGGCTTCGCATCCCGCAGGGATCAAGGAGTGACAAGACTTGGCACATTCAAACAGCCGATTCCGCGCAATGCGGATCGCCAAGTGCAGCGTCTGTGGCCACCGCAACCGGATCGGGCGGTCGCGCTGTTCGAATTGCGGCGCCGCGATCAGCCCGGCGCGGCGCGTGGAGGTCTGGGGCAGCCTCGTCCTGCTCATTTTCGGTGCGATTGTCGCTGCACACCTGCTCTGACGGCGCTGGCGGCGCGCGGCCTCAGCCTGCGCGCTTCAGCCAGCGGACCGCTCCGCGCCCCGCGTGCAGGCCCGTGGCGAAGCACGCCGTGAGCAGATATCCGCCCGTGGGGGCCTCCCAGTCCAGCATCTCGCCCGCGGCGAAGACCCCCGGCTGAGCGCGCAGCATCAGGCCCGCATCCAGCGCATCGGCCCGGATGCCTCCGGCGACCGAAATGGCCTCGTCCAGCGGCGCAGGCCCGGCAACCGGCACCGCAAGCGCCTTGAGCACCGCGGCCATTGCCTCCGCGTTGCGGGGCAGGGGGCGCGCGCATTCATGGACCAGCGCCAGCCGCACCCCCTCCAGTCGCAGCGCCTTGCGCAGCCGGTTGGCGCTGCTTTCGCGCGCCGGACGCGCGGCCAGGCGCCGCGCGATCTCGGCCACCGTCAGGTCGGGAAACAGGTCCAGCGTCAGCCGCGCGCCCGTGCGCAGGGGCCGCCCAAGCGCATAGATCCCGCCGCCTTCCAGCCCTGCGGCGGTGATCACCGCCTCGGCGCGCACCTGCTGGCCGCCCGCGCACAGGGTCACGTTTTTCAGCGGCGCGCCGAAATGCGGGCGCATATGCGCCGACCAGGCCACCCGCACCCCCATGTTGGCCGGCGCAAACGGCGCCAGCGCCACACCGCGCGGTTCCAGGAACGCCGTCCAGGCCCCGTCAGAGCCCAGCCGTGCCCAGCTTGCCCCCCCCATGGCCAGCACGCAGACCCCGGCCCGGAGCAGGCGCGCGCCTTCGGGTGTGTCGAAGCGCCACGCATCACCCGCGTCCCAACCCGTCCATCGCCACCGGGTGCGCAACCCCACCCCCTGTGCCGCCAGTTGCGCCAGCCAGGCGCGCAACAGGGGCGATGCCTTCATCGCCACCGGGAAGACGCGGCCGGAACTGCCGGTGAACACCGGCTGGCCCAACCCCTCGGCCCAGGCCACGACCTGCGCCGGGCCGAAGGCCGCCAGCGCCGGGCGCAGCCATGGGGCGGCTTCGGCATAGGCGGACAGGAACGCCGCTTCGGCTTCGTCCTTGGTCAGGTTCAGCCCCGACTTGCCCGCCATCAGGAACTTGCGCGCCGGGCTGGGCCTGGCTTCGGCCACCACGACCGGCACGCCTGCGCCGGACAGCGCCTCGGCCGCCATCAGCCCGGCCGGGCCCGCGCCGATCACCAGCGCCGGTACCGTTTCGGCGGTTTCCGCTTCCATCCCCTTGCCCCCATCCACTTGC
>JAFIEE010000038.1 GCA_020832705.1 Paracoccaceae bacterium
AGGCGCGCGACAAGGCCCGCGAGGCCCGCGACAAGATAGAACGCGGCATTGACCCTGTAGAGGAACGCAAGGCCATCAAGGCCGCGCTGGTGGCCGCCCAGCGCCGTGGCCTGACCTTTGCGCAGGCGGTGGACAAGGCGCTTGCCGCCAAGCTGGACGCCTTCAGGAACCCCAAGCACCGCCAGCAATGGGAAAACACCTTGGCCACCTATGCCACCCCCGATCTGGGCAAGATGCTGGTGCAGGACATTACCACGCAGGACGTGTTGCGCGTGCTGCAACCCATCTGGATGGACAAGACCGAAACCGCGTCACGCCTGCGCGGGCGGATTGAGGCGGTTCTAAGCTGGGCCACGGTCGCAGGCCACAGGACAGGCGACAATCCGGCGCGCTGGGCGGGCAACCTGAAAGAACTGTTGCCGCCCCCGTCCAAGGTCGCAAACGAGGGCAATCACCCCGCCCTGGCGCTGGAGGATGCGCCGCGCTGGTATGCCGCCCTACAGACCCGCGAGGGCTTTGGCGCGCGGGCGCTGGAACTTGCCGCCCTGACCGCCACGCGGTCGCAAGAGGTCAGGGGCGCGCTCTGGGATGAGATCGACTTGGACAATGCGCTTTGGATTATTCCAGCCGCGCGCATGAAGATGGACCGCGAACACCGCGTGCCCCTATCGCCCCGCGCGGTCGAAATGCTGCGCGCGATTCCCAAGCTGGAGGGCAACCCGCTGGTGTTTCCAGCCGCGCGCGGTGGGCAGTTGTCGGACATGACGCTATCGGCCACCATGAAGCGGATGCACGAATCAGACATTTCCGAAGGCGGCACAGGCTACCTTGACCGCGTATCGAAACGGCCCGCCGTGCCGCATGGCTTGCGCAGCACATTCAGGGATTGGGCGGCGGAAATGACAAGCTATCCGGGCGACATGGCCGAAGTGGCGCTTGCGCACCGTATCAGCAACGCAGTGGAGGCGTCCTATCGTCGGGGCGACATGATCGAAAAGCGCCGCCGCATGATGGCCGATTGGGCGGATTTCATGGGCGGCAAGGGCAAGGGCGGTAAGGTTGTGAAGCTACGAGGGAGTGCATGACAGACCCAAGAGCGCCAATGCGAAAGAAAATCATCGAGAGTGCTGAAATACTTCATCTAAGACCAGATGATGTGGGATACCCCCGCTATTTGCGCGTTGAGGATAAAGAGCCATGCGAGGTTTGGATGCTCAATGTGACCTACAGGGTCGGCCTACGTCCAATACAATTCGCGTCCACTCTTTTTTATCGAGAGCAGGACGCAAAGCAGGCTCTAGAGGAAAACAAACCGGGTTTAGAGGTTTCGATTGGCGGTAACTATTCAGAAGAAGAAGTCGAAATTATAAGGGAAATTCTCGACTCAAAATTTAAATATGCTGATATTGAATATGACTTGACTGGCGCAGGTGATGGAGAGTCTCCGCTTGCTGTTGAAATTCTCAGTAGGTCAGGCATCTATAAAAAAGACTATTCCACATTAACACCAGATGTTTTAAATTATTTGGGTGATGAGAGAGTCAGACAACTAAAAAACAAGCTCGGCAGCAACTGGAGTATAGTCGCTGCGTTTGAATATTGCTATGTGAAATTACCTTCCACATCGCTTGCGTATATTGCGGCTGCTTATCAATATTTCCACCATGTTTTGCATAACCATTTCGCAGCTGGATATTTCTGGAGAGACCTAGAGGTTTTGGCTCTAGGTGTCGAGGGTGAGGCAACAAAGGCAATTGAGATGCGTCAAAAAGCCGGTGGAGCTGGCGGCAAGACGTCACGCAATTCCCGCGAGAAACGCCGCAGTGATTTGCTCGATAAGATAGAAGCCCTTGCCGCGCAAAATCCAGCCATTGTCCAGTTTAGTGAAGAAGCAGTTGCAAAAGTGGTCTTGGCTGATTGCGTAAGGGACAATCCAAACCTTTGGAAGCAAGGCAAAGGGCAGGTAAATAACTACCTTGGTGAAATTCGTCGAGGCGAGGCTGGCGACGATATGAAGGCGCGGTTTCAGACGCTGTTTGGAAGCAAACCGCCTAAGCGGTTGGGATGATTTCAGCAAACCACATAGGCATATCCCGTGTTTTTGCTATTCGCCTAAGCGCCTGATTTTGAATTTCCTCTTTACCGTTCAATTGCGCAATGATGCATCCCATACACAGAGTATGGAGCGCATATCATGCAACTGCAAAAACCCGAAATCTACCTATCAGACCGCCAGATTGCTGCGCGGTATAATACGCACCATTTGACCCACCGCAGATGGCCAGACTTTCCCAAGCCGGTCAAACTCAGCCCCGGCTGCACTCGCTGGAAACTGTCTGAAATCGAGGCATGGGAAGCTGCAAAAGCGGCATCCCAGCCGAAACTTTGAGGCAGGCGCGCATAGGTCGCTGGTAGGTGTAGCATGGCAAAGCGCCCGAACCCCCGCGCGATCAAGGCTGCGCGAACCTACACGGTCGAGGAAGCGGCCATTGCGCTGGGTGTATCCATCGGCACCATTCGCAGTTGGGTGAAATCCGGCTTGCCCCTGATGAGGTCGCAGCGCCCCTTCCTGATCCTTGGGGATGCGCTGCGCGGCTTTCTTGAAGGCCGCGCCAAGGCAGCGAAAGCGCCATTGCAGGCCCATCAACTCTATTGCCTTAGTTGCAAGGCGCCACGCATCCCGATGGGGATGATGGTCGATTGTATCCCCCAGACCCCGAAGACCGCGCGCCTGCTTGGGCTTTGTGAGGTGTGCGGCGGCACCTGCAACCGCATGATCAGCCAGACCAAGATCGACCATTTCAGCCGGATTTTCGAGATCGCCATCAAAGAGGGGCGGCAAGCCTAAAGGAACCCACTGGACCCCTCTTGAACCATCACTTCGGAAAGGATGAACAATGGCCCGGAAATTCAATGAAGAAAACGAGCGGATCAAGCGCCGCTACACGCAATTCCTGCGCGAAGCCAAACGCGCCGACATGGCCACGGTGGACAAGGCAGCCGAAGCCATCCTGCGCTTTGAGCGCAGCACCGGCTACAAGCCCTTCAAGCGGTTTCACATCGAACAGGCGATCACCTTCAAGAACCGCCTGTCGAATGAAAAGAACGCCCGCACCGGCGCGCCGCTGTCCAAGGCTACGGTCGATAGCACCCTGCGCATGGTCAAGGCGTTCATTCACTGGCTGGCAGGGCAACCGGGCTACAAGTCGCGCATCGCCTATGCGGATGCCGAGTATTTCAACCTGAACGCCAAGGACGCCCGCATTGCCCACACAGCCCGCGACACGCCCGGTCCGACGCCCGAGCAATGCCGCCACGCCTTCGCCCAGATGCCCGGCGCCACGCCCCTGCAACGCCGTGACAGGGCGCTCTTTGCCTTCCTGATGCTGACCGGCGCGCGGGATGGGGCGATTGCGTCCATGCGCCTGAAACACGTCGATCTGGTGGAACGCTGCGTCTATCAGGACGCCCGCGACGTGAAGACCAAATTCGCCAAGACCTTTACAGCATGGTTCTTCCCGGTCGATGAAGCCTATCTGCACACCTTCCGCGACTGGGTGGACTACCTGCGCAAAGAGGAACTTTTCGGCGCGAATGATGCCCTGTTTCCCAAGCCCCTGATGGGCCTGAAAGACGGTTCATTCGCCCCGCTGGGCCTGTCGCGTGACACCTACAGCAACTCGGGCAAGCTGCGCAGCGTGATCAAGGACGCGTTCACCAGCGCGGGCCTGCCCGCCTTCGCCCCGCACAGCTTCCGCAAGACCCTGGGCCTGCTGGCCAATGAGCATTGCAAGACACCCGAACAATTCAAGGCTTGGTCGATGAACCTGGGCCATGAGAACATCGCCACCACCCTCAGCGCCTATTGCCCTGTGTCGCCATCGCGGCAAGGCGAACTGATCCGGGGCATGGTCTGAGGCAAATTTCCTTCCTTCCAGCCCACCCTTTGCCTAATGTCACGGAAAGCAGGGGATTCCATGACATTGATCTCAGACTTCATCGCCCGCGTTCAGGCCGTCCGCAAGACAGATATCGCCCGCGAACACGCCTACCGTATCGCGCTGCATGACCTGCTGAAATCGCTTGATAACGACCTGGAACCCGTCAACGACCCGGCCCGGTCAGAGGTTGGCGCGCCCGACTTCATCATCCTGCGCGACAATATCGCCATTGGCCACCTGGAAGCCAAGGACATCGACATTGACATCCGCGCCATGAAGGACGCGAACAAGCGCCAGAAGGACCGCTATGTCAAAGGTCTGGCCAACCTGATCTACACCAACTGCCTTGATTGGGATTTCTACCGCAATGGCGATTTGGTCGCATCGGTCAGGATTGGCGATTACCTGATGGGCATTCAGCCCATCCCCGACAACTACGCCCAGCTTGAAAACCTGCTGCGCGACTTCATCGCCCAGCGCCCCCAGACCATCACCAGCCCGCGCGATCTGGCCGAACGCATGGCGGGCAAGGCCATTCTGATCAAGGATGTGCTGTTCAACGCCCTGCGCACCGACCCGGACCTGCAAACTGAGCTATCCGGCCAATACCGCGCCTTCAAGGAACACCTGATCCACGATATCGCGCCCGAGGATTTCGCCGATATCTACGCCGAAACCATCGCTTACGGCATGTTCGCGGCCCGGCTGCATGACACGCACCTCGAAACCTTCAGCCGTCAGGAAGCGCTCGACCTGCTGCCCAAATCCAACCCCTTCCTGCGCAGCCTGTTCGGCTATGTGGCGGGCGTGGACCTTGACGACCGCATCGCATGGATCATCGACGATCTGGCCGCCGTGTTCCAGGCCACGAACGTCAAGAAGATCATGGCAGGCTTTGGCAAGCTGACCGCCCAGCAAGACCCCTTCCTGCATTTCTATGAAACCTTCCTTGCCGCCTACAACCCCGCCAAGCGCAAGGCGCGCGGGGTGTGGTATACGCCCGAACCCGTGGTCAATTTCATCGTGCGCGCGGTGGATGAGGTGCTGCAAACCGAATTTGGCCTGCCCGATGGGCTGGCCGACACGTCCAGGGTCACGGTGGACTGGGACACAGGCCAGACCGAGAAGGGCAAACCCGTCACCATCAAGAAAGAGGTGCACCGCGTCCAGATACTCGATCCCGCCACCGGCACAGGCACCTTTCTGGCCGAAGTCATCAAGCAGATCGCGCCCAAGGTGCAGGGCGTAGCCCCCGGCATGTGGTCGGGCTATATCGCGAATGACCTCATCCCCCGCCTGCACGGGTTTGAGTTGCTTATGGCGTCCTATGCCATGTGCCACATGAAGCTGGACATGATCCTGACCGAAATGGGCTACAAACCCGGCAAGACACCCCCGCGCCTGTCGGTCTATCTGACCAATTCGCTGGAGGAAGGCGAACCCGCGACCCAGAACCTGCTGTTCAGCCAATGGCTGTCACGAGAGGCCAAGGGCGCGAACACCATCAAACGCGACATGCCCATCATGTGCGTGATCGGCAACCCGCCTTACTTGGGCGAGGGCGGCGTGTCCGAGGGCTGGCTTGGCACGCTGATGGATGACTACAAGAAGGAACCGGGCGGCAAGGAAAAGCTGAAAGAGCGCAATCCGAAATGGATCAATGACCTTTATGTCAAATTCATCCGCCTGTCGTCGCACCTGATCGAGAAGAACGGCGAGGGCGTCTTGGGTTTCATCACCAATCACGGCTATCTGGACAACCCGACCTTTCGCGGCATGCGCTGGCATCTGCTGCACACCTTCGACAAGATTTATGTGCTGGACCTGCACGGCAACGCGAAGAAGAAAGAGGTCACACCCGAAGGCAAGCCAGACAAGAACGTCTTCGACATTCAACAGGGCGTGTCGATCATCATTGCCGTGAAGCGCAAGGGCAAGCGCAAGGGGCTGGCAGAGGTCATGCAGGGCGACTTGTGGGGCGCGCGGCAGGCGAAATATGACGCACTTGAGGCGGCCAGCCTGACCGCGCCTGTGTTCGAGAAGTTGGAAAGCCCTGCGCCGCAATATCCGTTGGTTCGGCGGGATATGGGAACGCTTAAAGCCTATGAAGATGGAATTGCGATAAACGCGCTTATGCCTGTGAACTCGGTAGGTATTGTCACTGCTCGTGACGCCTTAACTATCGACATCAGCAAAGATGATCTTTGGAACAGAGTGCAGAATTTTGTCAGCCTTCAACCGGAGGCTGCGCGAGAACGCTATGAACTCGGAAAAGATGTGAGAGACTGGCAAGTCAATTGGGCACAGCAAGATGCATCAAGAAACTTGTCGCAAGATCGACTTACTAAAATCGCATATCGTCCTTTTGACACGCGCTGGACCTTCTACACGGGAAAGTCTCGCGGCTTCATGTGCTATCCGCGCGACGAGGTAATGAGACACCTCTTGCAAGATAACCTTGCGCTTTGCACCAACGCCCAAAGCAAAGACGGCTATGGCGGGCTAGTCGTAGAGAGCATTGGGGGCCACAAGGTTTACGGCGCTTACGACATAAACAAGTATTTCCCCCTCTACCTCTACCCCGACGAACAAGACCTCGACCAATCCCGCCGGGTCAATTTCGACCCGAAGCTCTATGCCAAGCTGCGCAAGCTGGCCACGCACCCCGACCACGGCACCCCCGATGAATTGGCCGTGTTCGATTACATCTATGGCGTCCTGCATTGCCCCGCCTATCGCGACACCTATGCAGAATTCCTGAAAATCGACTTCCCGCGCATCCCCTGGCCCAAAACGCCCGCCGAGTTCTGGGACGTCTCCACCAAGGGCCAAACCCTGCGCCAGCTTCACCTGATGGACCCCGCCACAATCGGCCCGACCCCGTTCCCCTTCATGGGCGAGGGCGACAATGTGGTGGACAAGCCCCGCTATGAGGATGGGAAGGTCTGGATCAACCCCACCCAGTATTTCGACGCAGCCCCCGAAGTGTCATGGGGCTTCTACATCGGCGGCTACCAACCCGCCCAGAAATGGCTGAAAGACCGCAAAGGCCGCGCTCTGTCGTTTGACGATGTGAAACACTATCAACGCATTTTGAAGATACTGGCCGAAACGGACAGGGTGATGAAGACGATCACGATGGATTTGAGCGGGGCCGAGGCATGATGCGTGTTGTCGCCACAGCAATGGCGATGACGCTGGCCGCAGAGGCGTCGGCCCAGAGTTTCTCTTGCCGCATCGGCACCCGCCCCGCTTGTCTTGAATTTGGCGATACGATCTGCTCATCCAGGGGCAAGTGCGTGAATTCGGACGCAGTCTGCTTCGACAGTTACCAATGCAATTTCGAAGGCTTCACCTGCCGCTCGAATGTCACTGCCTGTGTTGAGGATTACAATGAGCTTTTGCGGCGACACAACGCTCTTGTGGATGATTTCAATGATCTGCTGGAGCAAGCAAACCGCGTGAGATCAGAGGCAGAAGCCGCGAAGAGGTGCGTTCAGTGGGCTACAAACCTACAGGAAGCGCAATTCTGCTTTTGAACTGACACCAAACAGGAAGAAATGGATATGATCTGATGGCCACCTTCACCAAACCCAAGCGCATTTCCCTGAAAAACCATGCAGTCTATTCGGAAAACTGGGTGCAGGATATCATCGCCCAAGACCCGAAAATCCTCGGCCTGGGCGGTTTGGTGCTGCGCGACCGCGAACGGAGGCAAACCCGCGCCGGGCGATTGGACCTTCTGCTGCAAGACCCCGACACCTACAAGCGGTATGAGGTCGAATTGCAGCTTGGCGCGACCGATGAAGCCCATATCATCCGCTGCATCGAATACTGGGACATCGAACGCAAACGCTATCCGCAATATGAACATTGCGCCGTGCTGGTGGCCGAAGACATCACCAGCCGCTTTCTGAACGTGGTGTCGCTTTTCAACGGCGCTGTGCCCCTGATCGCCATTCAGGTGCAGGCGTATCAGGTCGGCGAACATATCACGCTGGTCTTCACCAAGGTTCTGGATGAAATGCAGCGCGGTCTGGTCGATGAAGACGAAGACGCTATCAGCGCCCCTACAGACCGTGCCTACTGGGAAAAGGACAAGGGCACGCCCAAGACCGTGGCCTTGATGGACCGCCTGTTCGATCTGGTGAAGGAAGAAGACCCGGAGGTCGAACTGAAATACAACAAGTTCTATGTCGGGCTGATCAAGGACGGGCGCGCCGACAACTACGCCCAGTTCCGCCCGCAAAAGACATCTGTGGTGTTCGAGATTCGCCTGCCCCGAACGGATGAAACCGACGCAGCGCTGGAGGAAGCGGGCATTGAAACGTTGGAATACAGCACCCGCTGGGCGCGCTACCGCATCCGGGTGACCGACAAAGACGTCAAAACGCACACTGACCTGTTCAAGCAGCTGATTGGCGAGGCCCGCGACCGGCGCGAGGGCTGATGCCGCGCAACTTCACCACCCAGCTTGCAGGGCAGATCGGGGAAAGTCTTGTCGTAGCCGAGCTTGGACGGCGGGGCATTGTCGCGACTGCATTTGCGGGAAATGTGCCCGACATCGACCTTCTGGCCTACCGCGACGGGCACGCCATCGCCTTGCAGGTCAAATCGGTTCGGGCGGGTTCGGTCAGTTTCGACGCCAAGCGCTACATGGACATCGTGTTCGATGGGGACCGGCAGATCATCACAGACACCGCCCCCGCGCTGGATGCCGCCCTGATTTTCGTTTTTGTCAGTATCGGGCAACGATCCGGTGAAGACCGCTTTTTCATCCTTGAACAAGGCGCATTGCAGAACCTTGTCCAGACCAACCATGCGGCATGGCTGGCCAAGCATGGCGGCATACGCCCCAAGAACCCGCAGTCTACCCATACCGCCGTTGCGCTTACACAGTTGGATCAATACCGCGACAACTGGGCGCTGATCGAGGGGCGCTTGATGTGAGCTTGTCGGCGATACCCGGAATCACTCAGGCGCTGGGCAGTCCATAGCAGGGGGCAGGTAAAACTCTGGTCGGGCTGAAATCAGGACCAGCATTGATATGCTTTTTGCCTCGATGCCAAAATTGCAGCAAAGGGTCAGAGGCTCTGAGCGCGCGCATAGGTTCTTCTGGTGCGTCTGCGCCAAGGGTAATTCGCGACCGCGTGACCCTGCCAGCCACAGAACAATCTGAGTGGGGTGTAACCCCCTTGGCGGTGTCCAAGCGTTTTTTCTATGTGGGGCTTTATGTGGGGTATGCTTCGCATAGCGCGAATTTTAACAATGAAATCATGGGGGATTGGCGGAGAGACAGGGATTCGAACCCTGGGACCCCGTGAAGGGTCAACGGTTTTCGAGACCGCCCCGTTCGACCACTCCGGCACCTCTCCGACGCGGCGGGAGATAATTGCGTTTGGCCCCGCACGCAAGGGCAAACTTGCCGTTTTGCCTTGCCCCGGTTCTGCGATAGGGTTCGGGGCGGAGTGGTAAGGCAAAGGGTCCTGCGATGTCGGGCATTCGGGCGATGGCGCCGTGGCGCGGTTCCGTGGTGGGGCTGATGATGTTGGTGGCGGCTGCCGTCATGCCGGTGCGGGCGGTTGCGGAACCTGCCTTCGATCCCGTCGAACTGTCGGACGCCTATCAACTCGAGGCCCTGTTCGAGATCGTCGCGCAGGAAGGCCGCGATGACGCGGCCGACATCGGCGCGGAAGTGGCTGGCCCGGAGGGCCGCGCGGGCTGGGAACGGACCATGGCGCGGCTCTACGATCCGGCGCGGCTGCTGGAGGTCTTTCTGTCCGAACTCGAACAGGAGTTTCCGCGCCAGCCGGAGGCATTCGATGCCGCGATCGCCTTTGCCCGCACCACGCCCGGGGCGCAGATGGTGCAGCTTGAAATCGATGCCCGAGCGGCGATGCTTGATGCCGATATCGAGCAGATGGCGCGCGAACGTCTGGGCGAGGCGCGCGCGGCGGATGCCCGGACCCTGGCCTTCGTGGACGCGCGAATCGAGGCCAACGACCTGATCGAAGGCAATGTCTCGCTGGGTCTGAACTCGGCGCTGGCCTATTTCGTGGGCTTCGCGCAGACCGCGCCGGACGCGTTGCAGCCCGAGGCCGGGCGCATGATGGCCGATGTCTGGCAGCAGGAAGGCGCCATCCGCGCCGAGATCACTGACTGGTTGCGCGCCTATTTCCTGCTCGCCTATGCGCCGCTTGACGATGACGCGCGGGCTGCGGTGCTGGACCATGCCGCCTCGCCCGAGGGGGTTGCCTTCAATACGGCCATGTTCAACGCCTTCGACCGGCTGTTTTCCGGGTTGTCGCGGGCTCTGGGGGCCGAGGTGGGCCGCGCGCTGGCGGCGAGCGATCTGTGAGTCTGCGGCGCCGGTCGCGCAGTGCTGCCCGGTGTTCGCCGGATGGCGGGATATGCACCGTCACTGCCGGATCCGAAACCGGTTTTCCCCGCCGCGCCGCGCCGCTATAGCTGTGCGCGCCCACCGTCCGGGACCCCGGACACGCTGCAACAGGAGGATCGCGCAATGGCACTGGCACTGGCACTGGTGTTTCCCGGACAGGGGGCGCAGACGATCGGCATGGGCCGCGACCTGGCTGCAGCCAGCACGGCGGCGCGCGCGGTCTTCGACGAGGTCGACGACGCGCTTGGCGAATCCCTCTCGGCGCTGATCTGGGAGGGCAGCGCCGATGATCTGACCCTGACCAGTAACGCGCAGCCGGCGCTGATGGCCACCTCGCTTGCAGTGGTCCGCGCGCTCGAGGCCGAAGGCTTCGATGTCGCGCAGGCCGCGTTCGTGGCCGGGCATTCGCTGGGCGAATATTCGGCGCTGGCGGCGGCGGGGGCGCTGAGCGTGGCCGATGCCGCGCGGCTGTTGCGCATCCGCGGGCAGGCCATGCAGGCCGCAGTGCCGGTGGGGCAGGGGGCGATGGCGGCGCTTCTGGGGCTGGATTTCGCCACCGCCAGCGCCATCGCCGAGGAGGCCGCGCAGGGGCAGGTCTGTCAGGCCGCCAATGACAATGATCCGGCGCAGGTGGTGGTTTCGGGCCATGCCGGGGCGGTTGCCCGCGCGGTCGATCTGGCCAAGGCGCGCGGCGCGCGGCGCGCGGTGATGCTGCCGGTGTCGGCCCCGTTCCATTGCGCGCTGATGCAACCCGCCGCCGAGGCCATGGCCGCAGCGCTGGCCGAGGTCCAGCTTTCCGCCCCGCGCGTGCCGCTGGTCGCCAATGTCCGCGCCGAGGCCGTCACCGACCCCGAGGAGATCCGCGCGCTGCTGGTGGCCCAGGTCACCGGCGCAGTGCGCTGGCGCGAATCGGTGGACTGGATGGCGGGGCAGGGCGTCACCGCTTTCTGGGAGGTTGGCGCGGGCAAGGCACTGTCGGGCATGGTCCGGCGCATCGCCAAAGGCGCGGAAACGCGGTCGATTTCCAGCCCCGAAGACGTGGCCGGGGCCGTGGCGGCCCTGCCTGCCGTGGCCGACCCTGGTCCGCGCGGGCCGCTGGGGTTGCGCGGCGCCTGAGCGGATCTGCGGCGCAGCCGCCACACAAGCGCGAATCCCTCTTGTCCTGCTGCCGGCGCGGTTCGGGTTCAAGCGCGCCGGCAGCAACGCGCCGCATGACCCTTTTCTGACGCGGATTTCCGCGGTCGCCGCTTTGTGAACCGGCCGACGATCTGTGCCTGGGCATTGTCACTGTCACAGAAAGGTCAAGAATTTTTTTGCGCCCCGAACAGAAAAGATTTCGTTGACCGCCGCGTGCTTTTCACTGCAGGTAGTGGGGCGCGGCGAGAGTGGCACCAGATATAGGCGCCAGGGGCCGGGGCAGGGACAAAAACCCACAAGAATGCGGAGCCGTCGCAAAGGGCTCCGCTGGCGTGTGCTGGCGTTGCGTCGGCACAGGGTGGTGACGTTTTTCCTGCTGCCGAGGTTCGCCGCCGCGCAGGCAGGAACCACCGCCGGACAGGCCCGGCGCAGACACAGGGGACAGGCACGTGAAGATCGAGCGCAGATTCACCACCGAGGGACAGGACGCCTATGCGGCGCTGGAGTTCACCACCACCGTTTCGGAAATCCGCAACCCGGACGGCACCGTGGTCTTCCGCAACGACGCCGTGGAAGTGCCGAAAAGCTGGAGCCAGGTCGCTTCGGACGTGATCGCGCAGAAATACTTCCGCAAGGCCGGGGTGCCCGCGCGCCTCAAGCGGGTGAAGGAAAAGGGCGTGCCCGCGTTCCTGTGGCGTTCGGTCGCCGACGAGGCCGCGCTGGCGGACCTGCCCGAGGGTGAGCGCTATGTGGGCGAAAACTCGTCCCGGCAGGTGTTCGACCGGCTGGCCGGGGCCTGGGCTTACTGGGGCTGGAAGGGCGGCTACTTCAGCACTGAATCCGACGCCCGCGCCTATTTCGATGAAATGCGCTACATGCTGGCCGCGCAGATGGCCGCACCGAACAGCCCGCAGTGGTTCAACACCGGGCTGCACTGGGCCTATGGGATCGACGGGCCGGGGCAGGGGCACTTTTACGTCGACCCGTTCACGCACAAGCTGGTGAAGTCGAAATCGGCCTACGAGCATCCGCAGCCGCATGCCTGCTTCATCCAGTCTGTCAGCGACGATCTGGTCAATGATGGCGGGATCATGGACCTGTGGGTGCGCGAGGCGCGCCTGTTCAAATATGGCTCCGGCACCGGAACCAACTTCAGCTCCCTGCGCGGTGAAGGCGAGAAACTGTCGGGCGGCGGCAAGTCCAGCGGCCTGATGGGGTTCCTGAAGATCGGCGACCGCGCGGCCGGTGCCATCAAGTCCGGCGGCACCACGCGCCGGGCGGCGAAGATGGTCATCTGCGACATGGACCATCCCGATATCGAGGATTTCATCAACTGGAAGGTGATCGAGGAGCAGAAGGTCGCAAGCCTCGTCGCGGGCTCCAAGCTGCACGAAGCGCGGCTGAATGACATCTTCGGCGCAATCCGCGCCTGGGACGGCAGCACCGAGGACGCGGTGAACCCGGCGAGGAACCCGGCGCTGAAGGCCGCGATCAAGGCCGCGAAGAAAGCCATGATCCCGGAGACCTATGTCGGCCGGGTGCTGCAATACGCACGCCAGGGCTATGACAGCATCGAATTTCCGACCTATGACACCGACTGGGATTCGGAAGCCTATGTCACGGTGTCCGGTCAGAATTCCAACAATTCGGTCCGCGTGACCGATGCCTTCCTGCAGGCGGTGAAGGACGATGCCGACTGGGAATTGCTGCGCCGCACCGACGGCAAGGTCGCCAAGACCGTCAAGGCGCGCGAATTGTGGGATCAGGTCGGCCACGCGGCCTGGGCCTGTGCGGACCCCGGCATCCAGTTCCATGACACGGTGAACGCCTGGCACACCTGCCCGGCGGACGGGCCGATCCGCGGGTCGAATCCGTGCTCGGAATACATGTTCCTGGACGATACCGCCTGCAACCTGGCGTCCATGAACCTGCTGAAGTTCTATGACGGCACTTGCTTTGATGGCGACGCCTACACCCATGCCACCCGGCTGTGGACGGTGACGCTGGAAATCAGCGTGACGATGGCGCAATTCCCGTCGAAGGAGATCGCGCAGCGGTCCTATGAGTTCCGCACGCTGGGGCTGGGCTACGCCAATATCGGCGGGCTGCTGATGAACATGGGGCTGGGCTACGATTCCGATCAGGGCCGGGCGCTCTGCGGGGCGTTGACCGCGATCATGACCGGGGTGAGCTACGCCACCTCGGCCGAGATGGCGGCAGAACTGGGTGCGTTTCCCGGCTATGCGAAGAACCGCGACCACATGCTGCGCGTGATCCGCAACCACCGCCGCGCCGCCCATGCTGCCACCGACTTCGAAGCGGTCAACGTGGCCCCGGTGGCGCTGGATGCCGCCAACTGCCCCGAGCGCAAGCTGGTTGATCTGGCCCGCGCGGCCTGGGACGAGGCGCTGGCCCTGGGCGAGGCGCATGGCTTCCGCAACGCGCAAGCGACCGTGATCGCGCCCACCGGCACCATCGGGCTGGTGATGGACTGCGACACCACCGGGATCGAGCCCGATTTCGCGCTGGTGAAGTTCAAGAAACTGGCGGGGGGTGGTTACTTCAAGATCATCAACCAGTCGGTCCCGGCGGCGCTGCGCAAGCTGGGCTACGCCGAGGCCGAGATCGCCGAGATCGTCGCCCATGCGGTCGGCCACGGCTCGCTTGGTCAGGCGCCGGGGATCAACCACACCGCGCTGATCGGCCACGGTTTCGGCACGGCCGAGATCAGGAAGATCGAAACGGCGCTGCCGTCGGCCTTTGACATCCGGTTCGTCTTCAACCAGTGGACCCTGGGCGAAAGCTTCTGCCGCGAAACCCTTGGCATTCCGGCGGAAAAGCTGAATGATCCGGGCTTCGACCTGCTGCGGCACCTGGGCTTTACCCGCGCGCAGATCGAGGCCGCGAATGACCACGTCTGCGGCACCATGACGCTGGAGGGCGCGCCGCATCTGAAGCCGGAGCACTATGGCGTGTTCGACTGCGCCAACCCCTGCGGCAAGAAGGGCACGCGCTTCCTGTCGGTCGACAGCCACATCCACATGATGGCCGCCGCGCAGAGCTTCATCTCGGGGGCGATCTCCAAGACGATCAACATGCCGAATTCGGCGACGATCGCGGAAACGCTGGCGGCGTATGAACTGTCCTGGAGCCTTGGCATCAAGGCCAACGCGCTTTACCGCGACGGGTCCAAACTGTCGCAGCCGCTGGCCGCCGCGCTGATCGAGGATGACGAGGAAGCCGAGGAGGTGCTGGAATCCGGCACGCCCCAGCAGAAGGCGCAGGTCATCGCCGAAAAGATCGTCGAGAAGGTGATCGTCAAGGAAGTGGTCCGCCGCCACCGCGAGAAGCTGCCCGAGCGCCGCAAGGGCTACACCCAGAAAGCCATCGTCGGCGGTCACAAGGTCTATCTGCGCACCGGCGAATACGGCGACGGCAAGCTGGGCGAGATCTTCATCGACATGCACAAGGAAGGCGCGGGCTTCCGCGCGATGATGAACAATTTCGCCATCGCCGTGTCGGTGGGGCTGCAATACGGCGTGCCGCTGGAGGAGTTCGTGGATGCCTTCACCTTCACCCGGTTCGAACCGGCCGGGATGGTGCAGGGCAACGACAGCATCAAGAATGCAACCTCGATCCTGGACTATATCTTCCGCGAACTGGCGGTGAGCTATCTGGACCGCACCGATCTGGCGCATGTGAAGCCTGTGGGCACGGCGTTCGACGATCTGGGCGCGGGCGAGAAGGAAGGCCAGCGCAACGTCTCGGAACCGACCGAGGAAGCCGCCAGCCGCTCGCTGGAAGTGCTGCGGCAGATCAGTTCCACCGGCTATCTGCGCAAGCGGCTGCCGCAGGAACTGACCGTGCTGCGGGGCGGGCAGTCGGTGACGGGCTTCGCCACCGACGGCACCTCGGCGGTGGCGCTGCAGACGGTCGAGGCCGAAACCCTGACCGTGGCCACGCTTGACGCGCGCACCAAGGCGCGGATGCAGGGCTACGAGGGCGACCCCTGCGGCGAATGCGGCAACTACACGCTGGTGCGCAACGGCACCTGCATGAAATGCAACACCTGCGGCGCGACAAGCGGGTGTAGCTGAGCCCGAGGCAGGGCATCCAGCGCAGAGCCGCCCCGGTATTGCCGGGGCGGTTTTCCGTTGCGTTGGGGGCGCTCAGCCCGCGGAGCGCAGTTTCGGCGTGAAATCGATGCAGAGCGCGCCCATTTCCTCGGCCCGCAGCATCGCCTGCGTGCAGTGGCAATAGGCGCCGGTGTCATGCGGGGCGCAGTGGCTGCACTCATCGCAGCGCCCGAAGGTGGGCGCGCTGCGCTGCCGGGCCAGCGCCTCGGTCACGGCGCGCAACTGCGCGGCCAATGCGGTGCGGGCCTCGGCGGGCTGGTCGGCGAGCGCCGCGCGCAGGTCGGCCATCGGGTCCTGCGCCAGCATGGCGCGCCCTTCCTCGGTCAGGTCGATCAACGCGCTCCGGCCGTCGGCTTCGTTGCTGCGCCGCTCCACCAGCCCCATGGCCACCAGTGACTTGACCGTCTGCGAGGCGGTGCCGCGCGTGGTGGCGTGAAATTCGGAAAACGCCGACGGGGTGCGGGAAAACCGGTTCGCCCGCGCGAAATAGCGCAGTGCCGTCCATTGCGCCGCGCTCAGCCGCGCCGCGCCGGGGCCGCTGTGGGCCAGCCGCGCCAGATACACGATCAGATCCGCGCAATCCGCGTCCGTGGTGTTGGGGCAGGGGTCCGATGTCATGCGAAGGAGGTAAGCCGCCCCGCATCGGTTGACAAGGCAGGCGCGATATAATAGCGATTCGCTATCAAATAGTTTCGGATCGAAACCAAGAGGCCTCCCCATGTCCCGCCACGACCCCCACATCAGCCGCTTCATCCGGACCTCGATGGGGCAGGAAATGCTGGACGCGGACACCGAATACGCGCTGGCCACCGCCTGGCGCGATCACCGCGATGAAGCCGCCCTGCACCGGCTGATCGAAGCCTATACGCGGCTTGCTGTGTCCATCGCCGGGCGCTTCCGGCGCTATGCGGTGCCGTTCGACGACCTGATCCAGCAGGGCAACCTGGGCCTGATGCGCGCGGCCGAGAAATTCGACCCCGAGAACGGCGCGCGGTTTTCGACCTATGCCGCGTGGTGGATCCGGGCCTCCATGCAGGAATACGTGATGCGCAACTGGTCGCTGGTGCGCACCGGGACCAACGCGGCGCAGAAGAAGCTGTTCTTTCACCTGCGCCGCCTGCAGGCCGAAGCGCAGGATGACCCCGCCCGCCGCGAGGCCGTCAGCGCGGCGGTGGCGCGCGAACTGGATGTCCCGGCCGACCAGGTCGAGATCATGATGGGCCGCATGTCCGGCCCCGACCTGTCGCTCAACACGCCGCAGTCAGGGGACGAGGACGCGCGCGAATGGGTGGACACGCTGGCCGATGACACCGCCGCCACCGAGGCCCGCGTTCTGGACGCACTGGAAACCCGGCACCGCCGCGCGCTTCTGCATGACGCGGTGCGCGCACTGCCCGAACGCGAGCGGATGATCGTGGCGCGGCGCCATCTGGTGGACGAACCGGCCACGCTGAACGAACTCGGCGACGAGATGGGCATTTCCAAGGAGCGCGTGCGCCAGCTTGAAGAGCGCGCCCTTGGCCGCATCCGCACGCATATGCGGCGTCAAAGTGCCGATCCCGCGCTTGGCTGACGGTCTTTTCCTTGCATGATGCCTGCCCTGCTGCCAGACACTGGGGCAGGCAGAAACGGCGGGCAGCCGGGCGCAGACCCGAAGGGCCCGGACCGGCGCAGGCAAGGCAAGCGGCATGAACGAAAGAGCGATAAACTGGCAGATGCTGGAGCGCGCGGCCAAGCTGCTGACGCTGGCGATCCTGCTGGCGATCCTTTTTGGCACGCTGATGCCGCCGAAGAAGATACCACTTGATGTGCCGGGCAGCGACAAGCTGCATCATTTCGCAGCTTTCGCGGCGCTTGTCCTGCCCCTGTCGGTGCTCAACCCGCGCCGCGCGCTGGTGCTGGTGGTTGCGGCGGTGCTGATCGGCATTCTCATCGAACTGGCGCAGCCGTATTTCGGGCGGACGCGGTCGCTGGGCGATATCGTGGCGAACACGCTGGGCGCGTTGTTCGGCGCTGCCGTGGCCTGGGTGCTGAACCGCCCGGTGCGCCGCTTGCTGGCGCGCTGATCCCTGGGGGGTTACCCCTGCCGGAAATGCTTGGACAGTTTCAGCCCCTGCCCCTGGTAGTTCGAGGCGATGCCCGCGCCATAAAGCCGTTCCGGCGGCGCAGCCATGCGTTCATAGACCAGCCGCCCCACAACCTGCCCGTGTTCCAGCGCAAACGGGGCTTCGTGGCAGCGCACCTCCAGCACGCCGCGCGCGCCGGCGCCGCCCACCGCCGCGTGGCCGAATCCGGGATCGAAGAAGCCCGCATAATGCACGCGGAATTCGCCCACCATGGCCAGATAGGGCGCCATTTCCGCGGCATGGTCGGGGGGAATGTGCACCGCCTCGCGGCTGACCAGGATATAGAAGGCGCCGGGATCCAGAATCAGCCGCCCCCGGTCGGCACGCAGCGTGTCCCAGAACTCGGCCGGGTCATAGGCGCCGATCCGGTCCAGGTCGATCACGCCGGTGTGCGGGCGGGCGCGGTAACCGACGATCCCGCCGCGCCCCGGTTCCAGATCCACCGAGAATCCCAGCCCGTCCGAAATCAGCGGCACCCCTGAAACCAGCCCCGCGCGGGCGTGCAACGCGGCCAGTGCGGCATCGTCCAGCACCGCGTGTCCGCGCCGGAACCGGATCTGGTTCAGGCGCATGCCCGGCCGCACCAGAACCGAAAACGAGCGCGGGCAGATTTCGGCGTAGAGCGGGCCATGATATCCCGCAGGCACCCGGTCGAATTCGATGCCGCCATCGGTGATGACCCGCGTCAGTAGGTCCAGCCGCCCGGTGGAGCTTTTGGCATTTGCAACCGCCGAGACATCGCCGGGCAGGGCCAGCGATTCCATCAGCGGCACCACATAGACGCAGCCCTTTTCCAGCACCACGCCGCCCGTCAGGTCGATCCGGTGCATCTCGAACTCGGCCAGCCGGTCGGCGACGCGCCGATCCCGTCCCGCCAGGAACGAGGCGCGCACCCGGTAGGCCACCGCCCCAAGCCGCAGGTCCAGGCTGGCAGGCTGCACCTGATCCCCGGTGACGGGCGATTCGGCGCGCAATGCGCCCGTGTCGATCATCCGGCGCAGCGCCGTATCGGGCAGGGCGCCGGTTGCGGTGGTCTGGTCTGCGGTCATGCAAGAGCCCCCGGATCGCTGTGTCTGCGCGTGCTGATACACAGGCCGTGACCGGCAGGAAAGCCCGCGCGCGCAAGACTGCGCCGACCCGCGCGGGGCGGGACCGGTGCAGATGCGATGGCGGGGTGTTTGGTCGGGCTAGCAGGACTTGAACCTGCGACCTTCCGTCCCCCAGACGGACGCGCTACCAGGCTGCGCCATAGCCCGAACCCCGCCGTATTTACCTGTTTGAGCGCGGGGAGCAAGGGCAAATGCAGGGAAATCCGGCGCGGAATGCAAAGGCTGCGGCGGCGGCTGCATGTCACCAGCGTTCGGCTCCGCCGGCCTTGGACATGCGGTCCAGCAGCGCATCCACGCGCCGTGCCACCGCCGCCAGCGCTGCGCGCTGGTCGGGGTTCGGTGCATCGCCGATCCGGCGCAGCGCCACTGCCAGCCTCTCGGAGTCGGCCTCGGCTTCGGGGGGTGTTTCCCGGGCGGGCGTCTCGGCTGGTGCTGCGGCGTCGGTGCCGCCCTCCGCAGCCGCCCCGGAACCGGGATCGCGCGAGCCTTCGGACCCGGCGGTATCCGGCGGGGCGGACCCCTGCGCCGCCGCCGCGGCCGGGCCAGCGGGCTCTTCCTGCGGAGGCGGCGCCGGGTCGTCGGTTTCGCGGGCGGTGACCCCGGGCGGCTGGGCAGCGTCCTCCGACGCCGTGGGGGGCGACTCCTGCACCGGGTCCGGCGCGGCCGCCTGATCGGCGGGTGCGGCATCGCCGGTCGCCTCGGCACCGGGCGCACCGGCTGCCTCGGCGGGTGTTTCGGGGCGGGGCGGGTCATCGGACGGAGCTGCGGCGGGAGTTGCGGCGGGCGCTGGTGCCGCGTCGTCGGCGACTTCCCCGGCCTCCTGCTCCAGCACATCCCCCTCCAGTTCCGCCAGCACGCTTTCGGGTGCCAGTCCGGCGACATGGCGCACGCCCTTTTCCGCCAGCAATTTCTGCACGCCGCGTATGGTCATACCCTGGTCGTGCAGCAGGGCGCGGATGCCGCCCAGCAACGCCAGGTCCGAGGGCCGGTAATACCGCCGCCCGCCCGCGCGCTTCACCGGCTTGACCTGGGTGAACTTGCTTTCCCAGAATCGCAGCACATGCGCCGGCGTGCGCAGGATTTCGGCGACCTCGCTGATGGTGCGGAAAGCCTCGGGCGCCTTGCGCATCACCCGGCCCTGTTGCCGCGCGCCACCCGCTCCTTCATCAGATGCGAAGGCCGGAAGGACAGCACCCGGCGCGGCTCGATCGGCACTTCCTGGCCGGTCTTGGGGTTGCGGCCCACGCGCGCTCCCTTGTCGCGCACGCTGAAAGTGCCGAAGGACGACAGCTTGACCTGTTCGCCCTGCACCAGCGCGTCCGAGATATGCTGCAAGACGCTTTCCACCAGTTGCGCCGATTCGTTTCGCGACAAGCCCACTTCGCGGAACACCGCTTCGCTCAGGTCCATTCGCGTCAATGTCTTGTCGCTCATCCCGTCCCTCCACGGTTTTGCGAGGGAGCATGGGCCATGCAAGATTCCGAGTCAATATCAAGTGCTTGCCGGGCGCGGTTTATGCGCTGCAGAAACCGCGCCGCAGCATCGCGGTCCGATCCCGCAGGCGCACTACCAGCGCAGCACCACCGCGCCCCAGCTCAGCCCGCCGCCGATGGCTTCGCACAGCACCAGATCGCCGGGGGTGAATCGCCCCTCGCGTGCGGCCACCGACAGCGCCAGCGGGATCGACGCGGCCGAGGTGTTGCCGTGGTCCTGCACGGTCACGACCACACGGTCCATGCCCACGCCCAGCTTCTGTGCCGTGCCCCGGATGATCCGCAGATTGGCCTGATGCGGCACCACCCAGTCCACATCGGACGCTTCCAGCCCGGCGCGCTCCAGCGCGGTACTGGCGGTGGCGGCCAGTTTCTCGACCGCGTGGCGGAACACCTCGCGGCCCTGCATGCGCAAATGCCCGGCGGTGCCGCTGGTGGACACACCGCCGTCCACATAGAGCAGATCGCGGTAGCGCCCGTCCGAGTGCAGGTCGGTGGCCAGGATGCCGCGGTCATCGTTGGTGCCGGTGCCCTCGCGCGATTCCAGCACCACTGCGCCCGCGCCGTCACCGAACAGAACGCAGGTGGCGCGGTCGGTCCAGTCCATGATCCGTGAAAACGTCTCGGCCCCGATCACCAGCACGCGCTGCGCCTGACCGGAAATGATCATGCCGTTGGCATTGGCCAGCGCAAAGACGAATCCCGCGCACACGGCCTGCACGTCGAAGGCAAAGCCGCGGGTCATGCCCAGCCCGTCCTGCACCTGGGTCGCCACGGCGGGAAAGGTCATGTCCGGTGTCGATGTCGCCACCACCACCGCGTCGATGTCGCCCGCGCCAAGCCCCGCGTCCGCCAGCGCCGCCCGCGCCGCGGCGATTGCCAGGTCCGAGGTGTATTCACCTTCGGCCGCGAAATGGCGCCGCCTGATCCCCGAGCGGGATTCGATCCACTCGTCCGAGGTATCGAGCGTGCGCGCGAATTCCGCGTTTTCCACCACCCGCTGTGGCAGATAATGCCCTGTGCCGATCACAACCGCCCTGCGTGTCATGCCTTGTCCTGCTCGTTCTTCCCGTTCCGTGCCGATCCCGGTTGATGCTCGGCGACCGCCAGCGTGACCTGTTCCAGCCGTTCGGACATGCGTGCCTGAAAGCCCGATTGCGCCAGCAGGAAGGCCAGCTTGATCGCCGCCGAGATGCCGGTCGCGTCCGCGGCGCCGTGCGATTTGACCACGGTGCCGTTCAGGCCCAGGAACACGCCGCCGTTCACCTGCCGCGGGTCGATCCGCCGTTGCAGCCGCTTCAGGCCCGGCAGGGCCGGCAGCGCCGCCAGCCGTGACAGCCAGGTGCCGCCAAGCTCCGCGTGCAGCAGGTCGCGAATCAGCCGCGCCGTGCCTTCGGCGGTTTTCAGCGCCACATTGCCGGTGAATCCGTCGGTCACGATCACGTCGACCTCGGTCGAGGGGATGTCGGTGCCTTCGACAAAGCCCACGAAGTCATAGCGGCCCAGACCCTGCATGGCGCCGATGAGTTCATGCGCCTCGCGGATCTCGGCGCGTCCCTTGTGCTCTTCGGTGCCCACGTTCAGCAGCCCGACCCGGGGCACGGAGACGCTGAACCCGTTGCGATAATAGGCCGCGCCCATCAGCGCATACTGCAACAGGTTCGCCGGATCGGCGCGCACGTCGGCGCCCACGTCCAGCATGATGTTGTGTGCGCCGGTGGTGCCCTTGGGCCACATGCAGGCGATGGCGGGGCGGTCCACGCCCGGCAGCTTGCGCAGCCGCAGCATCGACACCGCCATCAGCGCCCCGGTATTGCCGCACGAAACCGCCGCCTCGGCCGTGCCGCCGCGCACCGACTCGATGCAGGACCACATCGAGGTGTCCTTGCCGTTGCGCATGACGTGGCTGGGCTTTTCCTCCATGGTGACCACGCCCGCCGCATGGACAATGCGCGCGCGCTCACGCAGCGACGGTTCGCGGGCCACCATGGGGTTCAGAACGGCTTCGTCGCCGTGCAAGGCAAAGCCGATGTCGGGGTTGATTTCAGCCGACCGCACGCAGCCGGCCACCACCGCCGCCGGGCCCGAGTCGCCCCCCATCGCATCCACCGAAACGGTGATCCGACCGCCGTGGTTACGCTGGTCGGGGGGGGAGGTTGTCATGCGTCACCGGCGGCGCGGCGCTCAGGCCGCGTCATCATCCAGATCGACGTCGCTTGCCTGGGCCACGACCTCGCGGTCGTTGTAGAAGCCACAGGAGGGGCAGACGTGATGCGGGCGCTTCAGCTCGCCGCAGTTGGGGCATTCATTGGGGTTCGCGGCCACCAGCGAGTCGTGGGCCCGTCGCATGTTGCGGCGGGAACGGGTGACGCGGTTCTGTTGCACGGCCATGGGGTCAACCTCGGGGTCTTTGATGATGAAGGTCCGGGCTTGGCGCGCCGGACCTGAAATCCTGTCTCGATGTGATCGAGTGTTCCGGAGCGTGCCATACACCGCCAGTGTGCATGTTCCAAGCCCCGTTCGCATGCTGAGGGGAACATATTGGCATTTTTTGCACGCGCAAGGGGCGACAGCGCTCGTGTGCGGAACTGCTGGCGGGCGCGCCGGACGCTGCCGGATCGCGCACGGGCGTTCATGAACCATTAACCATTCGACGGGCAGACTTCGCGGATGCGGATGCCTCTTGCCATGATTGCCCTGGCGCTCGGTGCTGGCTGCGCCTCGCCCTCGCCCGAGTTCGCGGGCGCGCAGGAGACGCGGATCGTGCACGATGGCGTGCCGATCGCGGTGTTCCGGCAGGGCACGCGGGCGCAGGCGATCCGGATGGAAAACCGCTGGACCGACCAGCGCGCCATGCCCGCGCGGCTGGTGGCGGCGATCGAGTCGGTGACCGGCTGCACCGCCCGGCCCGGCACCGTCGCCGGGGACAGCGGGGTCATTACCACCGATCTGATCTGCCCCTGACGCATGCCCGGGGGCGTCCGGCCGCCGCAGCGCCGTGGCGTCGCCAGCACCGGACCCGGGGCCGCCGGATGCACAGGCCGAATAGTGCCGGTTCCTTGTCCGGGATCAAGGTCTGGCACGGCCCGTTCCTGTAGCCTGACAGGCGCAATGGGATTCGAAACAAGGAGAAGTGTCATGTCGCGTCTTGCACTGGTTCTGTTCATCTTCATCGGGGCGACGGTCGCCGGGTGTCTGGTGGTTGCGGCGCTGGTGCTGGGGCATGACAGCGTGGCGGCGCTGCTGGGCGCTGTCGGCGCGGGGGTTGTGATTGCCGCGGCGGCAAGCTGGCTGGCCGCGCGCCGCCTGATCGGAACCTGACAGGCGTTCGGCGGCTGGCAGGGCTGCAGGGCGGCGCAAGGCAGGCGGCGCATACGCCGGACCGGCGGGTATCGGGCTGTGTGCGGCAGGCGTTGGCTCGTGTACGGCGGGCCGGTTGCGCGCGCCCGGCATGCGCGCGCCGCTAGAAATAGCTGCGCACCAGCGCCTCGGAGATCAGGGTCCAGCCGTCGGCGACCACGAAGAATGACAGCTTGAACGGCAGCGCCACCACCGCCGGGGGCACCATCATCATCCCCATGGACATCAGCACTGCCGCCACCACCAGATCGATGATCAGGAACGGCAGGAAGATCAGGAACCCGATCTGGAAGGCGCGCGCCACCTCGCTGAGCAGGAAGCCGGGCACCAGCACCGACAGTGGCGCCTCGACCGGGGCCGCGGGCGGCGCATCGGGGCGCAACCCGGCCAGCGCGGCGTAAGTGCCCATGTCGATCCGCGCGGCCATGAACAGCCGGAACGGGTCAAGCGCGCGCAGCACCGCCTCGTCCAGTGGCAGTTCGCCTGCGTTCAGCGGCACCACCCCGGCTTCCCACGCGTCCAGGAACACCGGCTCCATGACGAACCAGGTCAGGAACAGCGCCAGGCTGACAATCAGCATGTTGGGCGGCGATTGCTGCAGCCCCAGCGCCTGCCGCAGGATCGCCAGCACCGTGACGATGAAGGGAAAGCAGGTCACCATGATCAGCAGCCCGGGCGCCAGGCTGAGCAGCGTGATCAGCACGATGAGCTGGATCGACCGGACGGCCAGCGACCCGTCGCCATCAAGGTCGATGGCGATCTGCTGCCCGACGGCCGGGGCGGCACAGGTCAGGGCAAGCGCGAGACCCGGCACCACTGCGCGGACCAGCGCCCGCCGGTCGGCGCGGCATGGCAGCCGGGATGACAACCGCGATGACAGCCGGAGCGGCACCGGTCCCCGCGCGCAAGCGCCGGGGGGCTTGTGCCCCGTCGCAAGGCCCGGCGGCGCATGGCGCCCTCGGGCCGTGCCCACCCACCCGCCCCCGCACGCCCCGAGGGCGCCATGCGGACATGCCGAACCGGTCACGCGGAGGCCCTCGGACCGGGCGCAGCGGGCGGCAGCGCCGACCGATCCCGCCGGGGGGGGGGCGGGGGGGGGGGGCGCCGCGGGGGGGGGCGCGGGCGCGCCGAGCAACGCGACGGGCTGCGGCAGCCCGCCTCCGGGCGACTTCAAGA
>JAFIEE010000039.1 GCA_020832705.1 Paracoccaceae bacterium
CCCTCCCAGGCCAGCCGCGCCAGCCCCGCGCGCCCGGCCAGCCCGCCCAGCGCGGCGCGCAGCGGGCCGTCCAGCGCCTTGCCCCCGCGCACCGCCAGGTCCACGCCTGCCGCGGTGCGCGTCACCGTCAGCGCCAGCGCGCGCCCGCGCGGCGCGCCAAGGGCGGTGACCTCTTCCAGCACCGGCAGCGCGGCCATCAGGTCCGGGTGCAGCAACCGGCAGTCGGGGATTGCCGTGACCGTGTCGCTGGCGCGCGCATGAAACCCCACCAGCGCGCCGCGTTTCAGCCGCCGCCCCGCCAGCACCGCGCGCCGCCGCGTGCCCGGGGGCGAGGTGTGCATCGGCGCGAAGGGGGCGGACACCCCCTGCGCCGCCAGCGCGCGCGCCACCACCTGCCCCTTCCAGGCCGCCACAAACGCGTCCGAGGCGTGCATCAGCGCACAACCGCCGCAGGCGCGGTAATGGGGGCAGGGGGCGCGGACCCGCTCGGGCGCGGGCGTCAGGATGCGCGGCGCGGCGATGCGCCCGTCCTGCGCGTCGCCCTCCACCACCTCGCCCGGCAGGGCGCGGGCGATGCGCAGATCGCCTGCCACGCCCTCGCCGCGCAGGTCCAGCCGTTCGACGGTGATCATGATCGGGCGATCATTCAGGACGCGCCACGGCGGGCGAGAAGGCGTGCCCCTCGGGCGACAGGATCGTGGCCTCGCGCAGCCCGTGTGGCTTGTCGCGGGGTGGCTCCAGCACCACGGCACCCGCGGCAGCCTCGGCCCGGGCGCAGGCGGCATCGGGGTCCAGCCCGAACAGATAGAGCTGCACCGCCCCGCCGCGCGGCCCGGCCTCGGGGACCAGCGCCAGAAGCGGGTGCGCGCCGAAGCTGCGGTCCGAATGAAGCTGGATCAGCGTGCCCGCGTGCTCCAGCAGCGCGAAGTCATCGCCCAGCCGGTGCACCGCCAATCCCAGCACCTGCGCGGCAAACCCCGCTACCGCCCGCACGTCCCGGCACAGCAGGTTCACCCCCACCCCGCGCAGGGTGCGGCCGAAGGCATCGGCGCTGACGGTTTCCAGATCCATGCCGGTCACTCCGCCGCCTCCTCGATGCCGATGAACCCGCCCGACTGGCGGTCCCAGTAGCGGGCATAGACGCCGCCGCGCGCAAGCAGGGTGTCGTGGCTGCCCTGTTCGACGATATGCCCCGCCTCGAGCACGATGATCCGGTCCATGGCGGCGATGGTGGACAGCCGGTGTGCGATGGCCAGAACCGTCTTGTCCGCCATCAGCGCATCAAGCGAGTCCTGCACCGCCGCCTCGACCTCGGAATCGAGCGCTGACGTGGCCTCGTCCAGCACCAGGATCGGCGCGTTCTTCAGAAACGCGCGTGCGAGCGCGATCCGCTGGCGCTGCCCGCCGGAAAGCCGCACGCCGCGTTCGCCAAGGTGCGCGTCATAGCCGCGCCGCCCGTTGTGGTCCTGCAATTCCTGGATGAACGCATGCGCCTGCGCGGCGCGGGCGGCGGCTTCGACCTCTGCCACGGTGGCATCGGGGCGGCCATAGCGGATATTGTCCAGCGCCGAGCGGTTGAACATGGCGGTTTCCTGCGTGACCATACCGATCTGGCGGCGCAGGCTTTCCTGCGTGACGCGGCGCACGTCATGGCCATCCACCAGCACGCGCCCGGCCTCCACGTCATAGAGCCGCAGCAGGAGCGCCACCAGCGTCGACTTCCCTGCCCCCGAAGCACCGACAATGCCGATCTTCTCGCCCGGGCGGATGTTCAGGGCGATGTCCTCGACCCCGCCGGAGCGGCGGCCATAGGCAAAGCTGACCTGATCGAAATGCACCGCGCCCTGCGCCCGGCCCAGGTCCACCGCGTCCGGCGCATCGACCAGCGTGGGTTCCGGGGTCAGGGTCTGCATGCCGTCCTCGACCTCGCCCAGATTGCCATAGATGGTCATCAGAACGAAGCTGACCCAGCCCGTCATCTGCGCGATCCGGATCGACACGGCGCCCGCGGCGGCAATGTCGCCGGGGGTGGAACTGCCCACCGACCACAGCCAGACCGCGCCACCGATCAGCAGCACCGGCAGCACGCCCGCCACCGTCATCAGCCAGAACCGGAACGCCGCCTGCACCTGGCCGAAATCGATGGCGCGGTCGCGGAACACGTCCATGGCGTTCAATGCGGCGCGGTCCTCGTGCTCGGCATGGGCGAACAGCTTCACGGTCTTGATGTTGGTGATGGTGTCCACCACCTGCCCGCTGACCATGGCGCGCGCCCCTGCCCGGGCGCCGGATCGCGCCCGCACCGATGGCAGGAAATGCCGGATCAGGGCGAAATAGCCGACCATCCAGACCGCAAGCGCCAGGGCCAGCGCCGGATGGATGACCAGCAGCAGCACCACCGAACCGACAATGGAGGCCAGCGCGAAGGAAACGGTGTTGATGGTCTCGTTCGCCACATCGGTCAGGGCGCGGGCGGTCTGCACCTGCTTCTGCGCGATCCGGCCCGCGAAGTCGTCATCGAAAAAGGTCACCGGCTGGCCCAGCGTCCAGCGATTCAGCCGCGCCTGCACCAGCACGTTGACATTGGGTTGCACAACGATGGTGTTGGCCGCCGAGGACAGGCCGAAGGCCGCCGGGCGCAGCACCACGAAGAACAGCACGAAGGCAACAATCAGCCCGACATTTTCGGCAAAGAACCCCTGCGGCCCGCTGGCGAGCGCGGCGTCGATGACCGCACCCAGCAGCAGGGCCGAGATCACCTCGGTCACACCGGCGAGCGCCGAGAGCGCGGCGGCACCGATCAGCACCGGCCAGGCGCCCGAGACGCCCCAGCGGATGAACCGCCACAGGCTGCGCGGCGGCGGTCCCGGTGCGGGCTGGAACGGGTCGATCAGGTCGGCAAGCTTCACGCGGGCACCTTCGGGCATGGTCCTGCGGGGAATATAGGCGCGCGGGCCGGGGATTCACATGTGAAATGTTTGCGCGCGCGGCGTGGGCCGGGCAAGCGCCCCCCCCCACCAGCCAGCCCTCTCCTGCGGCAGGAGAGGGCTGGCCTCTGACGGCGTTCCCGGCGCTCAGATGTCGAACTTCACGCCCTGCGCCAGCGGCAGTTCGGCCGAATAGTTGATGGTGTTCGTCGCCCGCCGCATGTAGCCCTTCCACGCGTCCGAGCCGCTTTCGCGCCCGCCGCCGGTCTCCTTCTCGCCGCCGAAGGCACCGCCGATTTCCGCGCCCGACGGTCCGATGTTCACGTTGACGATCCCGCAATCGGCCCCGGCGGCGGAAAGGTAGTATTCGGCTTCACGCAGATCGAGGGTGAAGATACAGGCCGACAGCCCCTGCGGGACGCCGTTCTGCATGGCGATGGCCTCTTCCAGCGCCTCGTAGCCCATGACGTAGAGGATCGGCGCGAAGGTTTCGGTCCGCACGATGTCGGTCTGTGCGGGCATCTCCACAATCGCGGGGCTCACATAGGCACCGCCCGCCACGCCTTCGACCACTTCTCCGCCGTGCACCGTGCCGCCATCGACCCGCGCGGTGTCCAGCGCGGCCAGCATCCGGTCGCGCGCGGCTCCGTCGACGATGGGGCCGACCAGCGTGCCGGGTTCGCGCGGGTCGCCGATGGGCAGTGTGGCATAGGCTTTCTTCAGCCGGTCCATCAGTTCGGCGCGGATACTGTCATGCGCGATCACCCGGCGCAGCGAGGTGCAGCGCTGCCCGCAGGTGCCGACGGCGGAAAACACGATCGCCCGCACCGCCATGTCCAGATCGGCCGAGGGCGCGACGATCATCGCGTTGTTGCCGCCCAGTTCCAGGATGCAGCGCCCGAAGCGTTCGGCAACCTTTGGCCCGACCTTGCGCCCCATGGCCGTGGACCCGGTGGCGGACACGATGGCCACGCCGGGGTGTTCCACCAGCGCCGCGCCCTGCTCGGCCCCACCGATCACCAGTTGCACCAGCCCCTCGGGCGCGTCATCGCCGAAGCGGTCCAGCGCGCGGCCCAGAATCTTCATGCAGGTCATGGCCGTCAGCGCCGATTTCTCGGACGGCTTCCAGATCACCGGATTGCCGCAGACCAGCGCAATCGCCGTGTTCCATGACCAGACCGCCACCGGAAAGTTGAACGCGGTGATAACCCCGCAGGGGCCCATAGGATGCCAGGTTTCCATCATCCGGTGGCCGGGGCGTTCGCTGGCGATGGTCACCCCGTAGAGCTGGCGGCTCAGGCCGGTGGCGAAATCGCAGATGTCGATCATCTCCTGCACCTCGCCCAGGCCCTCGGAGATGATCTTGCCGGCCTCCAGCGTGACCACGGCGCCGAGCTCGTCCTTGGCCGCGCGCAATTCCTCGCCCAGCAGGCGGACCAGCTCTCCCCGGCGCGGGGCGGGCAGGGCGCGCCATTTCAGATACGCCGCCTGCGCACGCGCCACGATGGCTTCCATATCCGAGGCCGGGGTCTCACTCACCCGCGCCACCTCGGCGCCGTCGATGGGCGAATGGATGGGCAGCGTGCCGCCCGTCAGTTGCGCCTGATCCAGCCCGGCGGCCTTCAGAACCTCTGCATGGGTCATTTCTGTATCTCCCTTTCGGTTGTGCCCGTGACCAGGCCGCGCTGCTCGGCCAGTCCCATCGAGACCAGCATGGGTGCTGCGTCCTGGCGGGCCTTGAAGTCATCCTTCGACCCCATCCCGGCCCAGCCGGACAGGATCAGCGATTGCGCCACCGCGCCGCCCAGCGTGGTGCCGGGGCCGGTGACAATGAACAGATCGGGGGCGAATTCCCGCGCCGCCGTGCGGATGGCGGCGGTGAAGTCATAGGCTTCGGTGACCTGATGGCCCAGCGTGTAGTCCCACAACGCCCGCGGGTCGCTGGCCCCCGGCCACCAGATCGCGCCGCGCCCGTCGATCAGCGGCAGGTGCGGCTGGCCGAACAGGTCCGGCGCCAGCGCGGCCCGCCCTGCTTCTGCCACCGGCGCCTGCAGGTCCGTGTGAAAGGCCGCATGGTTGCCCAGCCGCAGCGGGAAACGCCCCTCGACGGGGGGCGCCTCGGCCTCGAAGGCCGCCAGCCCGGCCGCGTTGCCCGCCAGCACCAGCATTCCGCCCAGATCGATCGACAGCGCCAGCCGGTGACCGTCGCGCGCGTCGATCCCGGCGACCTGCGCCAGCAGTTCGGCCTTGCGGTCCGGGTCCGGGTGCCAGTCCGCGCCCATATGCGGATAGACAAGCTGCCCCCCGATCAGCGCCTCCTGCATCAACCGGCCCATGGTATTGACCACGGTAAACCCGGCTTCGGCACCCAGCGCGCCCGCGCAGGCCAGCGCCGTATACCACCCCATGGAATTGCCGGTGACCGCCACCACCTGCACCGCGCCGTCGTCGATGGCCAGGAAATCCCCCAGCGCGGCCGCATAGATCAGCGCCGAGGCATTGTCCCCGCGCGTATGCACCGCCCCCGAAAACCGCGCCGCCCCGTCCAGCGCCGAAAGCGTTTCCTGCCCTGACGCCGCGCGCATGGCGTCGAACCGCGCCAGCAGCCCGGCGTCGGGGAACTGCCGTGACAGCGTGCCCAGCTCGGCCTTGTTGTAAGTCCCCCGCCCGGGACAGATCACCACCGCCGTTTTCATGCGCCGCCCCCTCTCCGGAACGCTCTTGCGTTCCGGACCGCGCCCGGGGCGCCGGGGCGGGTGGGTGGGGTGCGCCGGGCGCGGGCACCGTCGAACTGGCGCACCCCGGTCATGCCTTGCCCTTCATCAACGCGCGCGTCGCCGCCACGATCCCCTCGGCCGAGGGCATGGTCGCCGCATAGGCCGGGCCGGTGGCGATGAAACTGTCCTCGGCCGTCAGCCGCGCAAAGGGCACCTCCAGATGCTCCGCCCCCCAGGCCATCAGTGCCTCGGCCACCCCGCCCGAACGCCGCGTCTCGTCCACGAACAGCACGTGCCCCACACCGTCCAGCGCTGCGCGCAGCCCGTCCCCGGGCAGGGGCGCCAGCCAGCGCAGGTCCACCACCCGCGCGGCCAAGCCGTCGCGCGCCAGCGCCGCCTGCGCCTGCCGTGACAGGTAATGCCCGTTGCCGAAACTCACCAGCGCCAGATCACGCCCCGCGCCATGAACGCCCACCTCGCCCAGCGCGACGCGCCGGTCCGGCGCCGGGTAGCGGTCCATCCACCCGCCATCGCCGGCCTCGAACAGGTCGCGCATCGGATAAAGCGCGATGGGTTCCAGAAACACCACCACGCGGTTTTCCGCGCGCGCCAGCCGGATGCATTCGCGCAGCATCATCGCCGCATCCGCCCCCGTGGACGGACAGGCCAGGATCACCCCTGGAATATCGCGCAGCACCGCGACCGAGTTGTCATTGTGGAAATGCCCGCCAAACCCCTTCTGATACCCCAGCCCCGCAATGCGGATCACCATGGGGTTGGCGAACTGCCCGTTGGAAAAGAACGGCAGCGTCGCCGCCTCGCCGCGCAACTGATCCTCGGCATTGTGCAGATAGGCCAGGAACTGGATTTCCGGCACCGGCACGAACCCGTTATGCGCCATGCCGATGGCCAGGCCCAGGATGGACTGCTCATCCAGCAGCGTATCGATCACCCGCGCCGCGCCGAACCGGCCATGCAGCTTCTGCGTCACGCCATAGACACCGCCCTTGCGGCCCACGTCTTCGCCCATGAGCGCGATTTCGGGGTGCGCCAGCATCAGGTCGGTGAGCGCCCAGTTGATCAGCCGCGCCATGGGCTGCGGGGCGTCCATGGCCTTGAGGTCGGCGCCGAACGCGGCGGCGCGGGCCTCGGGCGACGGCCCGTTGGTGGGCTTGCACGGACGCGGCGGCGGGATCAGGCTGGCCATGACCTGCGGCGCGCTCTGCAGGCGCGGACGCTCGGCGGCGGCATCGGCCACGCGCTCCACCCGCGCGCAGGTCTGGGTGTAGATGTCCAGCGCCTGCGCGGTCTGCAGCGCGTCCGCGTCGCGCAGCAGCCGCACGGAATGCAGCAGCGGGTCGTTCGCTTCCTCGGCCTCCACCTCGGCGCGGGACAGGTAGCTGGTGGGCACATCCGCGCCCGCATGACCATAAAGCCGCACGGTGCGGATATGCAGGAAGGCGGGCTTGCGGCGGCGCCGGACGTAATCCGCGGCCTCCTGCGCCACGCGGAAGGTGTCATACAGGTCCAGCCCGTCGGCGCTGAAGTACGTCATCCCGGGGCGGTCGCGGAATGTGGCCTCGATCCACCCCCGCGGGGTCTTGACCGATATCCCGATGCCATTGTCTTCGCAGCAGAACAGGATCGGCATGGGGATCGCCTGATAGGCCGTCCATTGCGCGGTGTTGAACGCGCCCTGCGCCGTGGAATGGTTGGCCGAGGCATCGCCGAAGCTGCAATAGACGATCGCGTCTTCGGGCAGCACCGCATGTTCCGGCCGCGCCCGCTTCGCCGCGCCGATGCTATAGGCCGCGCCCACGGCCTTGGGCAGGTGGCTGGCGATGGTCGAGGTCTGCGGCGGGATCATCAGCGCGCGCGACCCCAGCACCTTGTGCCGCCCGCCCGAGGTCGGGTCTTCGGTCGAACAGGCGAAGCTCAGCGCCATGTCCCAGGCGATGGTCTGCCCCGGCACCTGATCGGCGCGCGCGATCTGGAAGGCCGCGTCGCGGTAGTGCAGGAACGCCATGTCCGTGGGCCGCAGCGCATGGGCCACGGCGGCCAGCCCTTCGTGCCCCGATGACCCGATGGTGTAGAACCCCGTGCCCGCCTTCTGCATGGTGCGGCTCTTGCGGTCCAGCGCCCGGCTCAGGCACCCCGCCCGGAACAGGCGGACCGCATCCGGCGCGCCCAGCGGCCCGGCAGGCGGGCGCCCTGGTGGCAGGTCGTCCGCTGCCACGCGGCGCAGGAAATTCTCGTGCACGATCTGCGCGCGGTCCATGTGCCCCCCATCCTGCTTTCGCTCCGGGTCATCGCACACGGCAACTGACCCGGCAAGTCGATCCTGCCCGGCGCTCCGCACGACCGCGCGTTGCCGCGCGCGCGCAGCGCGCGCCCGGCCCAACGGGATGAGCCCTGCAAGGGGCGAAGACGGGCGGGAGCCTCTCCTGGTCCCCGGCACCCCGCTTGCCCATTCGCGGGCCGGGGGCTAGAAACGCGGGCAGCGAAAAGGGGGCGCGCGGCGATGGACATCTGCACCACCAAGGCTGCGATCCGCGCCTGTGTGCGCGACTGGCGCGGCGCCGGGCGCCGCGTGGTGCTGGTGCCGACCATGGGCTATCTGCACGCGGGCCATATGGCGCTGGTCGCGCGCGCCCGCGAAGCCGCCGGGCCGCAGGGCCGCGTGATTGCCTCGATCTTTGTCAATCCGACCCAGTTCGGCCCGGGCGAGGATCTGGCCACCTATCCCCGCGATCCGGCGCGCGACACGGCGATGCTGGACGCCGCCGGGGTGGATGCGCTGTTCCTCCCCGAGGCCGCCGAGGTCTACGCCCCCGGCGCCCAGACCGTGGTCGAGCCCACCGAACTGGCGGGTATCCTGATCGGCAAGCTGCGCCCGGGGCATTTCCGGGGCGTGGCCACCGTGGTCACCAAGCTCTTCAACATCATCCAGCCCGATGCCGCCTGCTTCGGCGAAAAGGACTATCAGCAGCTTGCCGTCATCCGCACCATGGTGCGCGATCTGGATTTCCCGGTCGATGTGATCGGCGTGCCCACGGTGCGCGAAGCCGACGGGTTGGCGCTGTCCTCGCGCAACGTGCGGCTGACGCCGGCGGATCGCGCCGCCGCGCCGGTGCTGAACGCGGCGCTGAGCGAAGCCGAGGCACTGGCGCGCGACGGGGTCACCGCCGCGCGCATCCGCTCGCATGTCCGCGCCCGGCTGGAGGCCGAGCCGCGCGCCGATGTGCAATCGGTCGATATCCGCGATGCCGAAACGCTGGCCGCGCTGTCGGGGCCGTTGACCCGCCCGGCGGTGCTGCTGCTGGCGGTGCGTTTCGGACAGGTCCTGCTGATCGACAACCGCGTCGTCCGCCCAGACTCCAAGGAGGAAACCCCATGAGCACCCAAGCCCCCGTCCGCCGCACCACGGTTCCGCAGATCCGCGCCCGCAAGGGCGGCGCGCCCATCGTCTCGCTCACGTCCTATCATGCGCACACCGCGGCGATCGTCGACAAGCACGCCGATTTCATCCTGGTGGGCGACAGTCTGGGCATGGTCATGCACGGGATGGACAGCACCATCGGCGTGCCGCTGGAGTTGATGATCATGCATGGCCGCGCCGTGGTCCGCGGCACCAGCCGGGCGCTGATCGTCGTGGACATGCCCTTCGGCACCTATGAGGAAAGCCCGAACATGGCGTTTCGCAACGCCGCCAAGGTGATGAAGGAAACCCAGTGCGGCGCGGTCAAGCTGGAAGGCGGCGCGCGCATGGCCGAAACCATCCGCTTCCTGACCGAGCGCGGCATTCCGGTGATGGGGCATGTCGGGCTCACCCCGCAGTCCAGCCACGTCATGGGCGGGTTCAAGACCCAGGGCCGGGATGAAGACAGTTGGCAAAGCCACATCGACGATGCCCGCGCCGTGGCCGAGGCCGGCGCCTTTGCGCTGGTGGTCGAGGGCGTGGTGGAACCGCTGGCCGACAAGATCACCGCGGCGGTGGAGATTCCCACCATCGGCATCGGCGCCTCGGTCAATTGCGACGGGCAGATCCTGGTGCTGGAGGACATGCTGGGGCTGAACCCCTGGGTGCCGAAATTCGTCAAGAAATACGGCGATCTGGGCCCTGCGATCGAACACGCGGTATCCGATTACGCCGAAGAGGTGCGCGCGCGCAGCTTCCCCGCAAAGGATCACGTCTATCGCTGAGGCACTATCGCCGAGGCACGGCGCCCGCGCCCGGGCTATTTGGTAATGTGTTCGTCCCGCACGAACATGTTCTGCCAGGCGCGGTCGATAAGTTCGGGCGTCATCTGCGGCGCAATCCCCTCGAACTCGCACATGGCGATCATCTGGTCGATCAGGAACACCGGCTGATAATTGGCATAGACGTTGTTGATCTCGGGGTAACGCTTCTGCAGCAGGTGGATCAGGGTGTCCTCGTCCAGGGGCATCCCGCGTTTGCGTGCCACCAGCGAGAAGATGCGCAGGAAATCCTGCTGGCCCGGCCCGTCGATCTTGATCTTGAAGAAGATGCGCCGCAGCGCCGCCTGGTCGAAGATCTCGTTCGGGTGGAAATTGGTGGAGAAGATGATCAGCGTGTCGAAGGGCACGATGATCTTTTCGCCCGAATTCAGGGACAGGATGTCGTAATACATCTCCATCGGCACGATCCAGCGGTTGATCAGCGCCTGCGGCGATTCCTCCTGCCGGCCAAGGTCGTCGATGATGAACACCCCGCCCATGGCCTTGAACTGCAGCGGCGCCTGATAGGTGCGCGCCACCGTGTCATAGGTAAGATCCAGCATCGACAGGGTCAGTTCGCCCCCGGTGATGACGGTGGGGCGTTCGCAATGGACATAGCGGTTGTCGAAGCGGTTGCCGGTCTGGCGCAGGAGCGAGGGGTTGTCCTCGGAATCGCGCACCTTGCGGTGCACGGTCGGGTCATAGACGCTAATGATCTGCCCGCCCAGCAGCACCGCGCGCGGCACGTAGATATTGTCGCCCAGCGCGGCGCGGATACCGTTGGCGATGGACGATTTGCCGTTGCCCGGCGGGCCATAGAGCAGCACCGAACGCCCGGCGCTGACGGCGGGACCCAGCGTATCCATCAGGTCGGGGGGCAGGATCAGGTCGCCCATGGCGATCTTCAACTGCCGCCGCGTGATCTGGATGTTGCGGATCGACTGGCGCTTGATCTGTTCCTGATACTGTTCCAGCGGCACAGGCATGGCGCCGTAATATTCGGACTGGCCCAGCGCATCGAGCGCGCGCGCCTTGCCGGTATCGGTCAACTGGAAGCCGATTTCGGAACTGGCGCTTGCACTGATTGTGCCCAATGCCTCGATAAGCTTGTCCTGGCGCGCGAAATCGATCAGTTCCAGCGTCTGTGGGATCGGCAGGCAGATCCGGCGCGCGATCTCTGTCAGTTTGGTGAGCGAGGTGCGGAACATCGTCTTGAGCACGATGTCGCGCATAAGCACGTAGGGAAGCCCCGTATCCTCGAGGTGCTTCGGGGTCGGCGGAGCGGTGATGTCGGCGACGGGTCGGTTCACGGTGCCTCCTTCCTGCCTCGGTCAGGGGTCAACAGGGTTGCGCAACATAGGTATCGATCCGGTAAACGCTTGCAGGTTGGTCAGCCCCCGTAGACTGCGGCGATGATCAGGTAGAACAGCAGCGCCGGTCCCAGGGCCAGGCCCATGGGAAACTCGCGCCGTTCCCAGCTTTCCCAGCCCGGCGCGGCACGGCGCACGGCCGGAACCCGCCGCGCGATCCGGTGCGCCATCAGCGCCATCAGCGCCACGGCGCCCAGCAGCGGCAGAAACAGGCTCAGATCCCCCAGCGCGATGAACGGCGCCATCGCGGCGGCGAACTTGGCATCGCCCGCGCCGATCATGCCGGTCAGGCTGAGCACGAAGCCGATCACCAGCACCACGCCCAGATGCAGCCAGCCCCAGAGCCACAGGTTCATCGGCAGCGCCAGGAAACCCACCAGCAGATAGACCGCCGTCAGCGCCAGAACGGCCTTGTTCTGGATCTTCATCCACTTCATGTCGCTGAAGGCGACCCAGAGCGCGATGGGCAGAACGAAGGGCAGGAACCACAGCGCTGCCTGTGCCGACAGATGCGTGCTCATCCGGCCCTCACATTGCCCTCGAGCGCGCGCAGGGCGCGGACCGCTTCCTCGAAATGCTGCGGATGGGTGTCGATCGCCTCGACCAGCAGCCCGCGGCCGATGCTCTCGTCGCCCTGCCGGATCGCGGCAATCGCCATGGCGTGCAGAAGGTGCGCGCGCTCGGTCTGGGTCATGTCCACCAGCGGCAGCGCATACTGGCGCCGGGCCGCGCGGGCCAGCACCAGGTTGGTCTTGGCGGTGAAGAGCGTCGGATCATGGCGCAGCGCCTGGGTGAACAGGCGCTCGGCCTCGCGCGGTTCGCCGCGGGTCAGCTTGGAAAACCCCCAGTTGTTGAAGACCCCGGCCGGGCGCGCGGTCAGTCCGATGGCGGTTTCATAGAAATGATCCGCCTTGTCCCATTGCTTGCGGTTGTCGGCGATCATCGCCTCCAGCCGGTAGCGGTCAAAGGTCTCGTGCGTGGGGGGGATGCTGTTCAGCGTGGCCTCGGCCTGATCCCAGCGGTTGTCGCGCAAGAGCGCATCGGCCAGCATGACGCGGTCTTCGAGGGTGGTCTCGGGCATTTCGACCACCTTGCGCCAGATGGTCACGGCCTCGGCGGGCTGGCGCGCGCGCACCAGTGACCGGGCCAGCCCGCGATGCGCCGAGATCGACCCGGGGTTGCGTTCCACCGCGCCGGTGAAATAGGTCACCGCCTCGGCCGGGTCGGCCGCGGCGAGCATGATTTCCTGCATGTTTTCCTGATCGATCGCCGCAACACTGTCGATGGCGCGGCTGACTTCGTCATGACGGTTGCCACCGCAACCGGCAAGCACAAGGCTGCCGCCTGCCAGCAGCGGCACCAGGATCCTGTGGCGCATTTTTGCGTCCTTTATCTGCTCGGCCTCAGGGTGTGGACAGCAGCAGGTATTGACCCGTTCCGCGCCGCACCAGAGAAAAACCGCTTTCCTCGGGCGCAGGATACCCGGTTTCCGCCGATTTTGCGATAGCGCGGCGCAAATTTTCCCGGATGTCGTCGGAGCGGCCACTGTCCTGGGCAAAGGCCGCGCGGAAATAATGCGCGGCTTCGGCCCATCGGCCCTGTTCGGCCAGCACCACGCCAAGGTTGTTGAGCGCCGGGACAAAGGTTTCATCGGCTTCCAGCGCGCGGCGCAGCATCTGTTCGGCCTGGCCCAGCCGGCCCAGCCGCAGGTTGGCCGACCCCACCGCCGAAAGCACGTCGACATTCACGCCATCGGTGGCGGCGCTGCGGAAATAGGCGCGCAGAGCAAGTTCGTATTCGCCCGCAGCCATGAGCCGGTGGCCGACCTCCAGCCCGTCGACGGCATCGCGCACCTGCGGCGTTCCCGCCGGGGCGGCCGGGCCGGTGAAACCCCAGTCCGACCCGGGTGCCGAAGGCGCGCAGGCGGCGGCGCAAAAGGCGGCTATGCTCAGGGCCGCGACGTGGCGCGCCATCAACCTCCCCCAAAGCTTCCCCCCAGCACCGTCGAGATACCGACAACGGACGGGCCGATCAGGATGATCAGCAGGGGCGGCACCGTGAACAGCATTGTGCCCAAGGTCAGCTTGGTAGGCAAGACGTTGGCCTTCTCCTCGGCCCGCATCACGCGCTTGTCGCGCATGTCATCGGCAAAGACGCGCAGCGCATCGCCGATCGAGGTGCCGAAGGTCGCCGACTGGATCATCACGGTGACAAAGCTGTCGATGTCGCGCACCCCGCAGCGCTTGCCCATGTCGCGCAGCACGTCGGCACGGTCCTTGCCGGCGCGGATCTCGTGGCTGACGGTTTCCAGCTCCTCGCCCAGTGCCGGATAGCCGCGATGGATTTCCTTGCCGACGCGCTGGATGGACTGGTCCAGCGATTGCCCGGCCTCCACGCAGATCAGCAGCATGTCCAGCGCATCCGGGAACCCCATGACGATCTCTTCCTGACGGGCGGAGCGCCGGTTCTCGACCCACATGCGCGGGCCGTAATAGCCCAGAAGCGTGGGACCGAGGATGGTGACGGCCATCATGACCGGGCTTTCCTGGTCAGGGTCGACCACAAGAAAGGCCAGCGCGATCCCCGCCAGCAGGAACACCACCGACAGGATGAACTGCACCGCCGCAAGGTCGCGCACCGCCGTCTTGCTGTAATACCCGGCCTGGACCATCTTCAGCCGGGCGTCGGACATTTCCTTTTCGTCCGTCGGCTCGAGGAAGGCGGCGTATTTTTCCAGCTTCTTGCTGTGGCGCGAGGTCTTGTCCCGGCGCATGGACTGCCCTTGCGCGGTCTGGCCCGCCGCCCTGCTGTCGGCTTCCGCGCGCAGACGATCCAGCGGGTCACGGCGCTGCGCGGGCATCAGCGCCAGCGTCAGCACGATCAGCGAGACCCCCAGCACCCCCATGGCGATCAGGGGACCAAGCGGGCCAAGCTGTTCCTGCATCAGGGCGATCAGGGTATCGAACATGACGGGGTCCCTTCGGATCAGACTTTGATGTCAACCATCTTGCGCATGTAGAGGATGTTCACCGCCAGGAAGGCGAAGACGATCAGCGCGACGGGGATGAACATCTCGTGTTCCTTCACCTCGTCGTAATAGTCCGGCTTGATCAGCGTGATCATGATCATGGCGACGATGGGAAAGCCGGACAGGAACATGCCGGACCACTTGGCCTCGGCGGTGATGGCGCGGACCTTGCGGAAGAGCTTGAAGCGGGCGCGCACCACCTTGCACAACCCTTCGAGGATTTCGGCCAGGTTGCCCCCCGATTTCATCTGGATTGCCACTGCCACCGACAGGAAGCGCAGGTCCTGCATGTCCACCCGTTCGGCGAATTCGCCCAGTGCCTCGGACACGTCGCGGCCATAGGCGGCCTCGTCCGCGATCATGCCGAACTCGGTGCCCAGCGGGTCGGGGATTTCCTTGGCGGCATTGCCCAGCGCCGAGGCGAACGGATGCCCCACGCGCAGGCCCCGCACGATCAGTTCGATCGCATCGGGCAGTTGTTCCTCGATCATCGACAGGCGCTTCTTGGCCTTGTGCGCGACCCAGAAATAGACGCCGCCAACCCCGAAGGTCACGGCGAGCAGTCCGGCCACCGCCGGTTCGGCTTCGGTCATCGCGCTGATCGCGGCAAAGGCGAAACCGCTGAGTGCAGCCATGAGCAGCACCAGCACGCGCGGCGAAAAGGCGATATTCGCCTTGCGCGCCTTGTCCGCCAGCAGCCCGTAGAGCGGGATTCCGTTGCTGGACATGTGCTGGTTCAGTTCCTTGCGCAACTGCTCCAGCACGTCATTGCGGGACTTGCCCTTTTCGATCATCTCCAGCCTGCGGTTCATGCGCCCGCCAAGCCGGATCGACTTGCCGAAGGCAAGCAGGTAGACGCCTTCGACCATCAACAGGACAGCGCCGAAGATCGCAAGGTAGATCAGTGGGTTGATCGAAAATTCCATGGCGGGTTAACTCCGGACTTCCTCGTAGATGCTGGCCGGCAGGTCGTAGCCCCAGCGCTTGAACCGGTCGGAATAGTGCGAACGCAGCCCGGTGCCGGTGAAATGGCCCAGGATGGTGCCATCGGGTTCGATCCCGGTGCGTTCGTAGCGGAACACTTCCTGCAGGGTGATGATCTCGCCCTCCATGCCCGTGACCTCGGTGATCGATGTCATCCGGCGCGAGCCGTCCTGCAACCGGCTGGCCTGCACGATCAGGTTGACGGCCGAACCGATCTGCGCGCGCATGGCCTTGAGCGGCATCTCGATCCCGGCCATGGCGATCATGTTTTCCAGACGGCTGACGGCGTCGCGCGCGCTGTTGGCGTGGATCGTGGTCATCGACCCGTCATGGCCGGTGTTCATGGCCTGCAACATGTCGATCACTTCCTCGCCCCGGGTTTCGCCGACGATGATCCGGTCCGGGCGCATCCGCAGCGCGTTCTTCAGACAGTCGCGCTGGGTCACGGCGCCCTTGCCCTCGACGTTGGCGGGGCGGCTTTCCATGCGGCCGACGTGTTCCTGCTGCAGTTGCAGTTCGGCGGTGTCCTCGATCGTCAGGATGCGTTCGGAATTGTCGATGAAGCTGGACAGCGCGTTGAGCGTGGTCGTCTTGCCCGAGCCGGTCCCGCCCGAGACGATGACATTCAGCCGCGTGGCGACCGCGGCTTCCAGATACATCGCCATCTCGTCGGAAAAGGCGCCGAAGCGGACCAGGTCGTCGACGCTGAGCTTTTCCTTCTTGAACTTGCGGATCGAAACCAGCGAGCCGTCCACCGCGACGGGCGGGACCATGGCGTTGAAGCGCGACCCGTCCGCCAGGCGCGCGTCCACATAGGGGTTCGATTCGTCCACGCGGCGGCCGACGGCGGACACGATCTTGTCGATGATCCGCAGCAGGTGCCGTTCGTCACGGAAGGTCACATCGGACAGTTGCAGCTTGCCCGCGCGTTCGATGAAGATCCGGTGCGGGCCGTTGATCAGAATGTCGTTGATGCTGTCATCCTTGAGCAGCGGCTCCAGCGGACCCAGGCCCATGACCTCGAAATACAGGTCCTGCGTCAGGGTCGCGCGCTCTTCGGTGTTCAGCACCACGTTCATCTCGCCCAATGCCTCGGCGGCGATGGACGAGATTTCGGTGCGCAGTTCGGCCTCGCTCGCGGTTTCCAGCGCCGCAAGATTCAGGTTCTCCAGCAGGCGCTTGTGCAGCTCGCTCTTGACCTGATCCAGCTTGCGCTTGCGCTGCAGCTCCTTGTCGCTGGCTTCAGCCCGCGCCGGGGCACTGGCCTTGCGCGGGCGCATCCCCTCGGGCGCGGCCTTCGGCGCGGTCGGCAGCGTTGCCGCGTCCGGCAGCGGCGGCACGGCGTGGGCCTTGGAAACGGGCGATGCCTCGGGCTTGCGGTAGCGTGCGAACATGGGTGGTCATCTCCCTCAGTCGGCACCGGCGGTGGCGGATGCCTCGATCTGGTGCAGCGATTCGGCCAGCTTGCGGATTTCCTTGAGCAGCGGGTTCTTGGCCGCGAATTCGGCCAGCGGCAGGCCGTGGTCATTGGCCTCGCGCACCTGGCTGCCGCCGTCGGGCAGGTTTACCCCGATGGAAATCCCCAGGCTTTCGGCCATGCGCTTGGCGCGGGATTTGCCGGACAGGTCGGTGAACTTGGGCGCGCGCGACAGCGCGAAACGCAGCTTTTCCACCGGCAGGTCGTCGGCCTTGAGCGCCCGGATCAGCCGCAGCGCGTTCTGTGCCGAGCGCATGTCCAGATCCAGAAGCGCGAAATAGATCGTCGATGCGCTCATCACCGTTTCGGTCCACTGCACGATGCTGCGCGGCATGTCGACGATGACGAAATCGAAGTTGCTGCGCGCCATGTTCACCACGCGACCGATCTCTTCCGGTCCCAGCAGGTCAAGCGGCAGCATGTCCGCCGGCGCCGTCAGCACCGACAGCCGGTCGTTGGCCTTCTGCAGCGTCTGGTGGAACGCATCGCGGTCCATCGTCGCGGTGCTGGACAGCAACTCGTAGACCCGTTCCGTCCGCGCAAGGTCCAGATAGGTCGAGACCGACCCGCCCTGCAGGTCGAAATCGAGGATGCAGACCTTCAGATCCGAATCCTCGGTCAGTTTGGAAAGCTCCCAGCCCAGGTTGACCGCCAGCGTGGTCGCCCCGACCCCGCCCGCCAGCGCCTGGATGCCCAGCACGGCGCCTTGCTTGCTGCCTGCCCCGCCGGTCGCCTGTGCGGGCTGCATGAATTCGGGGGGCGGCGCCTGCAGGCGCTCGATGGCCTCGTGCAGCGCACCCTCGGGCAGCGGATAGGGCACGAAGTCATCCGCCCCCAGGCGCAGCAACTGGTGCAGCAGGATCGGCGACAGGGCCTCGGCGATGAGCAGCACGCGGATGTTCATCTCGCACGCGCGCTGGATCAGCGCCTTGATCTGCGGCAGGTTCGGCTCGTCGGCGTCATCAAGGGCGATGGCCAGCATTTCCAGCGATTCGGCGGCGGGCTGGTCCAGGTATTGCAGCCCCTGCACGAAATTCAGATCGCCCCAGGCTTCGCCGTATTCGGTTTCCATATCCTCGATCAGGAGATCGAAATTCTGCACGTCGCGCGAAACCGTACAGGCACGGACCTGCGCTTCGTCCTGTATCGCTGCTGCTGCACCCGACATCGACCAATCTCTCCACTCAGGGCCCGAACGCGGCAAATCGCGGCGGGCGCGAGGACCCTGCGCACACCGTCCCGAACGGGGGCGGGCGCAGGTTCCGCCAATGCACAAGGTCACCCGAAATCTTGTCGACAATTGGGCCGAAAAGTTCCGATTCTTCGGCCATTTGCGCCATGCGCGCCACAAAGGGGCGATGGCTTGTCGCGCGGTGCGTGCCGCGGCCCCACGGTCACGCGCCGCAGGCACCCGGACAGCATTCTGCCGCCGTGCCGCGCGGTCACGGCAACACACTGCACGCAGCCGCGACCCCGCGATTGACCCCGCGATGTGCAGACTGACAGGGAAAAGCTAACGGAAACTCAATCGACGCCGACAACCTGCCCGTGAACGCGGGTTGCGCTGCCGACATACTCGCGGTGCACGATTTCCGCATAGCGCCCGTTCATCACCGTCGGATGGCGCTGCATGAAGCCTGTCACCTCGGTCACGGTGCGGCGATTCGCGCGCTCCGGCTGGGTGGTCATGATCACCGGGCGGGTGCGCCCGTGCGACACCACACCCTCGAGCCGGCGGCGATCGACCCCGTTCTGCACCAGGTAGCTGACCACGGCCTGCGCCCGCCGCATGCCAAGCCGATGGTTGTAGGCATCGCTGCCCACCAGATCGGTATGGCCATAGACCCGGAACCGGATTTCCGGGAACTGCCGGATCCAGTGCGCCTGACGCCGCAGGATCGCGCGCGCCTCGGCGTCCAGATGGGCGCTGTCGAAGGCGAAATTCACCATGCTGGGCACTTCGCGGGCGAACCGTTCCCGCAGGGCACGCCCGGCGTCGATCTGCCCGGTCTGGACCAGGTGATTGTTCATCGACGGGTTGCCGAAGCTGCCTTCGTCCACCTCGCGCCCGGCCTCGAATTCAGGTCCGACGCAGGCCGAAAGTGCGGCCATCGAGGCCCCGGCGAGGAAATAGCGGCGTGATATCGACATGGTCACCCTCGTTGCGCTGGAAGGCCCGGACCGGCCGCGGGCGGCTGCACCCTGGTTGCGAATCAATCCATCACGTAGCCGTAGGGGCTGGCGAAATCCTGGCGCGCGACTTCGGAGGCCGCGCCGCCGCCCGTGCGCGCGGTGACATTGCCGCGCAGGAACAGGTCGGCCTCGCTGGGCGGGCGCACGCGGTCGGTGGGCAGCATCAGCGCCTCGCCCCGCGTCGGCGTGACCAGATGCGCGGTGATGATGATCACCAGCTCGGTCTGGTTGCGGTTGTATTCGGAACTGCGGAACAGCGCGCCGAGGATCGGAATATCGCCCAGCCACGGCACCTGCCGGGCCGAGGCGCGGAAGTCATCTTCCAGAAGCCCGGCGATGGCGAAGCTTTCGCCGTCGCGCAATTCGACCGTGGTCTGGGTCTCGCGGCGGCGGAACGCCTGCACCGGCACGCCGCTCTGCGTCACCGACGCAGCGCCGTCGATCCCGCTCACCGCTGCCTTCAGTTCCAGGTTGATCACGTTGTTGTCGAGCACCCGCGGGGTGAATTCCAGTTCCACGCCAAAGGGTTTGTAGTCGATGGCAACGCGCCCGTCCTCGTCCACGACCGGGATCGGGAACTCGCCGCCGGCAAGGAAATTGGCGCGCTGGCCGGACAGCGCAGTCAGGTTCGGTTCGGCCAGCGTGCGGGCCATGCCCTGGGTTTCCAGCGCTTCCAGCAGCACCTGCGCGGCAAAGCCGCCACCACCGAAGCGGGCGCCGAACGCGCCCTGGCGCGGCGTGGCCGAAGTAAAGCCTTCGCCTGCAAGCGCGGCCGCTGCGGTGGCGCCGTCCGAAAACACGCCGGTTCCCAGCGCCGCGCGGCTGCCCGCGGCGACGAAGCTGACCCCGAGGTTCTTGCCCACGTCGCGCTGCATTTCGGAGAAGCGCACCTTCAGCATGACCTGCTGTGTGCCGCCCACCGACATCAGGTTGGACACCCGCTCCGGCGCATAGCGCTGCGCCAGTTGCAGCGCCGCGTCCATCTTGGTGATCGACGAGACCAGCCCCGACAGCACGATCCCGTCATTGGCGGTGCGCACCTCGATCGGTTCGTTGGGCAGGATCTGGCGCAGGCGCTCGCGGAATTCGGTCACGTCCGGGGTGACGCGCACCTCGACATTGGAGATCAGCCGCCCCTCGCTGTTCAGGATGGTCAGCGTGGTCCGCCCCGGGGTCTTGCCCAGCACATAGATCGACCGGTCCGACAGGGTGGAGATGTCCGCGATACCGGGGTTGGCAATCGACAGTTCGGCAAACGGCGTGTCGCTTTCCACGACAACCGCGCGGTTCATCGGCACGTTGAGCGATGAGGACGCCTGCCCGTTGAGCACGCGCAGCACCTCGGCCTGCGCCGGAACCGGAGCCTGCCCGAATATGGCGCCGCCGATCATGACAGCCGCCAGAAATTTTCTGATCTGCATGTGACCCTGCCTCTGGTGATCACGACATCGATTACGGGTCTGTATTCGCCCGCTTGGACCGATTGTGCGCCATTTCGGAATTTTTTTCAATCGTCAGTTGGTTGCGCGGCGTTCTTCGTGCTGAAAAGGGAAGCATGCAGCTAGATGCTGCCATCTTTCATACATCCGGCCACCTGATATGGTGCTCCCCCTGCGGCCAATCTGCAACGCCCGGCACGGCGCGGTGCGTGAAACGCGCCTTGCCGCGCCGGGTTGCCGTCAGTTCGTGCAGGGGATTTCGATCTTGACCACTTCGTTGCCGCGCCGCGTGCGGATGTGGCATGCCTGCGGGGCTTCCACCGGGGCGGCCTCCTGCTGTTCCTCGATGCCCAGCAGACGGCGCTGGTCGATCTCGACGAATTCGGAGGTGTCATCGTCCATTCCGACAAGCGCCAGCGACAACCTGCCGGTGCTTTGCGCCTGTGCCAGCGCGGCGACCTGCTGCGGCGTGGCCTCTACCGTCACGTTGCGGGCCACGGCCACGGCGTTGCGGCGGTCCATGTCGGCGCTCTGGTCCACGGCGATCAGCCGCAGCTGGGAATCGATCAGGCGGGTGATCTCGCCATTCGCGCTGCGTCCGGTCCAGAACACATCGACATGGTCGCCGGGGCGCAGGAACCCCGAAACGCCGGTGGTGACATTGACCTGGATGGTGAAGGCACGCATGCCGCGGGTCAGTTTTGCGGTGATGCCGGCATCGGCGCCCGGTGCGCTGACCTTGGAGGGAAAGATCGGCTCGCGCGCGTCCATGGCGCGCAGGACCACCCGCGGGCGACCGTCGTCGGAGATCAGATCCTCGATCCGTGTGAAGGCGTCCTGGGGCAGCGCATAGACCGGCCACGGCGCCTCGATCAGCGCATCGGCCTCCAGCCGTTCGCCATAGCGCAGGTTGCGCTGGGCAAGGACGATCTGACCCATTTCGACCGCATTGCCCTGACTGGCGCGCGCCGCAGCCAGTTCACGCTGCATTCCGGCGATATAGTCCTGGGTCATGTAGACGGCGAAACCGGCAAGGGCCACGCCGGCCAGAAGGACAACGGCAAAGATCGAGCGCATGGTCAGGGTCCTTTCCCCAGGGCAGCGGGCGCCAGCGGCGCCGCGTGCGTCATGATGAGAACTGTGCCCAGCATCGCCGCCGTTTGAGGCAGGATTGTGGACGGAGCCCGGCATTCGCGTGTCAGCGCGGTCGGGCCCGTGTGGCACGCGCCGCGGCGCGCGACCCTCGCGGCGGTCACGGCGCGACGGGGCGGCGCGTTTGCGTCCGCAGCGGAGGGCGCCTCAGTCGAAGCGGCCGTGGTGGCCGACCGGCGCCAGTTCCGCGGTGCCAAGCGAATCGCCGGACGCATCGGCCACGGTCATCACGCCCGAGGAAATGGTGAATACGACGATTGCACCCAGCGTGCAGATCGCGGCGGTCAAGACCACCCAGTCAACCGTGACTGCGCCGCTCTCGTCGGCCAGGAAATCTTGCACAAGAGAGTGGCGGGTCATGTCTGAAAATCCCCATTGGCATCAATGATGGTTCTGAACAGGCGTGTGATCCGCCCCGCAGGGTCGCACATTGGGGTGGCGCGGCGCCTGAACGAAGTTCAGCCGCGTCAAGCGGCTGAACTCTGCTTGGCTGTCGGCGGTGCCGATCAGTCGAACTCTGCGCTCAGGTCGCCGAGGTTGCTGATCGTGGCCGAGCTCAGCGAGTCGTCGATCTGGCCGGCAACGGTTTCCGTCCCCGAGCGCACGGACGCCACAACGGCGATGCCCAGGCCCACGATGGCGGCGGTCAGCACGACCCAGTCGACGGTCACGGCACCCGATTCGTCGTTGCGGAAGTTCTCGATCATTGCGAACAGTTTCATGTCTTGGTCTCCAGTGTGTGAACGTTTCTGCTCAGCCGCTTCGGGGCCGGTGTGTCTGTCCGGGTTGCCCGCTTGGCTGAGCCCATATGGCCCCCCAATGGTGACGAGATTGGGGCATGATTCGTGCCTTTTCGGATTTTGTCTGTGCCGAATGGGCGGCATGTCCACGCGCCGGAAACGGCACGCGCGGCAGGGCGGGATTGGACGGGAAACGGCACCAAACGGCCGCCGAGCATCGGTGACCGTCAGCGCGCGCGCGGGCAGGCGGCGCGGCAGATTCGCGAAAACACTGGCCCGTTACGGGGATTTCTGGCACCTTTGGCCAAAGAAATAATGAACCGAGCAGTTATCGGCAGGCGTGCCCATGCATTTCCGTAAGCGATTCGTCGCCGCGATGATGGCGGCCGGGTGGGTGCTGGCCGCGCCCGGCCTCGCCCGGTCCGAGCCATCCGTGGACCCTTCGGCGGATACCGCCCCCGATACCGCCCCCGATACCGCCCCCGATACCGCCCCTGCGCAAACGCCGCCGCCGTTCGAGGATTTCACCTTCCGCCGCATCGCGGTGCCCACCGAGCCGCCGACCGGCCCCGGAGCGCGCCGGATCACCGTGCAGATCGACCCCGAAGAGCAGGCGCGGCGGCTGGCCATGGTCCCGCGCGTGCCCGAGATCATCACCCCCGGCGCTCCGGCGCCCGGGCATCCGGGCACGGGCAGCGGCGCCCAGCACGGCTGGTTCTGGGACCGGGTGCCCACGGCGCTGGGCGCAACATCGGGGCGTTTTCTGTCTGCCATGGCCGCGCTGGCCGACCCGTCACCCGGCGGCACGCCGGTGCGCGCGCCACGCATCCAGCACCTGCAGGACATCGCCCAGGCGCATGGGTCCACGATCCTGCGCGCCACCGTCGGCACCGAGGTATCGCCCGCGCTGGTGCTGGCGGTCATCGCGGTCGAATCGGCCGGGCGCGGGAATGCCGTCAGCCATGCCGGGGCCGAGGGGCTGATGCAGCTCATTCCGGCCACGGCGGCGCGCTTCGGGGTCGAGGACAGTTTCGACGCCACCCAGAACATTCGCGGCGGGGTGGCCTATCTGGACTGGCTGATCCGGCATTTCGACCGCGATGTGGTGCTGGCGCTGGCGGGATACAATGCGGGGGAGGGCGCGGTGCGCCGCAACGATGGCGTGCCGCCCTTCGCGGAAACGCGCGATTATGTGCCCAAGGTGCTGGCCGCCTGGTCGGTGGCGCGGGGATTGTGCGTCACACCACCGGAATTGCCCACCGATCCCTGTGTGTTCCGGATCGGTCAGGCAGGTTAGGGTTTTGCGCGGGCGGGAAGAACAGCGCCCGCAAGCCGCACCCACCCACCCGCCCCCGCGCGCCTTGCGGGCGCTCCGGTGCCGCCGCTGGCGGCACCGGTGAAAACGGAATGGCGGGCCGTGACAGCCCCGGGGACGCGCGGGCGCGCCGCGGGCGTCAGTTGACGATCGTGGCTTCGGTCTTTGCGCGGATCTCGTCCTCGGTCACGCCCTCGGCGGTCTCGACGATCTTGAGCCCGCCCGCGACCACGTCCAGAACGCCCAGATTGGTGATGATCCGGTTGACCACGCCCTGCCCCGTCAGCGGCAGGGTGCAGGATTTCAGCAGCTTCGACTCACCGGCCTTGTTGGTGTGATCCATGACCACCACGATCTTCTTGACCCCGGCCACCAGGTCCATGGCGCCGCCCATCCCCTTGACCAGCTTGCCGGGGATCATCCAGTTGGCGATATCGCCGTTTTCGGCCACTTCCATCGCGCCCAGGATCGCCATGGCGATCTTGCCGCCGCGAATCATGCCGAAGCTGGTGGCGCTGTCGAAATAGGACGTATGCGGCAGCGCCGTGACGGTCTGTTTCCCGGCGTTGATCAGGTCGGGGTCGATTTCATCTTCGGTCGGGAAGGGGCCGATGCCCAGCATTCCGTTTTCCGATTGCAGCGTGACGGTCACGCCTTCGGGGATGTAGTTGGCCACCAGCGTCGGAATGCCGATGCCAAGGTTCACATACATCCCGTCCTGAAGTTCCTGTGCGGCGCGTGCCGCCATCTGGTTGCGGTCCCAGGGCATGTTTCCTGTCTCCCTCAGGCTGCGCGCACGGTGCGCTGTTCGATCCGCTTCTCGTGCGCGCCCTGGATCAGGCGATGCACATAGATGCCGGGCAGGTGGATATGGTCGGGGTCCAGGCTGCCGCGCGGAACGATCTCCTCGACCTCGGCCACGCAGATACGCCCGCACATGGCGGCGGGCGGGTTGAAGTTGCGCGCCGTGCGGCGGAACACCAGGTTGCCGGTGTCATCGGCCTTCCACGCCTTGACGATGGACAGGTCGGCGACGATGGCGCGCTCCAGGATATAGGTCTCGCCGTCGAAGTCCTTGTGCTCCTTGCCCTCGGCGATGACGGTGCCGACGCCGGTCTTGGTGTAGA